>NZ_FOKH01000017.1:0-142210 GCF_900111955.1 Pseudomonas sp. NFIX10 | reverse complement strand
TAACTGCTCTTCAAGCTCTTTGATACGTTGCTCTGGCGTTAATGGTCGGTTTTTGTCGGGCATAGACCCCATCCTCGGCGAGCCAATGTATGTGCCTGGGCTCCAATCCTGTCGACCGTGCTTGCGTAACCACGTCAGAACGGTCGTTTTGCCTTGAATCCCGTAGCGCTCCTGAGCCTCTTTATAACTCAGCTCGCCTTTTTCGACCTGATCAACAACCGATAATTTAAAGGTCAGCGTGTAGTCGCGCTGACTACGCCTTTTTGCTGATTTCATTACGCCCTCCTGAAAACGGATCAGAAGGTGTAAACCTTATTCAGGACGGGACAATCTGAACAAATAAATCCGCCCCCTTTTCCATTATCTACCGTCGCGAAGTCGGTAGCCTTGGTGAACAATTGCTGTTGCATCCGGTTGCGTCCGGTGGTACTTCCTGAATGTTTCATATTGTTCTCCTGAAACGAGAAGTGCTAGAGCCCACGCCAATGGGCTGATTGAGAACCCGGCCGCCAAGCCGGGTTTTTGCTGTCTGGGGTTTACCCAGGCCGCAACTGAGTGCCAGGCCAAGCCGTGCTATCGTTTTGACCCCACTCCAAACGACGGTCACGGAGACCTGACATATGAAAATGATTCGGGAGCTTCAGAGAGAGATGCTTGAGCATCTCAGGGACTGCTATCCGGACGCCTCCGACGAGGTGATGAGCCTCGGCGATCCAAAGTTCTGTATGGGCAACCTTTACTACCTGCGAGAACTGGGACTCGTAACCCTCTTGGATAGCGAGTACATCGACGGCGGAAGAGCAATCCACTGCGCAACCATTACCGCTAAGGGCATCGACTTCATCGAAGATGACGGGGGTGTCAGTGCGATTCTCGGCACGGTTACGGTTAAGCTTCACGAGGAAACCCTCCGTCAGTTGATCGAGGCGAAAAATTGCAGTCCGCGAACATTCCAGAGGAGCAAAAGAGCGGGATTCTGAAAGCTCTTCGCGAAGCTCCTGGCGAAACCACAAAACAGCTGATAACGAAACTAGTGGACTTGGGCATGGAGAATGCGCCGAAAGCAATTCCGCTAATTCAAACGTTGCTACAGGGCGGCTAGAGGCGGGCGGGGAGTTCGGGCAGTCTCCGATTCGAGCATCGAAATCACGTTCATGTATCGGGGCGTCCGGTGCCGGGAGCGCATCACGCTCAAGCCCACCGCCACTAATCTGAAGAAAGCCGAACAGCACAAGGCGGCGATCGAGCATGCGATATCGATCGGCACCTTCGACTATTCGGTGACGTTCCCTGGCTCGGCCCGGGCGGCGAAGTTCAAGCCCGAATCCTCCCGCGAGACTGTGGCCGGCGTCTTGACCAGGTGGCTCGAGGCGAAACAGAAGCACGTCTCGAGCAGCACGTTCGATGGCTACCGGAAGCTGGTCACGCTGCGCCTGATCCCCGCTCTAGGCGATATGATGCTCGTGGATCTGAAACGAAAAGCAGTGCGCGACTGGCTCGATACCCTGGAGGTGAGCAACAAGACGCTCAGCAATATCCAAAGCTGTCTGCGATCCGCACTCAACGATGCCGCCGAAGAGGAGTTGATAGAGCTTAATCCGCTGGCTGGATGGACCTACTCACGCAAGGCTGCGCCGACCAAAGAGGATGACGTCGACCCGTTCAGTCCAGAGGAACAACAGGCGGTGCTGAGCGCCCTATCCGGTCAGGCCCGCAACATGATGCAGTTCGCTCTCTGGACCGGCCTGCGCACGAGCGAACTGGTGGCGCTGGATTGGGGCGACATCGATTGGCTTCGAGAAGAGGTTATGGTGAGCCGAGCAATGACTCAGGCGAGCAAAGGGAAGGCGGAGATCACGAAGACTGCCGCCGGGCGCCGCAGTGTGAAGCTGCTCAGGCCAGCTATGGAAGCATTGAAAGCGCAGAAGACGCACACTTTCTTGGCTGACGCCGAGGTATTCCAGAACCCGCGTACTCTCGAGCGCTGGGCTGGCGATGGCCCGATCCGAAAAACGATGTGGGTGCCGGCGATGAAGAAGGCTGGTGTCAGGTACAGGCGGCCGTATCAGACGCGGCATACTTACGCTTCAATGATGCTATCCGCTGGCGAGCATCCAATGTGGGTGGCTAAGCAGATGGGGCATGCCAGTTGGCTGATGATCGCACAAGTCTATGGCCGCTGGATGCCGTCCGCTGATATTAACGCAGGAAATAAAGCACAGACGTTATGGGAAACACTTTTACCAAATAGCTCAGAAGGGCGCTCGTGACTGCATTGCGGCATTATAAATCGTTTGCGCTCTAACTGAGCCAGGTGGGTGGTTGGCGTCCGCCGAGCTTTGACCTTGATTTATAAAAAAACTAAGTGCGGCCTTGACAACTCTAGGATTATTTTCACCCATACGCACTCGTACTGCACAAGTATCGGCCTCTAACTCAAGCCCTTGCCGAATCCAAGCGGTCGAGTATGGATCACCGGAGAAATTTGCTCGCTCAATATGATTCAGCATTACGTGACAATATTCGTGCGCCTTAAAAAAAGAAGCGAGTTCAGGCCCAACGGATCTGACAACACTCGGATTGTAATAAATGACCGGCCCATCATAAAACGGAGTGCCGGGTAGTGGTCCTCGGTACCAAGAGGCCATCGCAATATCTTGTAAGCTGCTATCAGGAATCTCAGGTACTGCCAAAGCGCTCTCAATACCAACGAGAAGTAGCAATGCTCCAGCGTACGCATTCGACCACATGGACGAGCTCCGAAGACTGAGAAGTGAAGAATTTGAAACCTGATGCTAGTCGATGACTTAGGTACTGTCGAACTGAAGTGCGCTGAGTCTCGCGGACTTCAGAACAAATAGCAGCTTTATGTTTCGTTCGACCTTCCGGGACTCTGCTCTTTTTTTGCTTTGATTCACTGGGTCTCATCTAGGGGGATGCGGTTGAGACAGCCATAGATGTAGATTTTCAGAAGGACTTCAGGATGGTAAGCAGGCCGGCAAGTGTCACCAGGAACAGCACCGTCGAGCCCATTGACTAGGTCGAGATCGTCAACGAAGTCGTCGACTATACGAACCGGGTTGGTATCGGTGATATAGTCGTCGAGCTTTCGGGGAGCAACGTGC
The DNA here is from genome assembly GCF_900111955.1 of Pseudomonas sp. NFIX10. NCBI lineage: Bacteria > Pseudomonadati > Pseudomonadota > Gammaproteobacteria > Pseudomonadales > Pseudomonadaceae > Pseudomonas > Pseudomonas sp. NFIX10. The sequence goes on along the minus strand of NZ_FOKH01000017.1, from coordinate 139,085 downwards.
GTTGATCCCGATGTGCCTTGTATGAAACGGTTCATAGGCGGTCCTTTCGATGAATCCCCAATTTCCTTTTGTCCGATGCTCGACGCATGTACATAGGTTTCATGCGTTAGGTCCATCAGGTTGTCGATCATTAAGCGATAATCACAATTGATGTGAAACAAGCCACCGCCATAAGCCCACTCCTCGCTGATTGCCCAATCGAGCGTAGGAAATGAGTGAAGGGTTTGCTTGGTCTTGTGCACCGTGCCATACCCAGACAAAACCATAACGCTCGACTGTCGAATAGGATTTGTTGCATGGAAAGCTTTGCACCCGCTGCCCGGGCATCGAAGCAGTCTTGCCGTCGGCGCCCATCGTCAAGCCGTGATAACCGCATACCAGCTCGCCGTTTTCGACATACCCCAAGGAAAGTGGAGCGCCGCGGTGTGGACAGAAATCTTCTACGGCAGCAATGCGGCTATCCGGCCCCCTGAAGAAAACCATTTTCTCTCCACAGATTTGCCTTCCAAGCGGCTGCCCACTCACCTCCGCTGGGGTACAAGCAACGTATCAGGTATTTTTGGCAAACATGGACATACTCCAGTTCAATTGCAGCACCGCCCCATTTTGAAAACGCGGCGATGGTCGATAAGCCAGTGCTCCGACATGTAGCATACCGAGGCTAGTGATCTTCCCCGGAAGTGCTGCGGTAATAGCCCACTACAGCCAGGTAATGCCCCACCTTTTGAATCAACGCATCTTTGTCCTCGACCTTTCCTGTCACCGGGTTTTTCCAGCGATAATCGTATTTGGCAGAGGTGCTCGTGCGCATCAGTTCGATGATCGGCGCACCCACGGGTTTGCCCGCGGGGTCATGGATACTAGCGAAATCCACACCGACCAAGCGCAGGTTGTACCCATGCGCCACATAGCGGCCGGTGCGTGAATCCACCACGAAGACGTACAGGTCGTCCTCGCGAAAGTCCGATGACAGGTCGTTGATCGCCCTGACCGTGGCGTCCGGATCCTTGCCCAGCGCCACGGCGGCTCGGCTCAGCAACTGCTGGGCCTGGGTAGCGCTGGCGTGAGGAATCGACTGGGTAGCGGCGACCACTCGGTCCCCTACCCGTTGAAGTAAACGCGCTTGAGTTCTACACGATGCTGGGCGCTGTTGTTCCAGCGATACTCGACAGTCTGGATGCCTACGTCGTCGCTGGCACTGAAGGCATGGGTGAACGCGGCCTGGAGCTCAGGCGCGAGCACCCTGGAAACCTCCCGCCCGATCAGCACCGCCGTTGGGCCACCGCTCGCCAGCAAAGTACCGCGGCTGTCGACGACGAAGACAAACCGGTCGCCATCTATAAACTCGCCTTGTCGGCTGAAGGCCGGCAAAGCCGCGTCACCTTGCAACTGATAATAATCGGCGGCACGTTTGAGCAGCGAACTGGCTCTCACGTCCAGTGCGGCATCCTCGGCCTTGGCCAGGGAGGCACAGAGCGCCAGGCTGGCAGCCAGCAGAAGACGAAGGCTCATAGCGAATCGTCCTGGTCTTCAAAAATCGCCACCGCGCGCAGGAAGCCGGCCGAGGCGTGCTTGATCTTGTAGGGGAAACACGACACTTCAAAACCATGGGCCGGCAACTGCTCGAGGTTGGCGAGTTTTTCCATTTGCCCGTAGCCAATGTCTCGGCCCGCCTTGTGCCCCTCCCAGATGATCGCCGCGTCGCCACTTTCGGCGAAGCGCTCACGGGTGTATTTGAAGGGTGCATCCCAGCTCCAGGCGTCGGTCCCTACCACCCGCACGCCGCGGTCCAGCAGATACAGGGTCGCTTCACGGCCCATGCCCACCCCGGCATCGAGGTAGCCGGGTTGCCCGAACAGTGCCCCCGCGTGGGTGTTGACCAGCACGATGTCCAAGGGCTGCAGGCTGTGGCCGATGCGTGCCAGCTCCTGCTCGACCTCCTGGGCGGTGACGACATGCCCGTCGGGCAAATGCCGAAAGTCGAGCTTCACCCCGGGCTGCAGGCACCACTCCAAGGGCATCTCATCAATCCCCCAGGCCGGCTGCCCGCCGTCGGTGGTGGATGCGTAGTGCCAAGGGGCATCCATGTGGGTGCCGCTGTGGGTAGTGATCTGCAGCCGCTCCGCTGCCCACGACTCGTTACCCGGCATCTGGTCCATGCGCAGGCCGGGAAACATCGCGGCCATTTCGGGCCAGCCCTGCTGGTGGTCCATGTATTCGATTTTCGGCAGCAGTGGCGGCGGATCGGTATATGGGTTGTTTTCGAGCGTGACCGACAAATCCACAAGGCGACGTTTTGAGGGGGTCATGGTGTTTTTCTCCGGACAGGCAAATTAAGGGCGTTGCGAACCAGCGCGTGGGCGCTGCCGTCGTGACAGAACCCCGCAGCGCGAGCCCGTGGCGCTTTGAGCATGGGCATCGCGCCGAACAAGGCTTGCAGGTGAGCGTCGGGCTCGAAACGGATCGCCGCCCGGCCCACGACGCCAAAACGCTTGGCCAGGGCGTCGAGCACCTGCGCTATCGACAAGCGCAGTACCGGCAATTGCCATACCCGTTCGGTACTGGCCGGCAGCTCTGCGGCGTGGATGAGGTTGTCGACGCAACACCGCGCCGACATCCACCAAGCGGTCGCTTCGGGGGCCACCGGGCAGACATAGGCTTGCCCCGTGGCATAGGCGTGTAACAGGTCGCTCATGAACGCACTGCGCAGCCCATTGGTCTGCGGCGGGCGCGCGACGATGCCCGGCAGCCTGAGCGCCCGGCCATCCACCTCTCCGCGCCGGGCCAGGTCGCACAACGCTGTCTCGACCATCAGCTTGTGCGCGCCATAGGACAACTGCGGGCAAGTGGGAGCCGACTCATCCATGCGTACAGGCAACGCGGCGCCGTATACCGCGACGCTGCTGGCATACACCAATACCGGCGGGCGGGCTTGCTGACGCAGTTGATCGAACAGCTCCAGGCTCGCCAGCAGGTTCACCTGGTAGCCCAGGCCATAGTCCTGCTCCGCCGCGCCACCTGGCACGCTGACGAGATGGAAGACCAGGTCGATACCATCCGCCAGTACGCGGCGAAGCAAGGCGGCATCGGTGATGTTTCCCTTGTACAGACGCAAGCGTGCGTCGTGCGCGAAGCCCTCCAGTTGGGCGTCGAGCAATAACAGGTGGCTGATACGTCGGCTGGCGACGGCACCCTTCTCCAGCAGCCGTAGGACCAATTGGCGCCCCACGAAGCCGTTCGCGCCGGTGATCAAGACGCGCATGCAAACACCTTAGCCATTGGCCTGAACCACACGTTGATCGATGGCCCCAAACACCGACTGGCCGGCAGCGTCGAACACCTCCATCCGCACGCGATCACCGAACTGCATGAAAGCCGTCTGAGCGGCGCCCTGCTCGATCATCTCGATGGCACGGCGCTCGGCGATGCAGGCCGACCCCGCGCTTCGTTGACGATTGGACACCGTGCCCGAGCCAACCAGGGTTCCAGCCCCCAGCTTGCGGGTGAAGGCCGCGTGGGCGATCAATTGCCCGAAACTGAAATTCATCTCGCCACCGTGGGGGTGGCCGAACCACTGCTCGTTCCAGTGAATGTTCAGGGGCAGCTGCACGCGCCCGTCTTGCCAGGCTTCGCCCAGCTCGCCAGGGGTGACCGCCACCGGCGCGAAGGCCGACGACGGCTTGGCCTGCAGGAAGCCGAAACCGGTTTTCATCTCCCGCGGCGCCAGGGCGCGCAGGCTGACATCGTTGATCTGCAGCACCAGCTTGATATGGCTTAGCGCTTGCTCGGCCGAGCAACCCAAAGGCACGTCGTCGACCAACACGCCGAATTCGCCTTCGAAATCGATGCCCTGGGCAACGCTGGGCAAGGCAATATCCTGCCGCGCGCCGAGGAAATCGTCGCCGGCCCCCTGGTACATCAGGGGGGTGTGCTCGGCGCCGTCGATGGGTTCGAGGTTGAAAGCCTTCTGCATCAAGGTGCCGTGGTTGAGAAACGCCGAGCCGTCGCACCATTGGTAGGCCCGCGGCAATGGCGCCATGGCGAGGGCCGGGTCGAAGGCGAAAGCACCTGCCGCGGTGCCGGCTTCGAGCGCCTGGAACAGCAACTGCAGGCGTGGCTCGCTGGCCGCCCAGGTTTCGATGGCCTCGCGCAGTGTCGCGACCGGCGCCAGCGCGGCGCGCTGCAAGTCGCGGGAGACCACCACCAGCTGGCCGTCGCGACTGCCGTTGTTCAAGGTTGCCAGTTTCATGCTTGCAGCTCCTGGGCGAAGCGACCATCGAGAAGGATGAAGACCATGCGCGCCATCGCTTCGGTGCGGTTGCTCCAGGCGTGGTTGGTACCGCGCTGCACCACCACGTCGCCGCGGGTCAGGTGCACGTCTTCGTCATCCAGTACCAGCCACACCTCGCCCTCGGTGACGATCCCGTAGTCGAGGGTTTCGGTGCGGTGCATCAGCTTGTGGCGCGAGTTAGGCTGTCCGGTGCCCGCGTGGGCCTGGCCGATTTCCGCGAAGGCGGCGGCCGCAGCTTCGGCGCTGACGTTGTTCTGCACGCTGTCTGGGGGAATGTCGACCACGCGAATCAGGCTGCCGAGCGGCGCCGGGCTGAGGCACAAGGCGCGGGCGCTGGGGTCGTCGCCATTGTCGATGGGCACCGGGCTGGCGCTGGTGTTCCAGATTTCATGGAAAACCGTGCCGGGTACGGCTTGCAGGGCGAAGCTGTTGGGGGTGGGACCGCAGTGGGCCAAGGCCGCGCGCCCGTCACGGCTGTGGCCGGTGACGACGCGTTTGAAACCAGGCAACGCCTTCATGCATGTTCTCCCGAAGCAACGGAATGAGGTATACGCAGGCAGCTCAAAGCCACCAGCCATTGCAGGCCACCGACCACGGCCAGTGCGGTGGGCAGCGCCGAGCTGACGCCCGCGGTGAGCATCAGCACCACCAGCGGGCTGACGAATTCGCCGGCGAAAACGGCCGCGGTGAACAAGCCGCTGGCCCGCCCCCGCTGGCAGAAATCGACCTGGGCCATGATCCGGGTGATCAGCGTGGGCAGCATCAGGCCGATGCCCAGGCCGTTGATGAACACCGCCAGCGACACCGCGCCATGGGAGTGGGCCACGGCCATCAACAGCCCGCCGCTGCCGGCCATGGCGAACGCCAGCAGCAACAGCCAGCCCGGCCGGGCGCGGCCGATCAGGCGAAAACTGAGCGCGCCGAGCAGCACGCCCAGCTGGTTGCCGCCCATGCTCATGCCGATTTGCTGTGGGCCATCGACGCCCAACAGGTTGAGCAGGTAGCCGGCCTGCACCGGCACGATGAACAGGCTCAGGCCGGCCAGCAGCGCCAGGCCCAGCAACGGCAACAGGCCCCGCCACGGCATGGAGGTGCGCACTGAAAGGCTTGCCGTCGGCGCCACGGGCTCCCACAGCAGGCCTGCCATCAGCGGCAGGAACAGCAAGCCCACCGCGTACAGGGTGAACGGCGTACGCCAGCTGTCCTGGCCGAGGTAACCGCCCACGCCCATGAACACCGCCGCCGACAACGAAGTCACGACCATCTGCAGGGCAAACAGCCGCTCCCGCCGCCCACCGCTGTAGTAATCGCCTATCAGGGTAGTGCAGCAGGTCATGATCCCGGCTTCGGCCAGCCCGATGCCTGTGCGGCTCAGGACGATGGCCTGCAGCGACTCGAGCCACAGCGGCAGCGTCCCGCAAACCGTGTACAACAACATCGCCAGCAACAGCAGCGGCTTGCGCCCAACGCGATCAGCGATGATGCCCGCGAACGGCGCCAGGATCGCGACGACCAACGCGGGCAAGGTCAACGCCACCGGTACCAGCACGGCGGCACCCGGGGTCTCGGCGAAGTGCTGCTGCATGCGCGGCAGCACGGGCGCCAGAAGCACCGCGCCCAGCACCGGCAGGCAACTGCCGAGCAATAACAGCAGGGCCTGCGGCGCTCCGGCCGTGCGCTGTTCAACCTTCATGGCGCACCTCCAGGCGTTGCGCCACCTTGTGCCCGGCGCGCGTGCGCGGCTTGACCGCGGGTACCGGCGGCGTATCTACCAGTAAGCGCTGTTGCGGCAACAGGAAGTACGCCAGCGCCGGCAGCAACACCAGTGCCCCGACCATGTTCCAGACGAACATGAAGGCCAGCAGCACGCCCATATCGGCCTGGAACTTGATGGGCGAGAACATCCAGGTGCCGACGCCAATGGCCAGGGTCACACCGGTCAGCATCACCACCTTGCCGGTAAACTGCAGCGCCCGGTAATAGGCGTGTGACAGCGTGGCGCCGCGGCGCATTTCGGCCAACACGATGCTCATCACATACAGCGCGTAGTCGACGCCGATCCCTACGCCTAGGGCGATCACGGGCAAGGTCGCGACCTTCACGCCAATCCCCAGCCAGACCATCAAGGCTTCGCAGAGAATCGACGTCAGCATCAGCGGCAGCACCGCGCACAGCACCGCGCGCCAGCTGCGGAAGGTCACCAGGCACAGCAGGCACACCGCGGCGTAGACCCACCAGAGCATCTCGTGGCTGGCCTGCTTGACCACGATGTTGGTGGCGGCCTCGATGCCCGCACTGCCGGCCGCCAACAGGAACTGGGCCTGCTCGTTGTCGTTGCCATGGGCGAAGGCCTGCACGTTGGCGACCACCTGGTCGAGGGTGTCGGCCTTATGGTCGGTCAGGAAGGCGTACAAGGTCAGCAGGCTGCAATCTTCGTTGTACAGGCCCCGTGGAGCCCCCGCGGTGACCATGTTGAGCGTCGCCTGATTGTTCAGCAGCTCGTACCACTTGGGGTTACCTTCGGAGAGACCCACCAGCACGCGGCGGTTGAGCAGCGCCAGGGAGTTGGTGGAATCAACGCCGGGCAGGCCGCGCAGTTGCCAGTCGAGGTTGTCCACGCGCTGCAGCGTGTCGTAGCTGGAGCAGCCCCCGGGCGGGGTCTTGACCATGACGGCGAATACGTCGCTGCTGGCGCCGTAGTGCTGGGTCAGGTAGGCGTTGTCCTGGTTGTAGCGTGAATCGGCGCGCAACTCCGGCGCACCGGCGTCCAGGTCGCCGACCTTCAAATGCAGGCTCACCAGATAGCCACCAACCGCCAACAGCCCCGCGATCACGACGCAGGCCGTGGCCCAGCGGCGCTGGGTGAACAGATCGAGGAAACGCCAGGCGGGATGCCTTGCTTCCCCGGCGACCTCCGCTTCTTCGCTACGCAGGCTGCGCTTGGCCGCCTTGGCGCTAACGCCCAGGTAGGACAGCAGCACCGGCAGCAAGATCAGGTTAGTGAAGATCAGCACGGCCACGCCGATACTGGCGATCACGGCGAGGTCCTGAATGACCTGGATCTTGATGATCATCAGCACCGCGAAACCCACTGCATCGCAGAGCAGCGCCGTCAGCCCGGCCAGGAACAGCCGGCGGAAGGTGAACCGCGCCGCCACCAGCCGATGCATGCCGCGGCCGATGTCCTGCATGATGCCATTCATCTTTTGCGCGCCGTGGCTCATGCCGATGGCGAAGATCAGGAACGGCACCAGCACCGAATAGGGGTCCAGCTCGAAGCCCAGCATCGGCAGCAGCCCCAGCTGCCAGACCACCGCGACCAGCGAGCAGCTCATCACCAGCACTGTGCTGCGCAGGCAACGGGTGTACCAGTAGAGCACAGCGGCGGTGATGGCAATGGCGGCGGCGAAGAACAGCAGGATTTGCCTGAGGCCCTGGATCAGATCACCCACCACCTTGGCGAAGCCGGTGATGCGGATGTCGATGGCCGGGTCTTGATACTGGGCGCGCAGCACTTCCAGTTGCGTGGACAGCCCGCTGTAATCCAGCGGTTTGCCATCCGGCGTGGCCGCAAGCAAGGGCACATAGAGGATGCTCGACTGCTGGTCGAAGGCGACCAACTGGCCGATCTCGTTGGAGCGCTCGATGTTGCGCTTGAGCGCTTCCAGGCTCGCCGGCGAACCGTCATAGCCGTCGGGAATCACCGGGCCGCCTTCCAGGCCATCCTCGGTTACGCCGACCCAGCGAGTGGCCGGCGTCCATAGCGACTTCATGTATGCCCGATCAACTCCCGGCAGCAGATAGACCGAATCGTTGAGCTTCTGCAGGGTGTCCAGGTAATGCGGGTCGTAGATACTGCCGCTCTTGTTGATCACCGCGATACGCACGGCGTTGCCGAGGCCGGACAACTCCTGGCGGTGCGTGAGGTAGTTGGCGATGAAGGGATGATCGGTGGGGATCATCTTTTCGAAACTGGCATTGAGCTGCAACCGGGTGACCTGCCAGCCCAGCAGCACCGTCATCAACAGGCACAGCAGCAGGACGATACGCCGATGGTTGAACAGCGCGCGCTCGAGCAGGGAGCCCGACCGCTGGTCGAAATCGTCGAGCTTGCCACTCAAGGGCGCCGCCCCGGGTTCGTTCACGACATGCATGGGCTTACTCCGCAGCGTTCAAGGACGTAGTGAGGCGTACCGGCCCGGCAAAACCGACGCCCACCAGGGCACCGTCAGCTGCCTGGGTGACCGCCGTCAGTGGAGCGCCAGGCGGGATCTCGATGGGGACCAGGCGGGAGCGATCCGCCGACGCTTGCAGCAAACCGCCGGCCTGATTGACCAGCAGCAGTTGCCGGCCGACGATGCGCATGTCGTTGATCGAGACGGGCATGGGGTTGTCGACCGCGGCGAAGGTTTGCCCCTCATCGCTGGAGCGGAACATCTTGCCTCTCAAGCCAGCAACCAGCACCGTCCCGTCTGCCTGTGCGACCAGGCTGAAATAGCTGCCCTCGTAGGGCCTGCTGATGGCTTCGAAGTGCTCGCCATGGTCGAGCGAGCGCAGAAACAGCCCCTGCTCGCCCGCGATGTAAAGGTGGGCGCCTGCCTGTGCCACGGCGTACAGATGCAGGCCTTGCGGGTTGGGTATCCGCCCTATCAGCGATGACCAGGTCTGGCCACCGTCGCGGGTGATGATCGCCAAGCCGTAGGCCCCCACCACGACTCCGTTATTGGCGTCGCTGAAACTCAGCGCCAGCAAGGGTTTGTCGGCGCCATCGGTGACCCCTTGGCGCGCCGCCGCCAGGCGGTGCTCGTCGCCAGCGGCCTGGGCAGCGCTGAGCTCCATGGCGGCTAGCTGGCGACCGTCGAGCTGGCGCTGCCAATGTTCGCCGCCATCACTGCTGTGCAGTACCACCCCGCCATGCCCCACGGCCCAACCTTGTCGCTCGATAAATTGCACTGCCGTCAAGGTGGTGCTGACGGGCGCCGCGGCCTGGCGCCAATGGGCGCCATTGTCATCGGAGAGCAGCACGGTACCCCGCTCACCCACTGCGACCAGGCGGTCGCCGGAGCGTGTGATCGCTTGCATCACCCCGTGCAGGGCCTGTGGCGCCTGCACCGCCGGTGTATTCAACACGTCCACCGCTGGGGCCGCCATCAGTGAAGGCGCCAGCGCCGCGAGGCCCAGCGCTAACCAGGTTGCACAGTTCATGTCAGCGCACGCCTTCGCCAGCCAGGGCGTCTGGGGTGAACACCGAATCCTTGTAGGCCGGCATCAGGCGGTACTGCTCATTTTTACCGGCAAAAATGTCACCGGCAAACCAGGTGCTGGAGAGCAGGTCATAAAAGCCGTTGGTGACGGTGACAACGCCTGGCAGGTCTGGCAGCACCACGGGAGTGGTCCAGAGCACCTTGGCCAGCTGGTTCTGCGAGTCATAGCGCTCGCCCAACACGGCGGCCCAGGTGTCTTCGTCCAGGTAGTAAGTGCTACGTGGCATCACATGGCGCTTGCCGGCCTTGAGGGTTGCCTCAACCACCCATACGCGGTGCAGCTCCCAGCGCAGGACGTCGGGATTGAGGTGGTGGTCGGCCAACAGGTCGGTCGGGCCGGCGGCCGTGAACACCTTGTTGGAGTTGTAGGGAATGTACATCTCCTTTTTGCCGACCAGCTTCCAGTCGAAGCGGTCTACCCGCCCGGTAAATACGTAGAGTTCGTCGAAGCTCATGACCCCCGCGGTCGCCGGGGTCGGCGTATCGCAGCAGGAGTTTGGCAGGCGACGGACGCGCCGCTGGCCGGGCAGATAGGTCCAGACGCCGGTGTTCTCGGCGTTGACGTTTTCACGCCCGGTGATGGCTTCGCCGGCACGCAGTGGCGGGCCGTCATTGATCATGCGGGTGCTCCAGAAGGTACCGTCCTTCTTGCCGCCATCCGGCTGGTACCAGGGCATCTGGTAGTCGGCGCGGGAGTTGTTGGTCAGTACGTGCTTGCCATCGTTGGTGGTCAGATACTGGTTAAAGTCGGCGTGCCACGACGCCCCGCGCCAGCGCATCAGGTGGTTCCAGATGGCCTGCACGCCGTCCTTGGCCAGCGGAAACGGAATGCCGCCCTCGCCGTCCTGCGGGATCAGGCCGGCCGAGCTATCGACCAGCTTGGCCTTGCCGCCTGCGTTGGCATAGGTGGCGTCATACACCGCTTGCGGTGCCGCGGCGCTACGGTGGGTGGGGTAGACGTCCAACCGGTAGGTATCCGGGTACTTTTTCAGCATCGCCTGGATACCCGGCGTGACTTTGTCGGCGTATTGGCCAATGTTTTTCGAGGTAATGCTGAACAGTGGCTTCTCACCGGCAAAAGGGTCGGAACGCTTGCCGCCTTCCTTGTAGCCGGGGTCGACCTTGGTCAAGCCACCGGTCCAGGCCGGGATACTGCCATCGGCATTCCCGGCCCGCTCGGCCCCCAACGGCGTCAGCGTTGTTTTCAGGTCCGCGGCATCCGCGGCCATCGCGCCTTGTGCAACCAGCAATGCAGCGGCCAGTGAGGTCAGCAATACGGTCATGTGCTTGCGAAGGGTCATGGTTTTACGCTCGTTCATGGCAGTTGATCCCTGGCTCAAAAGGTTCGGCTTACGCTGAAGGCGACGAAGTCGCGGTCCTTCATCGTTTGTTCGAAGGTGTAGTTGCTGGAGGCATCGAGGAAGGTGTTGGCCGGGCCGTAGTAATGGGTGTAGGTAAGGCCCAGGTTCCAGGTATTGAGGTAGTTGCCCTTGAGACCGATGTTGATGTCGCCACCGCGATTGCTGCCGAACGCCGTGCCCAGTGATTCCGAGGCGCCGTGGGTGTAGCTCACGCCAAACGGCACGCTGATATCCATGCCGGAGAACGCCTGGCGGTACATCGGTTCGTAGACCGTGCGAAAGCTCCAGGCATCGCGGTCGGCGTTGGGGTCGACGGCTTCGGGGTTGTGGGTGACGCTCAGGGTGCGGTTCCAGGCGAACTCGCCAAGGAAGCTGGTTTCCTGCGCCAGGAAGTTCGGGCCCAAGGTGGCGAGCCACGACAAGTTGGCGTGCAGGGTTCGCCCCGTCGCATAGGTGGCATCGCTGGCGTTGTTGGACACGGCCTCGCCCGGCAGCAAGGTGCGCCCGTTGGTCGACGCCAGGGGTTGGTCCCAGCGAGTGGACAGTTCGCCAGCGATGTTGAACGCATCCACCGTGGTCGAGAAGCTGGCGCCCAGGGCCTTGATACCCTCTGGGTAAGCCCAGCTGTATGAGCCGGCCTCACCCGTCAGCGGATTGAGGTTGGCGAAGTTCGGCGTGATGACCAACTGCGGGCTCTTGTCGTGGAAGCGGATGGCGTAGACACCGAAGTCATAATCCTCGGTGCGCCATTTGATCTGCACGCCGCCCTGCCCCGAATCCTTGGCCTGCTTGTCATCACCGTGATAGAACGCCAGCGGCCCGGCACCCGGGAACAAGGGCGCACCGACCAGCAAGCGTTCATTACCTGCGCCGATGGAATCGAAAGAAGAAAAGTAGCTGCCCGAACCTGGCAGGCGGTTAGCTTCCCATTCGAACTGATAGTAGGCGCCCACGGACACATCCGGGGTGAGCTGCAGCTGCCCGGACATCTGATTGACCGGGCGGATCAACTCCTTGAACTGGGTGTTGGGTACCGAAATACCTTTGACTACGTCGATCGGCGCCATGCCGCCAGCGATGCCGTTCATGCCGTAGAACAGGCTCTCGCCCCATTGCATCGCATACTGGCCCAGGCGCCCGGACACCGGCATGTCGCCCAACTCGCCCTTGCCGTACACGAAGGCGTCCAGCAGTTCGCCCTGGCGCCCGTGCAGCTTGCGGGTGGCATCGGTGAAGTGGTCATAGTCCACGGAGGTGCTGTTGACCGTGCCGGGCGAAGTGTTGTCGTTCTTCTTGTTGTAGACATCGTCGTACCAGGCGGCGCCGCTGAGGCGGGCTCCAAAGTTCTGGTAGCTGATGTCGAACTCGGAGAGCAGGTCGAGGCGGCTGGAGATTAGGCCTTTACCGAAGTTGCGGTCGCCGTCGTCACCGTTCAGCGCGCCGCCACCGGTGCTGGTGAGCTGGCTGGACGGACTTTTGGTGCGCCACGCCGAGCTGTACTTGAGAGTGTTGTCCCAGCGCGCGCGGATGTCCGGGTTGCCGGTATCGAAATCGAACGCCTGCACGGTCGAGACGCCTGAGCACAATGCCGCCAGTGCAAAAACCAGCGGGTGACGAACAAACTGCGAGCGCAGGTTTACCGCTGCCCAATCGGAAGTGGCCATCAACTATCCCTCTTTTTTGTTTTTATACGTAGGATCGAAGTTCTGTCTGGTAGTAACGAACAGCACTTTTAGTGACACGCGTATTATCGCGACGGGGTGCCTGGATGCCCCCCGAACGCGAATCGCGTAATCATGGAAATACTGGCGACTGACTGCCGATGAGGGGTCCTGCAACTGGGTGCAACGACGGGAGACGATGTGTTCGAGATCATGGTGCACCTCAACATTTTCTTATTTTTGTAACCCGATGCCGACGGGGGGCAGGGGGTGATGGCTACAGCTTCATGCTTATCGGGACGTTTGACTAATCGACTCTTGAGATGCGATGTATCACAAAGCGACATACCTCAAAAGTGGAGCAGTTGTGCGTTCGATGGTCATTTATGAACCGTCACCCGGTCACGCTCCAGGTGCGCCGCCAACTTGCGACGTGCCTGAATCGCGGCCTGATCGGTCTGGACGATGATCTCCGGATAATCCAGATGCCGTGGATCGAGCATGATTCGCCGGTGCACCGCCTCGATGATCGCCTTATCTTCAGCGAAACCGATGTCGGTAATATTCTGGAATTTGAGGAGCATCTGCGGATCCATGTCGGGGATGTCGAAGCCAGCGAACCACAGGTAGCGAAACCGCGTGGGAGACTCCGGAGTTGTCACATGGATAACCTTGAACTGGTAGGTTGAGCGCTTGCCGGGCTCAGGATTGGGGTCCTCTATGTCCAATGTGGCCACGTTCAATGCTGGGCTTACATAGGTGCCATAGTTGTAGCGGTTCACCGCTTTGGCAGGGCTGATACCGGTTGCCTCTGCAAACATGGGAGGCAAAGAACAACCAATGAATTCCTGCCGGTACGTGACCGTATCATCTGTAGTGGAGACCGTCGGTGGATTGACCCAGTCGAGGATTTTGAACGACGTCGCGTGCACATAACCGAAGTGGGTAAGGTCGAGCACGTTCTCTTTGAGGAGCATGTAGTTGCCTTCGGCAACCGTTTCACCGCTCCACGACGAAAACCTCGGATCTGCTGGCCATTGCGCTTGTTCTGGGGGCCCGCCCTGGATCAGTTCGGGATCGCCCATCCAGATCCAGATGAAGGGCGCTCGTTCCTCCACCGCATAGCTCTTGACACGGCAACGGCTGGGTATCTGCTCTTGCGAGGGAATACGTACGCACTCGCCATGCGGACCGAAGGTAAAACCGTGGTAACCACATTGAATGTTATCGCCGACCACTTTGCCGGACGACAGTGGCGCCCAGCGATGAGGGCAGCGATCGTCAAGCGCTGCGACGCTGCCGTCTTCCTTGCGGTACAGCACCACGGGCATCTCCAGCAGGGTCAGAGCGACAGGCTCGCGCCCTACGTGTGCCGAGGTCGTCGCCACCCACCAGCAGTTTCGGGGGTAGTTGGGTTTGACGATTGTTTGAGGTTCTGCGCGATGCCCGGGTGCTTCGTTCACGGTGGTGTTCCTCTTTTTATAGTTGTTCAGATATCTTCAGCTCGGCAGACGGCTGCCGTGAAAGGATGCAATCTGCCAGCCTTGCGGGTTCTTGACCCAGACCTGGGTCACGAACCCTTCGCCGCGCACCGCTATCTTGTCGGCGCGCTTGCAGAGCGTGTTGACCTGAAAGCCGGTCATCACCGCCATGTCGCCATAGACCCTGACCTGCAACTGATCACGGGTGACGTCGAGGTAACGGACCACGTTAGCGGCATAGGCCAGGTACTGGGCCTTGTCATGGATCAGGCCCGAGGTGTGTACGTAGATGAGGTCATCGGCAAACAGCTGCTCGACTTGCGCGGCGTCATCGTCTATCAGCGCTTTACTGCGCAGCGCTTCTGCGGCCAGTACGGCGTGTTCTGCGTTATCAGTCATTGGAGTCTCCTGGAAAGGGTGTATTAGTCGCCGGTATCGGCGCTCAGCCCAACCGCAGCGATGGCGGCCAAGGCGCAACATTCGTCATTATCAGAGGTGTCGCCGGTAATACCGATCGCGCCGAGAAGCTCTCCGCTTTCCTCGCGGATGAGTACGCCGCCCGGCACCGGCACCATGTTGCCGCCCGCGAGATCGCTCAGGGCGCCGAAGAAAGCCGGCATCCGCTCGGCGCGGCGGGCCAGTTCGCGACCGCCAAAGCCCATGTTCAGCACGGAGCTGGCCTTGCCTTTGGCAATTTGCGGGCGCAGCAGGCTGGCGCGCTCATCGCGCTTGAGCACCAGCAGATGCCCGCCGGCGTCTAGCACCGCCACGCACAGGGGCGCAAAGCCTTGGCAAGCGCCTTCGCGCAACGCTTCGTCGGCCATGCGATCGGCAATGGCCAGGGTCAGTCGAGTCATGTGTGCGACCTCATTGCTGGTTCAGTTTGGAGAGCGAGCGTTTTCCCATGTCGACGGCGCGTTGACGGGTATGCATCTCCGACCATTTCACCGTATTGAAGTCAGTCACCCGATTGGGGTCGTACCCCGGCACCTGGGCTTCGATGCGTTTACCGCCCAGATAGACGCCGCAGATATGCTGACGGTCCTGGAGGATGCCGACGTTATCGAGCGGCGACCCATCGACCCGGATGAAATCCGCGCGGCGGCCCACCTCCAGCGCACCGACCTGCTGCGCGGCCGGCATCATCTTTGCCGACACCGACGTCGCTGCCCGGAGTGCCTGCGCCGGGGTGAGGCCTATCCAGTCGACCAGAATCTCGATTTCCCGGGCATGCCATTCGCCGTAGGGCGTGATGGCAAAGCCACTGTCGCTGCCGGTCATGAACGGCACGCCCGCCTCAAAGGCGCGACGCAGGTTGCGACAGCCCGCCTCGATCACCCGCCGCTGCATGGCGGCATAACCCGACTTGGTCGAGGCCTCGTACGGTTCAGCGAACTCGGTATTGTTAGCCAGCATGGTCAGGGTGGGCGCCACGTGGCTGCCCGATTGCAGGATCGCTTCGATGCAGGCGTCATCCATGAAAAACCCATGGAAAATCACATCAACGCCCGCCTTCGCGGCATAGAGCACGGCCTCGCGGCCATAGGCGTGCACCGCGACCTTTTTGCCGAGACGGTGGATCTCGTCGACCATGAAGCGCGTCTCGTCCTCGGTGAACGCCGCAATGTGCTCACCGTTGGGGCGAAAATGCGGGCCATCCATGGCGATCTTCATCAAGTCAACGCCATCCTTGGCTTGCCGCCGAATCTCGGCCAGTTGCTGGTCACGGGTTTCGCACAGCCGGCCGCTGAAATAGTCGGGGGTGCCGACCCAACTGGGGAACCAGTCGTTAAGGCTCTGGCGGTTGGAGATCACATTGCTGCTGGCGGCGATGCGTGGCCCGGTAAACATGCCGGCGTTGATCGCGTTGCGCACCGAGATGCTGCACTGGCCGGCATCACCCGGCACCACCACCGAGGTGTAGCCGGCGGCCAGCACATGCTGAGTGAAGAACAACCCGCGCAACGCTCGAAATTCGGGCGAGACATGCAGGTCGACGTCTTCCTCGCTCTTGGCGTTGCCGAAGACCAGATGGGTATGGACGTCGACCAAGCCCGGCATGACGAAGTGCTCGCCGGTATCGATGATCTCCTCACCGGGCACGATAGCGGGCGCTGAGGTCTGCGGGCCGACGTAGGTAAACACGCCGTTCTCGATCACCAGGCGCTGCTGTTGCCGCGCGGTGTCCTCGAGGCCGGTGAACAGGGTCTTGCAGTTAACGTGGGTACGGGACATGGCGGGGTTCTCTTGTTGTTATGGCATGAGGTCGCAGGCAGAGGGTGTGCATAGCCAGACACCGCCCTGTGCGTCCACGGTGATTGTCTGCCGTTGCAGGGATTGGCCCAGGCACGGCCCCAGCACGCACACCCCGCTGTCCGGCAGAAATAATGCGCCGTGGGCATAGCAGACGATGTGCTGCCCGTTTGCGGACATGAAACGGTCCTTGCGGTACTGCATGGCGACGTCTAGGTGCGGACAACGATTGAGCCACGCGCTCAACGCGCCCTTCCAGCGGACGACCAATAATGTGTCGCGCCCTTGCCGGTGCGGATCAAAACCCCGCGCGCACCCTTCCGCAATCGAATCCTGCGGGCAGAGGTAGACCCCGTTATCAGTCTGGCTTCGCAAAAGCATCGATGCATTCATTAGCTAGAGGTCCAACACCAGGCGCGCGCTTTTGGACCGCGAACAGCAGGGTGTGAACTGGTCGTTCAACGCCTGCTCGGCGGGGGTCATGAACATGTCCCGGTGATCCGGTTCGCCTTCCAGTACGCGAGTAAGGCAGGTACCGCAGATGCCTGCCTCGCACGACAGCGGCAGATCGATGCCACTTTCGAGCAGTACTTCGGCAACCGTGCGCTCGGCAGGTATCAACAGGGCCCGACCACTGCTGGCCAGCACCACCTCGAAACTGCCGGCCTCCATTTCATTCGCGCTTGGAGGCTGCGCGGCGAAATATTCACGGTGCAAGCTTTCTTCGGGCCAGCCCGCCTGCCTCGCCTGCTCCAGCACGAACGCCATGAAGCCGCCCGGCCCACAGACGTACAAATGATCGCCGGTGCTGTAGCCCGCCAAGGCTGCTGCTGCATCAAGACGGGTCTCCGGCTGATCGTCAAAGTGCAGGTGCGCCTGCCCGGCGAAGCTCGATCGGCGGATCCGCTCGGCGAAGGCGACACTTGCCGCTGAACGACCGCAATAGTGCAGCTGGAAGGGAGCACTTATTTGTGCGAGGCGCTCGGCCATGCACAGAATGGGCGTAACGCCGATGCCCCCGGCGAACAGCAGCGATCGGCTCGCACCGTGAGCTAGCGCAAACAGATTGCGAGGTTCGCTTATCTGTACCGTGCTGCCCTCCATTAGCGCGTGCATGGCCTCGGAGCCGCCGCGTGTAGCAGGGTCCAGCAATACCCCGATCTGATAGCGATGCTGCTCGTCGGGGTGGTTGCACAACGAATACTGTCGTATCAGGCCAGAGGGCAGGTGCACGTCAATGTGCGAGCCTGCGCTGAATGGCAGCAGTGCCGAACCGTCGGCGCGGACAAGTTCGAAGCTGTAGATGCCTTCGGCTTCACGGATCTTGCGGGTCACAATAACGTCGATCATTGCCGCTACCTTGCTCTTTTGCTCGGTGTGCATTGCACGGGCCAGCACGCGTAATGTCGGCCTGCAACGGTCAAATCGGCTCAGCGGTTAGCTTGAGCATCTGTTTGGTGAGGCCAATTCGGTCGAAGGTCTGATCCATGGCCATCTCGCGGTCGCCGGCCAGCACCGACTTCTCACTCACGAACTTGCATCGCTCGAAGCGCCGCGCCATGAAGCGCTGCAACTTGGCTTCGATACTGCCCTCACCGACCAGCTCCATGCTCAACACCAGTGCATCCTCTATGGCCATCCCGGCGCCCTGCCCCAGGTGCGGTGTGGTGGCGTGGGCGGCGTCGCCGATCAGCAGCACGCGGCCCTTGAACCATGGTTCGTCGACGAACACCACTTCCATGGGCTTGTAGACGACTTGGCTGCTGTCGGTGATCTGCTCGCGCAAGCTACCGACTAGCCCGCCAATATTGGCGATACGGGCGCGCATCAGCGGCGCCAACTCATACGGCGGATACCAGGGATTTTCGGGCTCATGGGAGGTGGAAAACATGTACATCAGGTCGTTCGAAATCGGCACCAGGCCGGCATTGCCGCCCGGTCCCATATAGCTCGCCAGATGGTCGATCGAGGGATCGCGGGGGAAGTTGTACCGCCACACGGCCTGGCCAGTGAAGCGGGGCTTGTACTTGTCACCGAACAGCAGGCTGCGGATCTTCGAGTAGACCCCGTCCGCGCCCACCAACAGAGCGTAACGCTCGCGAGTGCCGTCGGTGAGTGTGACGTCGACCCCCTCTTCTTCCTGCTCGAATGCTTCTACACTCATGCCCAGGCGAACGTTGGCGCCAAGCTCGATCGCCGTACCGCTCAGCACCTTATGGAGCGCAAGGCGAGAAATGCCTACGTTAGCGGGGTATTGGGGGCCTGCCAGACGCTGCCCGGGAATGCGCGCCAGCGGCTTGCCCTCAAGGTCGTAGATACCGACGTCTTCGAAACTATAGGCTGCTTCAAGATAGCGATCCAGCACACCAAGGCGCGCCATTTCCCGCACGACATTGCTCTGCTGGATGATGCCGACCCCATAGACTGTCCAGTCCGACTTGAGCTCGACCAGGTCAACCGGTATCCCCTCGCGGCGTAGCGCGATGGCGGCACACAAGCCGCCAATACCGCCTCCTACGACCAGAACCTTATTGATTTCGCTCATTAGGCGTTCCCTTTGTTTTTGTTTTATTCGGCGTTCAGCGGCAAGGAATCGACGCACCGGCCCACTGGAAAATTGACACTGGCGGGTGCCACCCCCGCTGGCTATGAGGCAGACAATAGGCAGGAAAGCGGTCGTTGACTAATCGTGAGTTGCCATGGAAAGTATTTCAAAAATAAATACAACACTGAGCCTGATACCATGCGATTCAATCATCTGGACCTCAACTTGCTCGTGGCGCTCGATATCCTGCTCGAAGAGCAAAACATCACCCGGGCCGCCAGCCGACTGCACATGACACAATCCGCCTTGAGCGGGATTCTGCGCAGGCTGCGTATCTACTTCGAGGATGATTTGCTCGTTCAGATCGGACGGACGATGACGCCAACCCGGTTAGGCAAGGATCTGCAGATTCCAGTGCGCGAGGTTTTACTGAAGATCCAGACGTCCATCGCCGCCAAGCCCATTTTTGATGTCGCCCAGAGCAAACGACACTTTCGCATCATGGCTTCTGACTACCTGATCAACGTGCTATTTGCCGAGGTCATCCATCGCATCAATAGAGAAGCTCCCTCTGTCACTTTTGAGCTCATGAGCCCCGGCGAGACCGCCGTTGAGATGCTAATGCGCGGCGAGATCGAGTTGATGATCGCTCCTGAACAGCACATCAACCCCGAGCATCCTTCGCAGTTGTTGTTCGAAGAGCAGCACGTGTGTGTGGTCTGGGAGGGCAACGCCAGCATTCGGGAACCATTCACCCTGGAGAATTATCTGGAGCTAGGCCATGTCGCCGCTGCATTCGGTCGCAATCGCACCCCGGCGATTGAAGAGTGGTTCATGCATGAATATGGCTGCAAACGTCGTGTCGAAGTACTCACACACGATTTCAACACCATTCCGCACCTGCTGATCGGCTCGCAGCGGATCGCGACGATGCACAGCCGCCTGGCATCGCTTTATGCTCAATTGCTACCTCTGCGCCTTCTCCCTCCACCAGTAAAAATCCCAGTCATGCGTGAGTACATGGCGTGGCATCGCAGCCTTGACGGCGACGCGATGCTTGTGTGGTTACGAGGCAAACTGATGGAAACCGTCCGTACCTTAGAAATGCCTACCCTCAAATGACCTCGTGCCAGTCCTGACAGCACCGCGCCGATGCGACGGGTCTCAGCCATCGCGAATGGTGATGGCTGGCATTGGCACTCGCAATTTGTCGATTACTGGCAAGCGTGCGAGTTTTGCCCAGCGGCCAAGAAAACGTGCTCGTGCCTTGGTGCACCGCGCGGTTCGGTCGCGCCCTGGGACTGTCAAAAGGACAATAACAATATGTTTCGCTACTTCCCCACCAATTACGTCTGGAACCTCTCCGTAGACCTGGCCATCGAGATGGGCGCCCGTATCGGCGAGATCGAGGAAATGTGCGCGCCGCTGCAGGAGAGCGCCAAGCACCCCGACGCTACCGGTACCCAGGCGTTTCGCGAGACCTGGTCGAAAATGGCCGACAAACTCTGTAGCTTGGCCGAGGAAGACGAAGCTCGCGGGCGGCTGTTCTCGGCCGGCGAAAAATACAACCGCGCGGCCACCTACTACATCACCTGCGAGCGCCTGCAGGCCCATGGCGCACCGGCCCGTGAGGCTTTGTACCAGCGCTTTCTCGATACCTTCGCTCGCGGCCTGGCGCTCTCGGCCGAGAACTGCCAACGGGTCGAGATTCCCTACGAGGGCACGCACTTGTCGGGCCTCTACACCCGCGCCGAAGGTGTCGAGGGGCCGGCGCCGATCCTGGTGCAGGTCAACGGCCTGGACTCCACCAAGGAAATGAAATACCGCGTCGGGCTGCCCGCCTGGCTGGCCAAGCGCGGCATCGCCTCGCTGGTGATCGACCAGCCCGGCACTGGCGAAGCCCTGCGCCTGCAGGGTCTGACCGCGCGCTACGACAGCGAGCATTGGGCCAGCCGCGTGGTGGACTGGCTGGAAACCCGCGATGACATCGACCCCAACCGCATCGGCCTGGAAGGCGTGTCCCTGGGCGGTTACTACTGCCCGCGGGCCGTGGCCTTCGAACCGCGGTTCGCCTGCGGCGTGGTCTGGGGGGCCAACCACGACTGGCGCGACGTGCAGAAGCGCCGCCTGGCCAACGAAGGTAACCTGCCGGTGCCGCACTACTGGAAACACGTGTGCTGGGTGTGGGGCGCGAAAGACACCGACGAATTCATGACCATCGCCGAAAACGTGCACCTCGACGGCGTGCTCGACCGCATCAAGGTGCCGTTCCTGGTGACCCATGGCGAGAAAGACAGCCAGATCCCGCTGAAGTGGGCGCAGCGCACCTACGAGCAACTGGTCAACAGCCCGCAACGGGAGTTGAAAATCTTCACCGAGCGCGAAGGCGGCGTGCAGCACTCCAGCTTCGACAACAGCATCAACGCCGGCCAGTACATCGCCGACTGGGTCGCCGAAACCCTCGGCGGCCGTACCGCCTGAGCCCTGACAAGAGAGACAGCTGATGAATATTATCGGACCGGATTACCTGGTATTCGGCGTCGACGACGTCGCCGCCTGCGTGCAATACCTGATCGACTATGGCCTCAAGCCGCTCGACGTCGACGCCCAGGGCGGCTACCTGGAAGCGCTGGACGGCACCGGCGTGCTGATTCGCCCCCGCGAGCATGCCAGCCTGCCCGCTGCCATGGGCACCGCCAGCACCTTGCGCGAAACCGTGTACGGCGTGGCCGACGAAGCCACCCTGCAGGCCATCGAAACCGAGCTGCGCAAGGACCGCGAGGTCAGCCGCAGCGACGACGGCGTGCTGCACGCGGTAGACGACATGGGCTTCGCCCTGGGCTTTCGCATCACCCAACGCCGCGAGCTGGCCCTGCCGGGTGAAATCAGCAACGCCCCGGGCTCGGCCACCCTGCGCGAGGTCAACAGCCTGGGCGCCAGCAACGCCATGCCCGCCCTGCCCCGCAGCCTCTCCCACGTGGTGTACTTCGTGCCCGACGCCGATAAGGCCGAGGCCTTCTACACGCGTCTGGGCTTCGTCTGCACCGACCGTTTCATCGGTACCGGGCCGTTCCTGCGCCCTGCGGGCACCCAGGACCACCACACCCTGTTCTTCATCCAGACCCCGCCGTTCATGAAGGGCATCGAGCACTTCACCTTCCACATGGCCGGGCCGACCGAGGTGATGCTGGCCGGCACCCGCTTCGTGGAAAAAGGCTACGAGTCGTTCTGGGGCCCGGGCCGCCATCAACTGGGCTCGAACTGGTTCTGGTACTTCAACAGCCCCCTGGGCTGCCACGTGGAATACGACGCCGACATGGACCTGCACGATGACCACTGGGCGCCGCGGGTCGAGCCCTCCAGCGCCGATACCTCACAGTACTTCCTGTTCCAGCATCGGGAAAAATGGATGCCGGGCGGCAAGCCTGAATAACCGATAAGCCGGCCAAAGACATGAGGCCGCTATTTGCAGCGGCCTCATCGTTCGCAACATTGGTGTTTTTATTGCTGGACGGCTTCAATCTCTTTGGCAATTAAACCGTCCAGCACACGCCGCGCGCGAATCGCACCTGCATCTCCGGGTAACAGGACTGGCTTGAGCGACCAGAAATCGCTATCGCCTATCACCATCTGCTGCGCCTCAAGCATCGGCAGATCCTCCTCGGTAAAAGGCACCCCAAGGCCGACACCTGCCCTTCAGCGATTTGCTTGCCCATTTCCCCCATCTCTAAAGGCATCGGAAACGAAAACCAGTAGTGGCTAGTCGTTTGGGTTTCAGGGGTAAACAAATGCGGTAGCGCCGTCTCAAGACCTTCATTACGAGGTCGCCCCGTGGGCACCGCGCCGGCCAAAAGGAGCATGCTCGCGGGCGCGTTCCAACGCACGTCGGTCCAGCGGTCCACGGGCGTGTCGGGCGCGATGCCCATGGCATCGTAGAGAAATGCCGGCATGATCTCGCTCACCGTTTGACGATAGGACCAGACCGTAGCCCCCTCCTGCTCGACCTTGGTGATAGCGGTGCTGACGTCGACGCTGCCCAGCGTTGAGGGATGTAACTATTGGATGTGAGACAGATCGAGGATGTTGTCGGACTCCAGCATGTAGTTGGCACGGGCATAGAGGTAGCGCTTGGCTACATAGAAGTGCTGAGGGTCCATGCAGGAAAAATCTGGAATCAGCGACTCGTCAGCCATCGACGCCTCGCCCATCCAGATCCAAATCACGCGGTACTTCTCCACGACAGGATACGCGCGTACCTGGGCAGCTTTGGGAATGGCGCCATTACCGTGGTGATTACGGGTGCATTGCCCTTCTCCGTCAAACTCCAAGCCGTGATAAGGGCAGCGCACCGAGTCGTCGCACAATACGCCCTTTGACAGTGGCGCAAAACGATGAGGGCAACGACCAGCCAGTGCTTTTACCTGGCCAGACTGTTCTCTGAAAAAACCAGCGGTTCATCCAGCAAGCGCCGACTGAAGAGCTCTTGCGCCTTGATTTCTTCATCCCAGGCAGCGACATACCAGGTGTTTCGCAGATAAGCCATGTTGTTTTTATCCTCGCTTATTGGAGTGACGTCGATCAGTCGACTGACCGACGCCGCTCGATGATTCGACGCGCACGGTTCGCGCCAACGTCTACATGTATGTCAACCGTCGGGGCCTGACCAAACCGGCACATGTTCCGGTATTGCGCCTCGATCACGACCTTGTCTTCATCGAACGTCAGCACGGTCTGTTCGATGACCTTGGCCTTTACCTCCTCCGCGTTAGTGGGAGGATTAGTGGCCATGGTCCAGAAATAGTAGCTACTTGTCTCCGTTTCCGGCGTTACTCCATGAAAACCACGCATGTGAAAGCCGGCGCGCTCGGCATCGTCGATCGGCTCGGAGCCCGCATCTACCGCGCCAGTCCAGATGAGTAGATGGCTAATGTGAAATTCGATTTCCTGCCATCGATCGACGTTGCCGGTGAAGGGATACGCCGCAGTATAGGTTGGAGGCGGCACAGAGTTGAGCATGTGTCGGACTACCTTTACGCTGTTCTCATCACTGTCCACTTTCATCTCGGCATTCATATGAATACGCGCGTTACCGCCAATAGTGCGCAAGTGCACATAGCCCAGATGACTAAGGTCGAGCAAATTGTCATGGATCAGTTGGTAGGGGGCATCGTAGTGGTAAACATCACCTTCAAAGAGATATTGCTTATCGTTGTGCACCTCATAAGAGGGTGGCTCAGAGGTCGGTTGCGAATTTGCTCCACTGCCATGCCAGATCCACACGATCTGATCCCGTTCTCGCACCACATAAGCCGGCACTAATGCCTTGCTCGGGACCCGCTCCTGGCCTGGCACTTCGACGCACTTGCCTTGAGCATTGAACAACAGGCCGTGATAACCACACCGCAGCCCACATTCCTCCAAAGTGCCGTTGGAGAGAGGCAATGCCCGATGACAGCATCGGTCCTGCAGCGCAGCGACCGAACCATCTGCGCAGCGAAACAGAACAACGGGGTTGCCCAGTAGTGTTCGTGCTAGGGGGGTGTCTTTCAGCTCCCAGGCCAGTGCCGCCACGTACCATTGATTGACCGGAAATGTAGCGAGGGTGGGTGTCACTGAAGCGTCGCCTGAGGCATTCACGACGGATACACTCATGGTGTCTTCACCTTTACAATTATTCGATGAGGTCAGTCTCAGTCAGACCGGACTGAGTACGGCGCGCAGCAACGCCTGTGCGTCCCGAGTCACGCCCTTGCTGATCATCTTCGCCGGCAGATTAGAGTGGTCCAAGAACAGGTCGCGCAAGCGGTCGAATGGCGCAGGTACGCCGTGGTACATCCGTCCAAGAAAACGCGCAAACGCGGTTGTTTGGTTGGTGTACTGAACCCGCTGCTCGTCATAGCGATCAAGTCCGGCTGCGAGAGTTATCAGGTTGCCAAGGTCGCGACCCTGAAGGTACTTAGCCAGAAAATAACCGTCCTCGATGGCCATACCCGCGCCATACGCGGCGTAGGGAGAAGTCGGATGCGCCGCGTCTCCCATGATGGTAACTCGCCCTTTCGACCATTTTTTCAAGGGGTCTCGGTATTTGACTACCCAGCGGAACAAGTTATGCGAGCTGTCGGTGGCCTCGATAATTTGCGGGCTGGGATATGAGAAACCACCAATACGCTCTTTCACATACGCAGCTGGATCTCCCGGCTCGGCTTGGTTCACTGCACATTTTTCGACGAACCACCATTCGAAGCATTCCTTGCCCTTGTGCAGCAATGGCGCATAGCCCATCTGGAAGGCATGGTCATGCTGAATGACGATCTTCTTACGTTCCGGCCCAGAGAGCTCGCACCATCCCAACCAGACAGCGATACCCAAATGCTTAAGCTCTGAAACGCCCCACAATTGTTCACGGACTTTGGAATGGATACCATCGGCGCCGATGACCAAATCGGCCTCGTAACTCTGCCCTTCGGCAAAATGTACTGTGACGCCGTCGTATGTTTCCTTGTAATGGCTGAAGGTATGGCTTGGGACAATCATGCCTTGCGGAGCAGCCACCAACAGGCGCTCGTACAGTTCCGAGCGCATCATCCCGGACTGCCAACCGGTGACGCCAGCCTGGTTCATCAGCTCCATATCGATGTCGAAATTCACCCGGACGCGGCCGTCGTGACGCCGAAACTCAGGCAAGCCAGCTGCGAAAATGTCGTCTACCTGAACACCGAGGCTGCGCAAAATCACGATGCCAGTGGCATTAAGAATGATAGCGCCGCCTAGTGGGCGAAGTTCGGGGTGACGCTCAAAGACTTTAACGTTGAACCCGGCTTTGCTCAGGGCAACGCCCGCTGCGATTCCACCAGGACCGGCGCCGATGATGGCGACGCGCCTGCCCTTGGCACCGAAGAATTTACTCATATCCAGAGCCCTCTTTCTTGTATTTATAGGGGCAGGTCGCTGCCTACCAACGCTTGGAAGGAGGCTAGACCTTAACGCTTCTTGACTTCTAGCTACCAATCACATCCCGCGCTAGGAGGTATCGGCAACTGCAATGCTTGAATTTCACTGAATGGACGAGCGCGTCACTGCATGAGTCAAGCCTTTGTGCAGCCCGTTTTTCCATAGGAACAACCAGATCTCCCGATAGACTTACGCTCCATCGCGCTTGACTGGGTCTGGGTCTGGGTCTGAACCGATTAGTGATAAGTCTCGTCCGCCATTTTGTCACTCAAAGCAAAGCCTCTAAGAAATTGGCATGAGTTGACGTCAGAAGTAGAGAACCAGATCAGGCCGTGGGCGCTCGGTTATTTACCTCACCCTCCGTACCGTAACGCTTGTCAGCGGATTCCAAGAAAAGCTAAACCTATATCACCAAGGCGGCCAATCATCCCGGAGTCGCCATGCCCACCCCATGCCCGCAATGCCGATCAAGAAAAACAGCTTCGATAAAAGCAACGCGACGCCTCGCACACCAGTGACGATCACCCGAGCGCCTTCTGCGAGAAATTGCTTTGCGGTCTCCAGAGCAATGCCACTTGTGCCGCAGTGATGAGCGTACGCTTGCCTTGTAAACGGGACATGTAAATTTCCTCCCATGTGTGACGACCAGTCGGACGACTGACCTTCTGAGAGCAACTACGTATTCATGCTATAGCGTTGATAAGATAGCCAGATAGAATACATCTCATGCAAAATCCGCATGAAAGAGGGCATGTGATGGATCGGTTGTTACTGATGAGCTGCTTCGTACGCGCCGTCGAGACCGGCAGTTTTTCAGCTGCGGGACGTGATCTTGGACTCGGACAACCGAACGTCAGCCGTTACATCGCCGCACTCGAAGATCATCTGCAAACCAGGCTGCTTCATCGATCGACAAGAAAGCTGACGCTCACACCGGAAGGTGAGCGGTACTACGCAGATGCGCGACGTATTTTGGACTCAGTAGAAGAGTCAGAGTCCTCTCTAAGAGGGAACGTGGCGCCGTCTGGGTTACTGCGCGTCGCATGCCCGACTGCATTGGCGCACACCTTTATCGTGCCCCATGTGGCCAGCTTTCTGGAACTCTATCCAGAAGTGTCGCTCGATCTCCAGATCAATGATCGCTACGTCAATCTGGTCGACGAGGGAGCCGAGCTCGCGATTCGCATTGGCCACCTGGAGGACAGCGCAATGCGTGCCCGGCCACTGGCGTGGTTCGAGCGTGTGTGTGTGGCCAGCCGAGAGTACTTGGAGAAACGTGGCTCTCCCTCTTCGCCTGATGACCTGAAGGAACA
Organism: Pseudomonas sp. NFIX10; assembly: GCF_900111955.1. Classification (NCBI taxonomy): domain Bacteria; kingdom Pseudomonadati; phylum Pseudomonadota; class Gammaproteobacteria; order Pseudomonadales; family Pseudomonadaceae; genus Pseudomonas; species Pseudomonas sp. NFIX10. The sequence continues at coordinate 111,965 of NZ_FOKH01000017.1, read as the reverse complement.
CGACTGCCTTATTTACACTCTGCTATCCACCGGTACTCACTGGCGGTTTAAAGACATTGATGTCCCGGTCTCCGGTCGCCTGCGGGTCAATTCACCCGAGGCGATACGTGAGTACGTCAATGCAGGATTAGGAATCGCGCAAGGCCCTCAATGGCTTTATGAGGAAGGGCTAAGAAGTGGCAATCTTCAGCTGCTGCTTAGCGACTACGTAGCACCACGGGTACCGATCCAGGTCGTTTACCTAGCGAATCGGCTGCTGCCCAAGCGAGCCATCGTTTTCATGGACTTCATGGCGGATGTGTTTGCAGAAAGCTCTGCATTCCATGAACGCCGAAGGTAGCCTCAAACCCATGACCAGCGTGCGAACGGATAACCAGAACCAAAACAGGGATCGCCCATTAAGCGTTTTATCCAAGGTGGACATCGAGGCCAAGGCACCTTACTTCCCGAGAGCCTCGACGATTACGTCAGCGATACCAATCCGGTACGCGTAGTCGACGTCTTCGTCGACGAACCGGACCTGGTCAACCTGGGTTTTGATGGTGCCATTCCCGTTGATACTGGCCAGCCTGCTTACCACCTCGCGATCCTGCTGAGATCTACATTTACGGCTATCTGGATTCAGGCGTCTCGCCTTCGGCCAGGTTGAACGTGTAGTCATTTAACCGAGGCCTTCTCCCCCTCCTTCGCTGAGCTATCTGCCGCCGTGCTGATAAATTTCGAATTGCTGATGGGCGTATGGGCGTCTTGTCAGTGGCATTATCAAAATCAAATTCCAAAAACACCTTCGTCTTACACCCTTCTTGCGTCGGCTGACCCACCGTGGCAGGCGACGACGTGCTTGCAAAAGCGCTCGCGCACAATCCAAAAATGATTTATTTTTGGAACGCAATTCTATTTTAACAATAATGCCGCGCCGCCACGGCCGGATCGCTGCAGGAGCACTTATGAGCTTCTTCCCCGCCCCAACCGCCACTGAAACAACTGTTTTCACTCGCCTCCCTGAGCGCTTTCGCAATCCACGCCGCACGACATGGGCCGACGCCAATCGGCAGGGGAAAATAATCGACTCATTCCTAGAGGGCCCCTCTTTCGACAGAGAAGGCAACCTCTATGTCACGGACATCCCCTACGGCCGGATTTTCAAAATTTCCCCCACTGGCGAGTGGACGCTGGTGAGTGAATACGACGGCTGGCCGAATGGCCTGAAAATTCACCAGGACGGTCGGATTTTCATCACCGATTACAAGCGCGGCATCATGTTGCTTGATCCGCAAACCGGGAAGATCGAGCCGTTTCTGGAATCGGCTGGCTCGGAAGGCTTCAAGGGGGTGAACGATCTGGTGTTCTCACCAGCGGGCGACATGTACTTCACCGATCAAGGCCAGACCGGCCTGCAAGACCCTACCGGGCGCGTCTACAAACTGGATGCTGCTGGCAACCTCACTTGCCTGATCAATACCATTCCCAGCCCGAACGGGATTGTGTTCGACCCCAAACTCAATCATTTGCTGATTGCGGTCACTCGCGCACAACAGATTTGGCGTATCCCGCTGGGTAACGGCTCGATCATTAGCAAGGTCGGCGTCTTCGCGCAGTTGCACGGCGGGCTCGGTGGCCCGGACGGCCTGGCGCTCGATGACGAAAGCAATCTGTATATCGCCCATACCGGTTTTGGGTCGGTCTGGCGACTCTCAAGGGTCGGCGAACCGATCCAGCGCTATGTTTCCTGCGAAGGCATCAGCAACACCAACCTCGCTTTCGGGGGCGCTGACGGCCGCACGCTGTTCATCACCGAATCGGAGTCGGGCTCCATCCTGCAGGTTCGCGCACCTGTAAAAGGCCTGCAGATGTATTCACATAGTTAAAGCGCCGCGAGACCACATACAAGTCCTCTACAACAACGATAAAAGAAGTGACGCCATGACTCCGGAAAAAATGACCACCGCCCCGCTCTCCGATGCTGAAGGTGAACAGCTGCTGCGCCGTGTTCTGTTGCGCATCGTTCCGTTCATCTTTGTCTGTTACGTGATCAGCTATCTCGACAGAACCAACGTCGGCTTCGCCGCCATCAGCATGAACAAAGACCTTGGCCTGACCGCCACCCTGTTCGGATGGGCGGCGGGCCTGTTCTTCTTCGGCTACTTTATTTTCGAAATCCCGAGCAACCTGCTGATGCAGCGATTCGGCGCACGCATTTGGATCGCGCGAATCATGATCACCTGGGGGTTGATTTCGATGGGGACGGCGTTCGCCACGGGCCCCGTCAGCTTCAGCATCATGCGCTTCCTGCTGGGGCTTGCAGAGGCAGGCTTCACCCCAGGCGTGTACCTGTATTTCACGTACTGGTTTCCGGGCAAATGGCGGGCGAAGGCCACGGCAGCGTTCCTGCTGGGCATCCCGACCGCCAATATCTTCGGCTCCCCGCTGTCGGGATGGCTGCTGGACATGCACGGGATCCTGGGCCTGAAAAACTGGCAATTCTTGCTGGTCGCCGAAGCGATCCCTGCCGTATTGCTGGGCATTGCCTGCCTGTTCGTCATGGTGGACACCCCGGCCAAGGCGCGTTGGCTGAGTGAGCGGGAAAAGACCTGGCTGCAAAACAAATTGAGCAGTGAGCAGGCTTCGATCAGCGCCTCTCATGGCAACACCTTGCGCGGCGCACTGACCAATCCAAAGGTCTTCGTGCTGGCAGCCATCAACTTCTGCTGCATCGTCGGTTCGATCGGCATAGGCATCTGGATGCCACAGATCATCAAGAGCCTTGGCATGGAGAACAGCACCGTCGGGCTGATCGCCGCCTTGCCTTATGTCTTGGGCGCAATATCCATGACGATCTGGGCTCGACTGGCTAACCGCAGCAAGCACCGTCTGCCGTATGTGGTGGGAGCCCTCGCGTTCGCCGCGATCTCACTGGTCGCGGCGGCGTTGATCGACCAACCGGTATTGAAGATCGCCAGCCTGGCCTTGGCGGTTGCCAGCATTCTGTCGTTCCAGGCGACGTTCTGGGCAATCCCGTCGTCGTTCCTGACCGGACGTGCGGCTGCGGGCGGTCTGGCACTGATCGTCTCGATCGGTAACCTCGGCGGGTTCGTCGGCCCCTTCATGATCGGTCTGATCAAGGACACCACCCAGTCGTATTCCGGACCGTTCTATGCAGTAGCTTCTATTCTGATGTTGGGCACTTGCCTGATGTTGTGGCTGGGCGATCCGGCCAAGCAGCAGGCAAAGTCCGATGCTGCTGCAAAACCCGCTACTGAGTGCTAGTGGGGCGCGAACGCGCTCGCCAGTAGAAGTGATCGAACAGCATATAGCCCAGCAACAACGCCCCGGCAATCCCCATCGTCGCCGGGGCTCCCCAGAAAACCGAAACAACCCCTGCGAACAGGCCACCCACAGCCTCGAAGCCGAAGCGCATGGAAAGATAGAAAGCGACCACACGACCTCTCAACTCGGCGGGCGCCTGGCTCTGCAGGAGCATGTTGCTGCTGACGTTGCTGGCAGTGATGCCAAAACCCAGAATCGCCAAGGACAACATGGCCCATCCCAATGGCATATTCAGCGCCAGACCGGTAAGGCCGCACGCGCAGCACGCGGCGGCAACCACGATGAAACGGGCAAGTCGAGGCAACGAACCGCCCAACGCCAGACAGAGCGAGGCCACGAAAGCACCGGCTCCGGCCGCGCCCCACAACCAGCCAAGCGTGGTGGCGTCGCCTTGATAGGACTGGCGGGTGATGACAGGCAGCAACACGGCATAGATGGATGACAGCAGATTGACCACGACCACGCCCAGCAACAAGCGGCGCACTTCGAGCGTGCCCCACATGTAGGTGAGGCCCTCACGGAAGATCTGCCCGGTCTTGCCAGCCACCCGGGCCGAGGGCACCCCTTTGACCTTCATCAAGGCAAGCAACAACAGGGAGAATGCACAGGCGGTGACCAGGAAGCACACCGCTTCGCCACTGTACGCGATGAGCGCGCCCGCCAGCGGGGGGCCAATGAAACGCGCCGCATTGATCAGCATGGCATTGAGCGCCAGTGCATTGGGCAAGTCCGCCGGCTCTGCAACGAAGCTGCCGATCAGCGCTTGGCGAAGAGGCGTCTCGAACGCATTGAGCACGCCAAGCACGAGCGCCATCGCGATGAGCCAATAGCTGTTCATGCCGCCCAGCCAGGTCATCACCGAAAGAAACAGCGACTGAGCAGCCAGGAAAGCCTGGGCGATCAACAGGAGCCGACGCTTGTCGTGTTTATCGGTCCAGGCTCCGGCGAGCGGGCCGATACACAGCTGCGGCGCCAACGATAAAAAGGTCAGTAACCCCAGCAATGAGGCCGAACCGGTGAGGTGATAGGCCAGCCAGGTCAACGCGACCTGCTGCACCCATTTGCCTAGCGTGGAAACCGCTTGGCCGAGAAAGTAAACCTGGAAATCACGATGCGCCAGAGCCCGAATAGGTGTCGGCCAATGTTTATGGGGAGCGGTAGGGGACGTCATTCAGACCTCTGTCGCGGGCCTCAGGCCGCCCGCTATGGATAGGAAGCAGGCGGCTCGCACATGGTCATGCATTCACGCCGAATTACTCCGGCAGCTGACAGCCCTTCTTTTTCAAAACTTCGATGACCCAACTGCGGTCGTTTTCGCCCCGAGCAATTTGATCCATTTGTTTGAGCTCCGCATGATGCTTGGCGGTGGCGCGCTCGTACACCTCAGCCACGTGATCATACGGCACGCAGAGCAGACCATCTTCATCACCGATCACCAGATCGCCCGGCTCAATGACCATGCCATCGATAGCAATAGGCACATTGATCTCACCCGGACCGTCTTTGTAAGGACCGCGATGGGAAATGCCTGCCGCGAACAATGGGAAATCACCGGCGCCGATACTACCGGCATCACGAATGGCCCCGTTGATCACGATGCCAGCCACGCCACGCTTGACGGCGTAGGCGACCATCATCTCGCCGATAAGAGCGTTGCTCAGATCACCACCTGCATCGACCACAATCACATCGCCAGGCTGGGCGATGTCGATCGCGTAATGCAGCATCAGATTGTCGCCCGGCCGCGCCTTGACCGTCAGTGCAGCTCCCGCCAGCACGCCTTCACGGTGCATAGGCCGCAGACGTGCACCACCGGCGGTCATGCGGTGCATGGAATCGCTCACGTTGGCGACGGGTACTTCGCGATAGCGTGAAATCCACTCCGCGCTGACTTTACGTGTGGCATTCAGGACTCGGAATCCGATAGACATGGCATCTCTCTCTTAAAATTGTGGTGTGCCGACGGGAAATACCCGGCCGAAATAATAGAATCGCATTTCATTATTTAGCATTCAACGATTTTTATCTCGATATCCTAGGCCTTTCGTCGTAAATTTATTTTCTGTATTGAAATGGCATTTCATTGTGCTAGGTTTAATCTCAGCACATGACGACCTCATGGGTCGGTATTCACGATAAAAACAAGGTAGATATCCATGACTCGCAAAATCTTGCTGACAGGCCCTGCCCTGACAGCCGATGCCATGAACCACGCCGACAGCCTGGGCATCCGGATCATTCCCACCACGCCCTATATGCCCGCGGAAGAATTGACCGCCATCATTCGTGACGAGCAGCCGGATGCGATCATCGTTCGCCAAGGCAAGCTCACAGCGGAGATGATCAAGGCATCAGCCAATCTCAAAGCGATTGCCAAACACGGCGTGGGCTATGACTCCATCGACATTCAGGCCGCGGCAGAGCGTGGCGTGCCGGTCACAATCGCTGTGGGCGCCAACGCACAGTCGGTGGCAGAACACGCATTCGCGCTGTTGTTCAGCGTTGCACGTCAGACTGCCTACCAAGACGCGCGGCTGCGTGCCGGTCACTGGGACAAATCGACGGCCAACGGCACCGAGCTTTTTGGCAAGACCCTGGGCCTGATCGGTCTGGGCTCGATTGGCGGAATCCTGATGGACCTGGTGACTCCGCTGCAGATGAAGGTCAAGGTCTACGACCCCTTCCTGAAAGCCCTGCCTGATCGCGCGCATGTCGAGCGTGAAGACGATTTCGACAGACTGCTCGAGAGCAGCGACATCATCAGCCTGCACTGCCCGCTCACCGACCAGAATCGCAACCTGTTCAGCACCGCCCAGTTCAAGCGCATGCGCCCGGGCAGCATTCTGATCAACACCGCTCGCGGCGAGCTGGTCGACACTCCGGCTCTGGTCGAAGCACTGCGCAGCGGGCAGATCGCAGGCGCAGGCCTGGATACATTCCACCCTGAGCCGCCACCTGCGGACAGCGAACTCTGGAGCTTGCCCAACCTGGTGGCGACACCCCATGTTGGCGCCAACACCAGCGAAGCCCGCGACCGCGTCGGTCTGCTGGCCCTGCAACAGGTCATCAAGGTCTGGGAATGTGAAGCCATGGACCCTAGATGCGTCGTAAATCGTCACTTGATGAATGACTGACCTCACGATCGTATGAGTGCCGCAGAACGGCGGCACGAGTCCGTTCCGAATCGTTTCTCCAAAAAAAATAAGCCCAGGAGAGCACAATGGCCGTAAAGCCTGCCACCGCCCCCGTCAGCGAACTCGAACGCGCCACCATGCATCGAGTTGCCTGGCGGCTGCTGCCCTTTCTAATCGTCTGCTACCTGATCGCAATCATCGATCGGGGCAACATCGGAATGGCCTCGCTGCAAATGAACCATGACCTGGGCCTGACGCCAGCCATCTTCGGCTTTGCCAGCAGCCTGTTTTTCGTTTCCTACTTTCTGATCGAAGTGCCCAGCAACCTTGCGCTGCAGAAATTCGGCGCAAGAATCTGGATCGCCCGCATCATGATCACCTGGGGCATCATTTCCGCAGGTACCGCTTTCGTCCAGGGAGCCAACTCGCTGTACGTCATGCGCTTCCTGTTGGGCGCTGCAGAAGCTGGCTTCTTCCCGGGCGTGCTGTTGTACATGACCTATTGGCTGCCTTCGGCCTACCGGGCTCGCATGGTCGCGATCTTCATGGTTGCCATTCCCGGCGCCAACTTCCTGGGCTCGCCCCTGTCCGGTTTCCTGCTGACGCTGGACGGCTGGATGGGCATGCGCGGCTGGCATTGGCTGTTCATTCTGGAAGGCATCCCTGCTGTATTGCTCGGGATCGCGTGTTTGTTCGTTCTTACCGACCGTCCAGAGCAGGCAAAATGGCTCAGCGAGGAGCAGCGCAACTGGCTGGTCAACCGACTAGATGAAGAAAAGCAGCGCAAAACCAACATCGGTCACATGTCGCTTTGGAAGCTGCTCAAGCACAAGGACATCTGGGTGCTGGCGCTGATCTACTCCGGAGCATCCGCAGCAGGCAGCACCATGAGCGTCTGGGCGCCTCAGTTGCTCAAGACCTTCGGTCTGTCCAACCTGGAGATCGGTTTCACCAATGCCATTCCTTACGGGATCGCTTCGGTCGCAATGATCATCTGGGGGCGCAGTTCCGACCGAACCAACGAACGTCGCTGGCACACATCGCTCACGCTTCTGCTGATCGCCGCCGGCCTGCTGCTGGCGCTGGTGACCTCATCTCTGCCAGCCACTGTGCTGTTACTGACCATGGTGCTTATTGGCGCCTACTCGATGAAAGGCCCGTTCTGGGCACTGGTATCGACATGGCTATCCAGCAGCACGGCTGCGGCGGGCCTGGCAGCAGTCGGTGCCTTAGCGAACCTGATTGGTGGGGGCGTGATGGTTAACGTCTATGGCTCCATCCACGACGCTACCGGAAGCTACGCGCTGGCGATGCTGCCGCTGGCTGCCCTGTGCGCCGCCGGGGGTATTGCGGTACTGCTGATGGGTCGCAAGCTCAGACGGCAGGCCGTTGAAGCACCGAGCTCGATCAACGCCAACTGAACTTGGAAAAGCGCTTCTGCTGCGCCCATGGATCGGACGCAGCAACGCGCTCGTCATCTCGATTAATTTTGCCCTCCCAGGGCTCCCCACAACCTCGATCAAGGTACCCCGTAACATGGCCAAGGCCGCGGATCTCGTCGTGCAATGTCTCGAAAACGAAGGCGTGAAGTACGTGTTCGGTATACCGGGCGAAGAAAATCTGGATCTTCTCGAATCGCTGCGCAAATCTCAGATCAAGCTGGTGCTGACCAGGCATGAGCAGTCGGCCGGCTTTATGGCCGCCACCTACGGTCGCCTGACCGGCAAGACGGGTGTCAGTCTGTCAACGCTTGGCCCTGGAGCGACCAACTTGGTCACAGCTGCCGCCTACGCCTATCTCGGTGGCATGCCGATGCTGATGATCACCGGGCAAAAGCCGATCAAAAAATCCAAGCAAGGTCGGTTCCAGATCATCGATGTTTGCGACATGATGGCTCCGATCACTAAATACACCCATCAGCTCACCTCCGCCGATAACATCCCGGCGCGCATGCGCGAGTCCTTCCGCCTCGCCGAGGAAGAAAAGCCAGGCGCCGTGCACCTCGAGCTGCCGGAAGATATCGCCGCTGAGCAAACCGACAGCATGCCGATCCCACCCAGCCTGCATCGTCGTCCGCTGGCCGAGCACAAATCAGTCGAAGCCGCTGTCGAGAAACTGCAGAAGGCGCGCAGTCCGATCCTGGTGATCGGCGCTGGCGCGAACCGCAAGATGACCGCCAAGGTTCTACAGCAACTGATCGACAAGACCGGCATACCGTTCGTGACGACCCAACTCGGTAAAGGTGTGGTTGATGAGCGCCATCCGCGCTTCCTCGGCAACGCCGCGTTGTCGTCTGGTGATTTCGTGCATCGCGCCATTGAAGCGGCTGACTTGATCATCAACATCGGCCACGACGTCATCGAGAAGCCGCCATTCTTCATGGTTCGTGGCGGCACCGAGGTCGTCCACATCAACTTCCGCTCCGCCGAAGTCGACGCGGTGTACTTCCCACAGATCGAAGTGATCGGTGACATCGCCAATGCCGTGTGGCAGATCGGCGAAGCGCTGACCGACACCAGCCACTGGGACTTCACTCGCCTGCTGGAGATCCGCGAAGCCAACGAGGAGCAGATCGCCGAGGGTGGCGACGATAATCGCTTCCCGATCTACCCACAGCGCCTGGTGGCTGACATCCGTCGTGTACTGCCGTCCGAAAGCATCGTCGCACTGGACAACGGCATCTACAAAATCTGGTTCGCCCGCAACTATAAGGCGCACAAGCCGAACACCGTGTTGCTGGACAACGCCTTGGCGACCATGGGCGCCGGCTTACCATCGGGCATGGCAGCCCACTTGGTTCACCCGGATCGTCCGGTCATCTCGGTGTGCGGCGACGGCGGCTTCATGATGAACAGTCAGGAGCTGGAGACCGCAGTCCGTCTAGGCATGCATATTACCGTTGTGATCTTGCGTGATGACGCCTACGGCATGATTCGATGGAAGCAGGCCAACATGGGCTTCACCGATTTCGGCCTGGATTACGGCAACCCGGACTTCGTCAAATACGCCGAAGCCTACGGTGCGAACGGCCACCGCGTGGAAAGCGCCGACGGCCTGCTGCCACTACTGGAACATTGCATCAAGACACCGGGTGTGCACGTGATCGATTGCCCAGTGGACTACTCCGAGAATGACCGCATTCTCAACATGGAACTACGCGAGCGTAGCGCGTCCGTCTGAAGGCGACCCGTTAAACAACGAGACTCTGGGCACCGTGCCAAGAGCGTGCACTGACCGCCAAAGAACGTGGCGTCAAGCTGCGTCGCTGGTTCGAGCTGATGATCGAAAACCAGGACGATCTCGCGCACCTCATGACATTGGTCTTTAGCGCAAACGGTTGCCCAGATGCCGAGGTTGAACTTGAGCACCTTTTTTTCTTTTCGAACGCCACAACAACAATGAGAAGTTCAGCATGGCCATAACTCGACGTAAGTTCGTTCAAGGTAGCGTTTCACTCGGGGCCTTCATGTCGCTTAATGCATTTGCGGGATTCCGCTATTCCAGCGGCGAAAACAGCTCTTTGCTCGTACCTCCGGCAGGAAGCGTGGATTGCCACATGCACCTGTACGATGATCATTATCCGGCAGCATCGGGGGCCACTTTGCTGCCCCCCAATGCCTCGTTGGAGGATTATCGTCAGGTGCAGCAACGCCTTCACGTCAGGCGCATGGTCATTGTTACACCGTCTACCTATGGCACCGATAACCGGGTCATGCTCAATGGCTTGCTAGACGCGAAAGGCGACGCTCGTGGCGTTGCGGTGGTCGCGGGCACAATTGCCGACAAGGAGCTGGAAGAACTCCACGCTGCGGGCGTCCGCGGCATTCGTTTCAACCTGAGCTACGGCGGCGCCAACCTTGACGATCTTGAAAAACTGGCGGCGCGCGTCAACGAACTGGGCTGGAACGTGCAGGTCGTTGCGCCTGGCACGCAACTGACCGATCTGGAAAGCCGTCTGGCGAAGCTGCCATCCCGGCTGGTCATCGATCACATGGGCCATGTGCCTCAGCCAGAGGGCGTGAAGTCGGATGCGTTCGCTGCAATAACTCGATTGCTGGACAACCAGCGCACGTGGGTCAAGCTGTCAGGCCCGTACATTCGATCCAAGGTTGGCGCTCCCAGCTACAGCGACGTTGGACTGGTTGCGCAGGCGCTGGTGAAAATAAACCCGGAAAGAATGCTGTGGGGCAGCGACTGGCCCCACCCCACCGCGGCCGAAAACAAGCCCAACGATGCAGACATTCTTGATCTGCTCTACCACTGGGCGCCATCGGAGCACGACCGGACACGTATCCTGCGGGACAACCCGGTCAGCCTGTACGGCTTCAGTTGATATCTTCCGGGGCTGGGGCGTGATGCATGCCCTTTTCCTCTCGAGTGGATTTGCCGCCCAGGCTGCGAGTCAGGTCCTCAGCCACTGCAACAAATACATTCCGGATGGATTTGGCATAGTCGCTGGTCAGTCGGGCCGCCGGGCCGGATAGCACCAGAGCACCGATGACTTCCTGTAACGGACCGTAGATCGGCAAAGCCATCGAGGCTGCGTGTGGGTCGGTGGCGCCGCTTGAGTAAAGCGGCTCCAGCCCATCCTTTGCACGGCTGAACGGCGTTCGCAACGCCTCAGCGCCCGCCGCGCCATCCATGGGGCGCATTTCCCCTTGCTGCAGGTGCAAACGCAGGCGGTGCGGTGAGTTGACCCGATACTGACAAAGACGATAGGCGCCGTGACGCACGTAAAAAGAGGCCGTCTCGCCCGTTTCGTCGGTCAACTGGTGCAGCCTGGGCACGACGTGTCGCTCCAGATCCAGCGCCTCCTGATACACCGCGTTCAGGCGCATCACTTCGCTGGCAAGCATGTACCGACCATCAGCCATCCGATTGACGAAACCATACGTCTCCAGAGAAACCATCAGCCGCATGATGGTGCTCTTGATCAGACCGGTACGCTCGACCAGTTCGACAAGATTCAAAGCGGTATCGCCGATCCGGAATGCGGACAGAACGGTGAGCACCCGATCGGCTGATGCCACACCGTTGACCGCTGGGCGCGGACGCGTTTTGACCATCGTTGACTCTCCTTGGCGACTGACTGAACGTCGAAAGCGAAACTGGACGGCATTATCCGATAGCTGAAAGTGGATAGCTACCGGACGGGACTAATCCCTGCGTTACACGTTACCACCTGTGCTCACGCCAATGCCCCCCGACCTCACTTCTGGAAGCCAAGGGTTACAGGCATTACCACAATTTTGAAATATCGTTTCATTAAACCCTTAAGAGTTAAGCGCCTACGCCGACATAAAGATGTTTCCACACCCGTGGCAGGTTCATCCTTTATCTCGCGCCGAGGTTCGCACCATGATCCGCAATATCTCCATTTCTGCACGATCTGCGATCAGCTTTACATTGATCGCCTCCATCGTGGTCATCGTCGGCCTCTACGGCTTGTTCAAGATGTCCCTCATCGACAACACCAATCGCACCATCCAGCAGACCGGCATCCCCTCGTCAGCTGCATTGGGCGCCATGCGCGAAGCCATATTGGGTCTGCGGGTCAACTCGCTCAAGCTAGCGTTCTATCCCTCTGCGGAAATGCGCGAAGACAGCACCCGTCGCCTGGAAATCCAGCTCAAGAAATACAGCGAAGCGCAGGCCGCCTACTCGGCCAGCATCGATAATCCAGACGAGCGCGCACTGTTTGAAACCATCAAGCCACTTCTGCAAGCGACCGAGCCGGGTATCCGTCAACTGATCGAGCTGGGCAAGCAAGGTCGTGAAAAAGAAATGATCGAACTACTCAATGGCTCGCTGCGACAGAATTCTGAACAGTCGTTTCCCAAGCTTTACGAACTCACAGATCTGAACAACCGCAACATGAAGGAGCTGTTCGAACAGTCAGCCCAGACCTACCGCAGCTCGCGCAACAATGTCGCGCTGATCATCGTGCTCGCGGTGCTGATCACAATCGCCGTGGCCATCCTGATCAGTCGCAGCATCGTGCGCCCTATCGGCATCGCCCTGTCGGCGGCAGAAAAAGTGGCGGCGGGGGACCTGACGCAAACGATCAAAACAGACGGCCGGGATGAAGTCACCCGACTCAACGGCACGCTTTTGACTATGCAGGCCAACCTCAAGAACACCTTGCAGGAAATTGCGCGCTCGGCCGAAGTTATTGCGTCCTCGTCCAGCCAATTGCGGGCGGTCACTTCGGAGTCCAATCAGAACCTGGCTCAACAGAACGATGAAATCGAGCAGGCGGCGACCGCTGTTACAGAGATGACCGCCGCCGTGGAGGAAGTGGCACGCAACGCGGTGGCCACCTCGCAGGCTTCGCAAGAATCCCGCTCGGCCAGCGAGCAAGGCAACGCTCGCGTCGGTGAAACCATCGAAGCGATCGAGTCCATGGAGCGCAACGCGGCGCGAAGCGCGGAACGGGTGGCAGGCCTCGCCGAGCGCGTCCGTGAAATCGCCAAAGTGCTGGATGTCATCCGCGGCATCGCCGAACAGACCAACCTGTTGGCGCTGAACGCTGCAATCGAAGCGGCGCGTGCCGGCGAAGCGGGTCGCGGGTTTGCGGTGGTGGCCGATGAAGTGCGCGCCCTGGCGGCCCGGACGCAACAATCCACCTTCGAAATCGAATCGATGGTCACCACCATCCGGGAGGGCTCCGATCACGCAGTCTCCGCCATGAAGGAGAGCACCGAGCAAGCGACACAGACGCGAACCCTGGCACGTCAGTCCGGCGATGCCCTGCGGGAAATCATGAACAGTGTGCTGCAGATCAACGAGCAGAACATGGTGATCGCCAGCGCTTCGGAAGAGCAGGCCCAGGTGGCCCGGGAAGTGGATCGCAACCTGATCAACATTCGCAATTTGTCGATCGTTTCCACCGAGCAGGCCCGCCAGACCGTCTCGGCAAGCGAAGAACTGGAGCAACTGGGCCACTCGCTTACGCGCCTGGTGGCCGGTTTCAAAATATAAGCCGTGGTTAAAATAACGAATTAGTGAAACGACATTCTATTATTTGCCATTTCACTGAGATACCATTCTTCGCCCGGATGCAGCTGTGGCCGTTTAACGAACGCGTCCACAGCGCCGGATCCTCCCTGAATTTCCCAAACGTCCAAGATGGTCAACAGGCCACTTCACAAGCACCTTCTGCCGCACGCCTGACGGAGCAACCATGACCGATACACCCAATTCCCGACGCGAATTCCTGCGTCGAAGCGCAATTCTGATCCCCGCCGTAAGCCTGGGCGGGTATTCGACGACGCAGATAGTGGCTCCGGCCCCGGCACAGGCCGCCGTCGCGGAAGACAAACCGGCTCATGCGCCGAATGCCTACGAACCAAGCTATTTCACGGCTGCCGAGTGGCAATTCGTCAATGCAGCGTGCGCTGTCATCATCCCCGAAGACGAAGAAGGTCCTGGCGCAGTGTCTGCGGGCGTTCCCGAGTTTCTTGACCGCCAGATGGAAACCCCTTACGCCTATGGCCGACTCTGGTACATGCAGGGCCCTTTCATCACCGACCAACCTGTGGAAATGGGCTTCCAGTTCAAGCTGGTGCCGCGTGAGATCTATCGCCTGGGCATCGCGGAGGTCGACGCTGTCTGCCAGAGCGCCCATGGCAAGCGTTTCGCCGAGCTGCCTGAACAGGTCCGGATCGCGACGCTGACGGCGCTGGAAAAAGGCCAGCTCAAACTGAATAACGTGCCGGGCGAGATGTTCTTCGCGCTGCTGCTGAAAAACGTCAAGGAAGGCTATTTCGCCGACCCCAAATACGGCGGCAACCAACACATGGCAGCGTGGAAAATGATCGGCTTCCCCGGTGCGCGCGCAGATTTCATGGACTGGGTAGATCGTCCCAACGAGCGGTATCCGCTCGGCCCTGTGTCCATCAACGGACTCAAGGGGTAAAGGCAGATGGCTATCAAGAAACCGGAAATCGATGCCGTGGTCGTCGGTCTGGGCTGGGTGGGATCGATTCTCGCCGCCGAATTGACCGAGGCCGGGCTGAACGTGGTCGCCCTGGAACGTGGGCCTGATCAAGACACCCCTGACGACGCGAGCTACCCGAAAGTCATCGACGAACTCGCCTACACGGTGCGCGGCAAGCTGTATCAGGACTTGTCCAAGGAAACCGTCACCATTCGGCATACGCCCTCCGACGTCGCGGTTCCGTATCGCCAGCAAGGCACCTTCCTGCTGGGCAACGGCGTTGGCGGCGCGGGCTTCCACTGGAACGGCCTGACCTGGCGTCCACTGCCCAGTGACCTGAAATTGCGCAGCCATTACACCGAGCGCTACGGCAAGAACATGATTCCTGACAACATGACCATTCAGGATCATGGGGTGAGCTACGAAGAGCTCGAACCCTTCTTCACCCGCTTCGAAGACGTCGCCGGCATCTCCGGCAAAGCGGGCAATATCAAGGGTCAGCTCATCGAAGGCGGCAACCCGTTCGAGGGCCCGCGCAGCAAGGAATTCCCGCTGCCACCGCTCAAGCCGGTGTATGGCGACTCGCTGTTCGAAAACGCCGCGAAGAGCCTGGGTTACTCGCCATTCAAAATCCCGGCCGGCAACGCATCGGCTCCCTACACCAACCCTTATGGAGTACGTCTGGGGCCGTGCAACTTCTGTGGTTTCTGTGAAAACTACGGTTGCTACATGTATTCCAAGGCTTCGCCGCAGACCACCATTCTTCCCGTTTTGCGCCGCCGCAAGAATTTCGAATTGCGCGCGCTTTGCCACGTTACCAAGGTCAACCTGGACTCCACCGGCAAGCAGGCGACAGGCGTCACTTACATCGATGCGCAAGGTAACGAGACCGAGCAACCGGCACGGCTGGTCATCCTCAGCGCGTTCCAGTTGCACAACGTGCGCCTGCTGCTGCTCTCCGGCATCGGCAAGCCCTACAACCCACAGACCGGCGAAGGTGTGGTGGGCAAGAACTACGCCTATCAGATGCTCGGCGCGGTCAACGTGGTCATGCCCAAGGGCACCTACCTGAACCCCTTCATCGGCACCGGTGCGGGCGGATCGGCCATCGACAACTATAACGGCGACAACTTCGACCACACCGGTCTCGGTTTCATCGGCGGCGCCAACATCGGTCACCACCGCACCGGCGGACGGCCAATCGGGCAGACCAGCGTCGCCAAGGGCGCGCCGAACTGGGGCAAAGGCTGGAAAGCCGCAGTGGCCGACAATTACCAGCGCAGCCTGAACATCTACACCCAAGGCTCGGTGATGACCTACCGAGACACCTACCTGGATCTCGACCCGACGTATCGCGACTCGTTCGGCCAGCCACTGTTGCGCGTCACCTTCAATTGGCATGACAACGACATCAAGATGTCGCAGTACGTGACAGGCAAAGCGGCGGAAATCGCCAAGGCCATGAATCCTGAGTCCTATCAGGTCAACGCCAAGAAGATCGGCACGCTGTACGACACCCGCTTCTACCAGAGCACGCACACCACCGGCGGCGCCATCATGGGCACCAGCCCGTCCAACAGCGTGGTCAACCGCTATCTGCAGTCCTGGGATGTGCCCAACCTGTTCGTGATCGGCGCGTCTGCCTTTCCGCAGAACATCGGTTACAACCCGACGGGACTCGTCGGTGCCCTCGCCTACTGGTCGGCCAATGCCATCAGACAGCACTACCTGAAGAACCCCGGCAAGCCGTTGGTGGAGGCCTGAGATGATAACGTTGAACACACTTTTGAAGTGGAGCGCATTGTGCCTGGGCTCGATCAGTCTGCATGCCATGGCCGCGTCGGTAGATCCACAGGCGGTGCAGCGGGGTGAATACCTGGCCCGCGCGGGCGACTGCATGGCCTGCCATACGGCCAAGGGCGGCGAGCCCTACGCCGGCGGGTTGGGCCTGGAAACGCCCATCGGCGCGGTCTATGCCACCAACATCACCCCCGATCCGGTGCACGGTATCGGGGAATACACGCTGGAGGACTTCGACAAGGCAGTGCGTCACGGCATCCGACGCGATGGCTCGAGCCTGTATCCGGCGATGCCGTTTCCGTCATATGCCAAAGTCTCCGATCAGGACATCGCCGACCTCTACGCCTACTTCATGAACGCGGTGAAGCCTGCCGCAACGCCCAACCGCGATGCCGATATCCCATGGCCTCTGAGCATGCGCTGGCCGTTGGCGATCTGGCGCTGGACATTCGCACCGGCAGTGGCGAGCACGGTGCCAGCCTCGTCGGATCCTCAACTGGCGCGCGGTCAGTACCTGGTCGAAGGCCTGGGCCATTGCGGCAGCTGTCATACACCGCGTGGCATTGGCATGCAAGAAAAGGCGCTGTCCGCCGATGCGCAGGGTCAGTTCCTCTCGGGTGGCGCGCCGCTGGAAGGCTGGGTGGCCAAGAACCTGCGAGGCGACACCCATGATGGTCTGGGCGCGTGGAGCGAGGCGGAAATCGCCCAGTTCCTCAAAACAGGTCGCACCGACCGTACGGCAGTGTTCGGCAGCATGACCGATGTGGTTCAGCACAGCATGCAGTATCTGACCGATGAGGATCGCCTGGCCATCGCTCACTACCTCAAGAGCCTGCCCGCTTCTGGCCCTGCGCCCGCAGCATCAGGCGCCTCCGACACCGCCAAACAGATGGCCAACCTGAACGTGCAAGCGGTCGGGGCCCGGGCCTACGCAGACAACTGCATGGCTTGCCATCGCAGTGATGGCAAAGGTTACGCGCAAGTGTTCCCGGCGCTGGCCGGCAACTCGGTCGTCAACGGCAAGGACGCGACATCGCTGATTCACATCGTGCTCGCTGGCGGCTACCTCCCCGGCAACCAGCATGCGCCGACGGCGTTCGCCATGCCGGGTTTCGCTTGGCGTCTATCCGATCAGGAAGTGGCTGACGTGGTCACCTTCATCCGCACAGGGTGGGGAAACATGGGCACACCGGTTAGCGCTGCTGACGTTCAGGCCCAGCGTTCGACTGGCCACTAAAGCTCCACAATTTGCCACCAACGGCCCTATAGCGAGCCCCTCGATGGATGGGGCTCGTCATCAACAACAGTCCGTTTTGACCTCAGGGACCTTCGAAGTACCGATTGAGGTCGAAGGCTATCGGTAACCGATGGCTGCTATCGAAAGCTGTCACTGGCGTGTCCATTGCCCGTACATCAAGATCTCCTGGCAAAAAGGATTTCGCACCAGATTGCGCAACGGTTTCTTGTAAACCTTGCAGAAGTCGAGGGAGTGTCCGCCTTGGGTCGCGGTAGCAGCCACTTATGCTGGCAATGGTCCATATGCACGATAGGTATCTATCAGCGTGTCAAACAGCGAAATGTCCGATCGGCTTCTGGCAATAAGCTGAGCACCCGCCACGGCCGAAAAAATCGCACGGGCCCGCTTCTCACTGTCTTCTGGCTCGCATACGTTGGCGGCTACGAGAAGCTTGCTCAGCCAAGCCACATTCACCTCCGCAAAAGCCTGAATTTCCTGAGTCATCTCTGCCGGCAAATTGTCGGTTTCAGCGCCCACGAAGCTGCCCAGACAGAGACGGTTATCGGCCTCAAGTGAGCGACGAAAAATCTCGGGAAAACGACGCAGGGCCTCGAGAGCATCTGGCGTTTCCTGAGAGATCGCCTCGAGTGCCGCCGCGCCGTCTTCCCAATACCGCCTGGCGACAGCAAAACCAAGATCAGCCTTGCTCGGGAAGTGGTAATAAATACTCGCGGGCTTGATTCCAACCTTACTGGCCAGATCGCGGAAGTTTAAGCCGTTGTAACCTTGGGACTGAGCGATATTTCTCGCCTCCAGCAGAATGGCTTCTCGGGCGTTGATCGTCATTGCTTTGCCTTTGTTCTTTGGTCGAGTGATCGGAAGACCACCATGCTAAATCAAAAGCCTACCTTTTGTTAGGTAGCCGCGCGATGCATCTGTCATCGGACGTTATCAATTCAACTCATGCAGAGGAGGCACCTTGTCACACCTCCCATCATCCCTGGCGCCCCGAGTCAGAAATAGCTCCGCCGGGAGCGCCATGCATTGCGGTCCCGACGACTCTACTCCCACAACGCGAGATCACTTAGACGGCGAATCCAATTCCGGAATTCCGCTGCTCCGATCAGCGTAGGCAGCCTGGAAGCTTGGGCGTTTCTGCCAGCGCTTCCAATAGGCGTCGATGAACTCGAAACGCTCATCCAAAGGGGTGGCGTTGACCGGGAACTTGGAGAATGCAATCGCGGTTGCCAGAGTGATGTCAGAGAAGGTTGGAGCGCTGCCGCCCAGCAACCATTCACGGCCATCGGACAGATGACGATTGACCAACGCTGCATGGGCTAACGCTTCCTTGCGACAGTGCTCGCCCCACGCCTCATTCTTCGTCAGTTCAAGCTTGAAGCCCAACCCGGTGTGCAACACGTGAAACGCCGTCACAATCCGGTAAAGGATATGCACCCAGACCCGGTTATCCCACATGTTATCGAGCCCTTGCTCCAATGCTGTCTCGCCCATGATCTTGCGACCCGGATAGGACTGATCGAGGTAGCGAACGATAGCTGCCGTTTCGGAAATGAAACTGCCGTCCGCGAGTTTCAGCGTGGGCGTTTCACCCCATGGATTCATATTGAGGTGACGCCATCCACGCTGTTCCCCCCGGGAGCCATGTCATAAATCGTTTCTTCGAACAGGTCCGCTATTCCCTTTTCATGCATGAACAGACGCAGGCGTTGAGGGTTGGGGAAGGCGGATGGAGAGGTGAAGAGTTGCAGTTTAGCGGTCATGGTCAGCTCCAGAAGGAAGAAAAAAAATCTACCTAACGCTTGTTAGGTATGAGCGAATCTATTCCTCATTCTCCTCCAAGTCAACACCTACCTAACGATTGTTAGTCTTGCAGTTTCGGCTAATTTCCAAGCGCGCCTGACCACGAGCTCGAGGGACGAGTGCCGGCGAGGTCTAACGATGAATGTGGAAGGCATTCGTCGAAAATAAAGCGGCGGAGCCTGCTTACCCAATTCGGGAAAGCATTCAGCGAATTTGTAATGAGCTTCCCATTGCCTGCTCTACCTAGTTAGAGCAGGCAGGTATGGGGTGAGTGACTGCAAAACTCTACTCTGCCAACCGTATCCGCAACCGGCTTCGATGGGACAAGCCTGCTTGCAAGGCAAATGCAACTATCACGGTAGATGGCGCGGAAAAGCTGCTCGGGCCGGCGCCGGAAAACATCAACGCAAGGCCCAATGCGGTGGCGCCAAACCAAGCCGTCAAGCCCACCGGGTTAAACGCGGCCACCCGCTCCAGCGCTGCCACGTCGCTGCGTCCGTAGACAATCTGCGCCAACGCCACACCCACCCAGGCCACCACGAAAATCCCCTGATAGGCCAACGCCTTGAGGATGTAGGCAAACACGTCCGCGAGCATCAAACCGTAGACGATCACCCCCACCGCCACTGCCCACATCAGGTACGAACCGCGAAGGCCAAATCGACCGAAGAACGCCTGCATGTTCAGGGTCGCCAAGTAATAGTTGGCGGTGTTGATCCGGGTTTGCGTGGCCCAGACAAACAGCAATCCCCACAGGCCCATCAACTGCAAAATCGCCATCACCACCGAGACTTCGTTCAGCGCGCCTTCGTGGGGAATGCTGCTGACCAGGTAAATGCCCGCCGCGCCGTTGAGCAGAAACGTCACCGCGTAGAACGGCATGCCGAAGTTCCAGCGACCGTGGTACTCGGCATCTTCAGGCTTGCCGAAACGCGCATAGTCGAAGGTGAACAGCATCAACACCCAGACGCCCATGTAGGCGACAAAACAATCCCACCAGCCGAATGCACCAGGCGTTGCCGGGCCGAACTCCAGCCATTGCGGCTGATAGCCATAACGGCTGATCGATAGCCCCACCGCCACCAGCAAACCACCGAGGTATACCGGCAGCAGTAGGCCGTTGAGCTTGTCCAGCCAGTGCTGCACGCTGCCCAGGATCATTGGCACGCTGTAGAGCACCACCACCAATGCCGCCAGCGGATAGACCAGTTCCGGGTACAGGTGATTGAGCGCGACGGCAATCACCGAACCTTCGAACACCGCGTAATAAATCGCGGTCGAGAAGAAAATCAACGTCGCCAAGCACGCCCCGGTGCTGCCGAACAACAGCCGTGAAAACAACGCCACCGACAAACCGCTGCGAACCGCAAAGCGGCTGAGCACGCTGTTGACCAGTCCATAACTGATCACCGACAGGACCATGCCGATCAGCGCATTGCGCGCACCGAACGACAACGCCAATGAAGCACCCACCACGATGTAAAACATCGCACTGCACACCGCCCACCAGGCCATGGTCAGGGACAGTCGACCCATGCGCGCTTCGGTGGGCACAGGATGATGCGCCGGGTCTTGCCCGGTTTGACTCGATTGCGATAAAGCAGCCATATGCGTGAACTCCAAAACCAGTCAAAGGTTGAAGCGCGGGTAGCCGTCACCGCACCGAAGTGCGGCGTTGGCGTACCGTTTGGCATGGCCCGCGCTAGACGGCGGGCAGAATCAGGAAGGGAACAGCTTGCTCAGGCAGTTGAGTTTTTTCTTATAGGAGTGTCGCGCTTGCAGCGCCTCTTCGAGGGTTACCGCGACAAAGCGGGCCTTCTGGTTGGGTTGCATCTGGCCGATCAAGTCGAGGTCGGCGCTGATCACCGTGCCAATCATCGCGTAGCCGCCACCGGACACCGCATCACGGTGCAGCACGATGGGTTCGAGCCCGGCGGGCACCTGGATCGAGCCGATCGGGTAGCAACTGTCGACGATGTTCGACGGATCGGAACCGGCGCCAAACGGCTGCTCCCGGGGCTGAAAGCTCAGTGCGCTGCCGCCCTTGAAGCGATAGCCGATGCGGTCGGCCTCCGAACCGACCGTCCACGGCTCGGCGAAAAAGCGCTTCGCCGCCGATTCGGTCAAGCGGTGGTCGTACAAACCGGGCACCACCCGCAGGGTGATTTCGCCACCCAACGATTGCCGTAACGCCATGGGCAAACTGGCCCCGGCGCGGCTCTTGCCACTGGCGACGCCCACCGGCAATTCGTCGCCTGCAATCAGGCGTCGCCCCTGAAAACCGCCGAGTGCGCCGAGCGCATAGGTGGAGCGACTGCCGAGCATCACCGGCACATCAATGCCGCCGGCCACCGCCACATAAGCGCGGGCACCCGCCTTGGGAAAGTCAAAGCGCAGCACTTGCCCGGCCTTCACGGTGAACGCGGTGTCGTGGTGCATTTCCACGCCATCGACCCGTGGCGTCATGTGCGCGCCGCTGACCGCCACCAATGCATCCTGCTGAAACTCCAACTCAGGCCCGAGCAGCGTGCATTCCAGCGCCGCCAAACCTGCCGGATTGCCGACCAATTGATTGGCCGCACTCAAGGCGTAATGATCAAGCGCGCCGGACGGCGGAATGCCCAAGTGGTAATACCCTTCGCGCCCCAGGTCTTGTACCGAAGTGGCGAGACCGGGTTTGAGGACCTTGATCATGCCAACACCTCCTGCAACGACTTGGGATAGCCAACGGGATCGGCGAGGAACGCGTCCAGCGAAAACTCCACCGGCCGAATCCGCAGATCAAAGCAACCGGCTTCCACTTCGGCCACCGCGTGGTCGTAGACCTCACGGTCCATCGGTTTGAACTGCACGATGTCGCCTGGACGGAAAAACACCATGTGTTCTTTCAGGTACGCGAGGTTTTGTTGCGGGTCGTAGATCGGCGCGGGCGTGACGCCAAACATCTGATAACCGCCGGCGCCACGCACCGAGTAAATGCAACCAAAGCAACCGCCGTGACCAAGGGTCAATTTCGGTGTGTCGGTGCGTGGGCGCAGGTACTTGGGCACCTGCAACTGACGCTCGCGCTCGACCATCTGGAACATGAACGGCAACCCGGCAACGAAGCCAACCATCGAGACAAACCACGGCGCGCCACTGTGGGCCGCGATGAATGCATCGACGTCGGCCAGACCGTTGATTCGTGCGGCGTATTCCAGGTCCGTGGCGCTCGGGTCTTGATGGCGGTCGCGAAAACGCATCAGGGTTTCGTGGGTCCAGGGATCGTTGTAGAGCACCGGAATCTCGATAATCCGCGTCTGCAACGTGCGCTCGGCAACGGCTCCGGCCTCGGCGATTTTTACCGCTTCGAGCAAGGCGTGAGGGGCGATGCGATCCGGGTCGAAACGAATCTGGAATGACGCGTTGGCCAGGCAGATATCGAGCACGCCATCCAGCGCCTGCTGTTCCACGGCGCGGGTGACGGCCAAGCCTTTGAAGAACGCGTCCAGGGACATGCTGTCGCTGACTTCGGCAAACAAATGCTCATCGGCGCCAAAGCTGTAGCGGATGGGAGTACTCATGCTTCACCTCCGCTGCGGCGCTCGGTCAACCAGGTTTCCAGAGTGCCGGTGTGAAAGTCGGCGCTGTGCAGCCACGGTTGTTCCAGCAATTCACCGTGCAACGCCAAGGTGTTGGCCATGCCGGTGAGCGTGGTGTGCGCCACCGCCATTCGCGCTCGGGCCAGGGCTTCGGCGCGATCCGCACCGTGAATGATCAGTTTGGCCAGCAACGAGTCATAGTACGGCGGCACACGGTAGCCTTGATACAGATGCGTATCGACGCGAATGCCCTCGCCGCTCGGCCAGATCAGTTCCTCGACCAGGCCTGGGCTCGGGAAGAAATCCCGCGCCGGGTCCTCAGCGTTCAGGCGCATTTGCAGGGCGGCGCCGTTGAGCCGAATGTCACTTTGCTTGAAGCCCAGCGGCTCGCCGCCAGCGATGCGCAACATGGCCTGGACCAGGTCGATGCCGGTGATCAGTTCACTGACCGGATGCTCCACCTGAATCCGCGTGTTCATCTCGATAAAGAAGAACTCGCCAGTGGCGTCGTCATACAGGTATTCCAGGGTGCCGGCACCCTTGTAGCCCAACGATTCGGTCAGGCGCACGGCGCTTTCGCAGAGGGTTTCCCGCTGCTGTTGGCTGAGCACTGGCGACGGCGCTTCTTCGAAGATTTTCTGTCGGCGCCGTTGCAGCGAACACTCGCGCTCAAACAAATGCACCGCGTGCTGACCGTCGCCCAACACCTGCACTTCAATATGCCGAGCCCGGCTGATAAATCGCTCCAGATACACCGCGCCATTGCCAAACGCCGCTTGGGCTTCGCGCTGGGAACGGGGAAATTCTTCGCTCAGTTGCTCGGCGTTTTCCGCCAGCCGAATACCGCGCCCGCCGCCACCGGCCGAAGCTTTGATCAACAACGGGAAGCCAACGGATTGAGCAGCCTTCAGCGCCGACTCGAGGTCGAACAATTCACCCGGCGACCCCGGCACCACTGGCACGCCATTGGCGTGTGCGGTACGCCGTGCCTCGGCTTTATCGCCCATACGCCGGATCGTCTCCGCGCTCGGGCCGACGAATATGGCGCCGGCAGCCACCACCGCTTCGGCGAAATCAGCGTTCTCCGACAGAAAGCCGTAACCGGGATGCACCGCGTTGGCGCCCGTGGCTTTCAAGGCGCCGAGCAAGGCCTCGACGTTCAGGTAACTTTTGTCGGCACGGGCCGGGCCAAGAATGAGCACCTCATCGGCCATGCGCGCGGCCTGGGAATCGACGTCCGCCGCGCTGCACGCAGCAACGGTGGGAATGCCCAGTTCTTTGGCGGCGCGGATAATCCGCACGGCAATCTCGCCACGGTTGGCGACCAGCAGTTTACGAATGGCTTGGGTCATGATCGCCCCCTCACTCGTCGTCGAGCGTTGCGACGACTTGACCCGGCTCCACCGGATCACCGTCTTCCACCAAGAAGGCATTGAGGCGACCAGCCGTCCCGGCGGTCAGTTCGGAGAACTGCTTCATGACCTCGATCAGGCCAATGACCGTGTCGGCGCTGACCTGCGCGCCGACCTCGACGAAGTTCGCCGATTCCGGAGAGGCTTTACGGTAGAAGGTCCCCGGCAACGGGGTGATTACAGTGTGTTCAGCCATGTCTGTTCCTCTTGGAATAGTTATAGAAAGGCAGGCAAAAAGTGAATCGGTGGGCAAACCCTGGCGTCTGTGTGCCAGGTGTTTTTCGTTCGGTCTCAGCGCGGTGCTCGGACCTCTATGCCCGCGCCACCCAGTGCATGACGCGTGGCTTCGACCAACGCCAGGGCGCCCGGCGTGTCGCTGTGCAAACAGATGGAATCGAATTCAATCGCCAGGTCTTCGCCCTCGACGGTGCGCACCACGCCTTGTTGGCAAGCACGCAGCACTCGCTCGGCGACGTGGGCCGGGTCGTAGGCCCGCACATTGCGAGTGAAGACGATGGAGCCGCTGAGGTCGTATTCGCGATCGGCGTAGAACTCGCGAATCACCGGTTGGCCAAGTTCCGTGGCAACCCGCCAGATCACCGAATCGGGCATGCAATACAACAGCAATTCCGGCTCCAGGCGCTGGAGGTTTTCCACCAGCAAACGGGCGGCCTCTTCGTCGCGGGCCAGGTGCATGTAGAGCGCGCCGTGGGGTTTGATGTGTTGCAGGGCCACGCCTTGAACCCGGGCGAGTTCACGCAGGGCACCCAACTGATAGAGCATGTCGTCGACCAGTTCCTGGGCCGGCGCATGGATGTGCCGACGGCCAAAACCAACCAGGTCGCGAAACCCCGGATGCGCGCCGATGGCCACGCCCAGGCGCTTGGCCTGCTCGACGGTGCGGCGCATGGTGCTGGGGTCGCCGGCATGAAAACCGGTGGCGATGTTGGCCGAACTGATAAAGCCCATCAGCTCATTGTCGACGCCATCGCCGATGGTCCAGGGACCAAAGCCTTCGCCCATGTCCGAGTTGAAGTCTACTGCCTGCATGACGCTTGCCCCCAACGCTTGTGACTTCGTGGAGGCCAAGTTAGATTCCTCCCCACCCCTTGGGAAGATCTATTATCAGATAGGCCATCTTCTGAAAAACAGATACACCGTCACCTGGAGTGCTCATGTCCTTGACCCTGCGCCAAGTCCGCTATTTCGTCGCCACCGCCGAGATCGGGCAAATCTCTCAGGCCGCGATTCATCTGAATATTTCCCAGTCGGCGGTGACCACGGCGATCAAGGAACTGGAAGGCATCCTCGGCACGCTGTTGTTCCAGCGCTCGGCCCAGGGCATGAGCCTGACCGACGCCGGGCGGCACTTTTTGAATCGGGCCTACGTGATTTTGCGCAGCGTCGATGACGCGTTGAACAGCCCGTTGCCGGACATCCGCGCCAGCGGCGTGTTGCGCTTGGCGGCGAGCTACACAGTGATCGGTTATTTCCTCCCGCACCATTTGCAGCGCCTGGAACACTGGCATCCGGACGTGGCGATTGAAGTCCATGAACAGGAACGGCAAGCCATTGAACAAGGCTTGCTGGAAGGTCGTTTCGATATGGCCGTGGTGCTCACCGCCAACCTCACGCACCCGGACATCGTTTCAGAGATTCTCTTCAACTCCGAACGGCGGTTATGGCTGCCCAGCCGCCATCCGTTGTGCGAACGCTCGGCGGTCAGCCTCGCCGACGTCGCGAAAGAACCCTACATCCTGCTGACCGTCGACGAAGCGGAACAAAGCGCCATGCGCTACTGGGAACAGGCGCATCAACAGCCAAACGTGCGGGTGCGTACCAGTTCAGTCGAAGCGGTGCGCAGCATGGTCGCCAATGGCAGCGGCGTGGCAATCCTCTCGGACCTGGTGCACCGCCCCTGGTCATTGGAAGGAAAACGCATCGAAACCCTGACAGTCACCGACGAGGTGACGCCGATGAGTGTCGGACTGGCGTGGCATCGCGAGCGCGAATTCAGCCCGGCGATGCAGGCGTTTCGTAACTATTTCCACGATGCATTTTTGGCGCCACAACAGCTGTCCGCGCGACGCTGAAAACAGTGAAAACCATGCCTTTTTTTGTGGAGTTACGATGAGAGTTTTGGGCCATTCCGGTCTGTTGTGACGGGGAAGATTCTGGTCGTTTTCTGCCCGTCACGAATGACCGGTTCGGGGGCATCAAAGTTTTTTACTTTGAAGCCAGTGATCAATGGCAACAACGAGTTCCGACTTGCACTCCACTGGCAGCCAATGGGCGCCTGGCAGGCTCGTTATGGTGAGGTCTGCACAAGCCGCTCGCATCGGGTCGCCCAGCCGATTGCCCTTGATGTTGTTCATCTGGTCGTAGTCGCCATTCACAAACAGGACAGGCAATGACAACCTGCCGCCATTAGGCGCGCGACGAGCGTAGGCGATGTTGGCGTCATCGTTCAGATACCATGCGCAGGGAGCGCGGAAGCCTCGCTTCTCGAATGCCTGCACCAGTACGGCGAAGTCCTCCATTGGCCACAGCGCCGGATCAGGCTGGGTAGGCGGGGCACGATGACTGGCGCCGAACCGCCCTCCTTTGCGTGTCACTTCGGCATTCGAGGCGACCTTGCCAATACTCTCCGGGTCTGCTCGTCGGTAAATCGAAGCCAGCGATGCCGCTATGTCGGCGTCCAAATCAGCGACGGCTGATGCGAAGTGCGTAGTGTAGTAGCGGTAATAATCCCATTGACCATCGGGAAACCGGCTGGCCGGATAGATCTTCCGGTCGACCAGTGGAACCAGCGTCGGTAACGCGTTCGTGTTGGGGAAATACGGCACGGAGATCAGCACCACACCGCGACTGCGCTGTGGTTCGTGAGCCACCCATTCACCGGCCACCACACTGCCCCAGTCGTGGCCAACCCAGATGGCGGGATGGCCGCCGAGGTGGTCATGAAGTTCGGCCATGTCCGTCACGATCTTTTCCATCGTGTATTCACGGGTGGATTCTGGAGCGGAAGAGCGGCCATAGCCGCGCATATCCGGCGCAACGCAGTGCCAGCCTTTTGCAGCGAACGCTTGCATCTGCGCGCGCCAGACCAAGCCAAGCTCCGGCCATCCATGGAGGAACATCATCAGCGGCCCGTCGGCTGGCCCGGCCTCCAAATAATGCGTCGTATGGCGAGGGGTGCTGAAAATGCGCGAGGTCAGCGTGAAGGTGGACAAGAGAGCTCCCCATGTTTTACCACCGGACATCAGCACAGCGGCTGCGCCCATATTGATAAGTAGAGCCCGTCGACTGAGCGATAGCGCTGTCGACGCGGGTTCTAGCGAGCTGGCGATAAGGTCAGTGTCCATTTTTTAATGTCTTGGTTCGTCGTGTAAGACATCTTACGATGAGCGAATCCTCGCTATTAGCCCCATAATCGAGCATGAGGCTTGAAGTAAAACTTAAAGGTCTTACATGCGACAGAAGGACAGTACCGAAGGTGTGGCGATGTTCGTGGCCGTTGCAGAAGCCGGCAGCTTTTCCGAGGCTGCGAGGCAGCTGGGCATTTCGCCATCCGCCGTTAGCCAGGCGATCAGCGCTCTTGAAGAGCGGCTAGGTACATCGCTTTTCCGCCGTTCCACCCGAAGCCTCAGCCTGACAGACGTCGGGAACGACTATTTGCTTGCGACGGGCCCTGCGCTGTCGCAGTTGCGGCAAGCCGCGGAGGAGGTATCGGGTCGGGCAGGACGACCCACCGGCCCTTTGCGGCTCACGATGCCACGCGCACCGTTCGAGTCATTCATCGCGCCAGCGTTGAAGGCATTTCAGAATATCTACCCCGATATCGAACTCGAAATTGCCGTTGAGGCACGGCTTATCGACATCGTCAAACAAGGCTATGACGCGGGTTTACGCTACGGCAATTGCATTGATAAGGACATGGTGGCGGTGCCCATTGCGCCTAAATCGGAAGCCGTGCTCGTCTCATCCCCAGCTTATCTTCGCGACCAAGCGATACCGAAGCATCCCGACGACCTGCTCGATCACCGCGCGATCATGTGTCGCAGTCAGATCGATGGCTTGATCATCCCCTGGACACTGGAATCTGCGAGCGAGGTGGTACAAATCGCCCCGCCGACACGCATGATTGTTCACGATCTGGCATCGCAAATCGAGCTAGCTCTGCGGGGATTGGGGATCGTTAACGCGCCTGCCGCGTATGTGGCCGGCCTTCTCGAATCGGGAAGGTTGGCGCGGGTCCTCCCCTCATGGTCTTGTCCTCAGGAGGCTGTTTACCTCTACTTCCCAAGTCGTCGCCACCAATCGGCAGCATTACGGGCGTTCATGGCTTTTTTAAAGGCTGCGGATTTTGGCGATGCTACCTGATGAAGCCGGCCTTTTCTGGAAGCAGAGAAAATAGGTAAAGACGACCTGTCGAAAGGCAGTGATCACCCGTGCCTTTTTTGTATCCGGGCTGGCCGGCCCTTAATGCGACGACACATAAATGGACGGCCCGGCAGGCGCCGGCAACGCATAAGTCGCCTTCATCCATTCAATCTCCGCCTGGGGCGTGCGGCCAAACAGGCGCTTGAACTCGCGGCTGAATTGCGAGGCGCTTTCGTAGCCGACGCTGAACGCCGCCGTCGAGGCGCTCATGGTGTTGCGCAGCATCAATAACCGCGCCTGGTGCAGGCGAGTCGATTTCAAGTACTGCATGGGCGTGGAGTCCGTCACGCTGCGAAAGTGCAGGTGAAAGTTGGGAATGCTCATGTTGGCTTCGTGGGCGAGTGTTTCGACGTCCAGATGCTCGTGGTAGCAGCTGTGGATCTTGCGTATCGCCCGGGTGATCTTGCCAAAGTGCCCCTGGCGACTGAGCGCGGCGCGCATCGAGCCGCCCTGCTCGCCGGTCAGGATCCGGTAGTAGATTTCCCGTATCAGCGAAGGTCCCAGGATCTGCGCTTCGCCCGGGCGACTCATGGCCTCCAGAAAACGCAGCGTCGAGGTGCGCAGCAAGTCGTCCATAGGCGAGGCGTACATGCCTTTGGGTTGTGCATCGCTGGGGCCCAGGGTTTCGTCCACTTGCAACATCAATTCGCTGGCCAGTTGCAGGTCCAGGCGCATGTAGACCGCCAGCATGGGCTCCGCGGCGCTGGCGTCGGTCTCCATGGTGAAGGGAACCGGGACAGACACCACCAGGTAATGCTGGGCGTCGTAGACATAGACGTCGTCGCCCAGATAGCCACGCTTGCGTCCCTGGCACAGGATCACGATGCCGGGCTCATACAACACCGGCGTGCGCGTCAGCGGTCGGTTCGAACGCAGAAAACGGATGTCCTCCAGCGCGCTGAGGTTGTAGCCCTCTACCGGTGCGAGCTTTTCCATCAACCGCACCATGCGCGCGGTGCAGGCATCCACCTGGGTCATTGACGAGCCTCTTGCTTGCCATTCAATCGTCCGTCGAACGGCTCAGCGCTTCCCATTGATCGATCTCCCTGGCCGCACGGCTCAGCTTGTCGCGCACCAGGCTGAGGGCATCACTGCCCAGCAGCAAGTGGGCCGGCGGTGTCGGGCTGTCGATCAGCTGCAACATCGCTTGGGCCGCCTTCTGCGGGTTACCCGGCTGCTTGCCGCTTTTCTCTTCTCGCGCCTTGCGTATCGGGTCGAAACTGGCGTCGTAGTCGGCAATGCTTCGCGGGGTGCGTTGCATCGAACGCCCCGCCCAGTCGGTGCGAAACGAGCCCGGTGCCACGGCGGTCACGAAAATGTTGAACGGCAGCAGTTCCTTGCTCAGCGTATCGGAGATACCTTCCAGCGCAAACTTGCTCGCGCAGTAGTAGGCAATGCCCGGCATGGTGATGGTGCCCCCCATGGAGGTGATGTTGAGGATATGACCGGCACGGCGCTGGCGAAAATACGGCACGAACGCCTTGGTCACCGCCACCGCGCCGAACACGTTGACGTCGAACTGGCGACGCATCTCTTGCAACGGTGACTCTTCGAAGATGCCCTCATGGCCATAACCGGCGTTGTTGACCAGTACGTCGACCGGGCCGTGGCGGGCTTGTGTGGCGGCGACCACGCTGTCGATCCGCTCGAAGTCGGTGACATCCAGGAGCACGCCATGGGCCTGATCCGGGGACAGTGCCTCGAAGGCCTGCAACGCCGCGTCACTGCGCACGGTGCCGATCACCCGATGGCCCGCCGCAAGCGCTTCCCGCGCCAGGGCATTGCCCAGGCCACTGCTGACGCCGGTGATGAATAGGGTTTTTCTGCTGCTCATGGCGAGCCTCCAATCAGGTGGGAACGAGGCCATGCTATCGGCGCAACACCTCGGCACCTATGCCGGTTTGCCTTGCAGCATTGCCTATTCCTATCAGGGCCCGGATACCAGGGCCCGTCTCGACCATAAGCTCCGGCACATTTGCACTGACGTCAGCCGCCTGAATATAATGCGATTCATTATCAATTATGTATGTTTCCGGGATGCTGATGCGCAGCAACGACACACTGGGCAATGCCGACCTCACCCTGCTCTATCGCAGCCACCATTCCTGGCTGCATAGCTGGCTGAGCCGGCGCGTCGGCTGTCACGAAAGCGCGGCGGACCTGGCGCAGGACACGTTTGTACGTCTGCTCAAGTCGCGTCAATTGAGTCCCTTGCGCGAACCCCGGGCTTATCTGAGCAGCATCGCCCGTGGGCTGATGATTGATCGGTATCGCCGTCGCGAGCTCGAGCGCGCCTACTTCGAGAGCCTCGCGCTGCTTCCTCCACAAGCGGCCCTCTCTGAAGAAGAGCGACTGCTGATTCTTGATAGCCTCGAGCGGATCGACCGCCTGCTGGACCTGCTCAAGCCAAGGGTGCGCGAGGCGTTTCTGCTGGCCCAGCTCGACGGTTGGACCTGCCAGCAAATAGCCGAAAAACTGTGCGTTTCCCGCTCCACGGTGGAACGCGACTTGGCCAAGGCCCTGCAACACTGCTATCGCTTGCGTTATGCCGAACAGTGAAGCGCAAGCGCTGGATTCGGCGGTGGTCGACCAAGCGATCCACTGGCTGGTGCGCCTGCGCTTCAACCCTGCCGATGAGCAAACCCAGCGCAGTTTCGAGCACTGGCTGCAGCAACGTCCGGAACATCGGTTGGCGTGGCAGCGTGTGGAAGCGCTTGGCGATGACTTCGCGGGCGTACCACCTGATTTGGCCCGGCACACCCTCAAGGGCGCCCGCCCAGGCCTGCATCGGCGCCAAAGCCTCAAGCTACTGGGTGCATTGGCCACCTTGGGTGGCGCGGCCTGGCTGGGCCGCGACTACACGCCGCTACCCGCCATGCTTGCCCAGCAGCACAGCAAGACCGGCGAGCGAAAGCGCTTCCAGCTCGATGATGGCAGCCTTATCCAGCTCAACAGCAACAGTGCGGTCGACAGCTATTTCAACCCGCAGCGGCGCCTGATCGTTCTGCGGCGCGGCGAAATCATCGTCAATACCGGCGCCGATGCGGGCTCGGCTCAACCGCGTCCGTTCTGGGTACAAACACGCGACGGATTGATCAGCACTCTGGATGCCCGTTTCCTGGCGTACGAGCGTAACGACGGGACCCTTCTAGCGGTGCAACGCGGCGCAGTCAGCGTATTTCCTGGATCCAGCAAAACCCTTGCGGTCAACGACACTGTCCAGGCCGGCAACCAGCGGCTGTTCACCTCAGGTGGCATTCGTGAGTTCAAGGATAACGGCCTGGATGTATGGAGCTGGAGCGACGGAGTGATCAGCGCACGCAATATGCGCCTCGGTGATTTCATCGGGGCCTTGTCGCGCTATCGCCCCGGCCTGTTGCGCTGCACCGAAGAGGTCTCGGGCCTGCGGGTTTCCGGCACCTTTCAGCTCGCCGACACCGACCGGGTACTGGCATTGGTTGCGCAGTCACTGCACCTGCGGATTGATTATCGCACCCAATATTGGGTGACGTTGAGCGCCGCCAGCTAAATGTTTTCTTCGCCGTACATCAACATCAAATAAAAATGAGGTGATTTCTCATTCTCGTTCGGCATGTAAGAAAAGGCCGACCTACAGGCCGATCTGCCGATCCCCTTTTCCACGGAGCGAGTTAATGAGTGCGTCCCCGGTTCCCCAGCGTCATCGACTGAATCGTGCCATCCACGGTGCGATCTTCGGCGTCATCGTCAGCAGCTATGCGCTACCCGCCCTGGCACAACCCTCGACCGTTGAGCAGACCCAGGTTCATCAGTGGAACATTCCCGCCGGTCCCCTGGCACCGGCGCTTGACCGCTTTGCCCGCGAGGCGGGTATCAGCCTTTCCTTCGATGCTTCAAGCGTAGCGAACCGCAATACCGGGGGCGTGAGCGGCACACTCGATACGTCCGAAGCGCTGTCGTCGCTGTTGCAGGGGAGCGACATCGCCATACAGCAGCAAGGCCCGAACGCTTACTTGCTGACGCCGCAAACCAAGGCGGATGCCGAACTCGAGGAATATCGCCTTGCGCCTATCCTCGTCAACGCCAAGGCCAGGGTCGATGGCACCGAAGACGCCAACTCGGTGGTGGCCCAGGAACTCTGGGTCGGCGGCAAAGTGGCCACCAGCATCCTCAACACGCCCGCCTCGGTGTCCGTGGTGACCGACAAGGAAATGAAGCAACGCAGCGTGAGCACGACCGAAGAGCTGCTGCAATACACGCCCGGGGTGATTACCGACTATTACGGCACTGACGACCGTAACGATTATTTCCAGATCCGCGGCTTCCAGGCCACGACCTATCGGGACGGCCTGACCCTGGGTTCGATGCGCGGTGTGCGCGAGGAACCTTTCGCCTATGAGCGCGTTGAAGTAATACGCGGCGCCAACTCGACGCTGTTCGGCCCGGCCGACCCGGGCGGCTCGGTGAACTTTGTCAGCAAGAAGCCACGCTTCGACAAGTTCGGCCAGGGCTACGTCACCTACGGTTCTTTCGACCATGTCGAAACCGGCATCGATGTCGGCGACTCGTTGAACGAGGACAAAACCGTGGCCGGCCGCTTCACGGCAAAGATGCAAGACAGTGATCGCGAGTACGACCACTCACGGGACGACAACAAGTTCTTGATGGGCGGCCTGACCTGGTCACCCACGGACTTCACCTCGGCCTCGGTGATCGTGGATTACCTGAAAACCCAAAGCTCGCCCAACAGCGGCGGTTACCCGCTGGACAAGGAATACGACCGTGACAAGTTCTACGGCGAGCCCAGCTACAACTTCCACGACGTCGAACGCACCAACATCAGCGGCACCTTCAGCCATGATTTCGACAATGGCTTCGTGCTGCGCAGCAACTTGCGCTACAGCAAACTGACCGATGATTTCGGCTATGTGTTCCTCAGCGACTCCCCTACCCGCACCGGCACCACGGTCCCGCGTTACATCTTTGGCACTGACAGCGACGCCGAGCAACTGAACGGCAACTTGATGCTGCAATACGATGCCCGCTTCGAAAACATCGACAGCAGTACATTGGTGGGCGTGGAGTATGGTGATTCTTCCACCGAGGAACGCTCCGTCTATGCCACGACAGGCTCCATCGACCTGGCCAACCCCGTGTTCACGGGTGTACCCAGCGGCGTAGCGCCTTATAGCAACGACAAGCTCGACACCAAAACCAAGGCCGTGTTCCTGCAGCAGAACTTGTCCTTCTTTGAGCGCTTTATCGTCACCGCCGGTGTGCGCAACGACTCGCTGGATCTGTCCAGTACCGACATCAACAACGTAAAGGAGTCGGATGATTTCTCGGAAACCTCCTATCGCGGCGCACTGACCTATATCGTCAACGACGAAGTGTCGACCTACGTCAGCATGGTCGAGTCGGTCTCGCCACCCACGGTCGGCGTTGTCCCCAAGACAGGCCGGCAATATGAAGTGGGTGTGAAATATGCGCCCATCGGCATGGACGCGTTGTTCTCGGCGGCGGTCTACGACCTGACCCAGGAAAATGTCAGCATCGCCGTCGTACTGCCCAGCGGTGTCATCGAGCAACAAACCGTTGGCGAATCACGGGTACGCGGCCTGGACCTGGAAGCCAAGGCTGAGCTCACCCCTAACCTGAGCCTGGTGGGTGGCTACTCTTATATGGAGTCCGAAGTGTTGCGCGGTACTTTGTACGACGGCAGTTCACTCAAAGGGAATGAGTTCGCCACGGCCCCCAAACACTCCGCGTCGCTGTGGAGCTATTACAACATCCCCGACACCGATGTCAGCGTTGGCCTGGGTGCACGTTATGTGGGCTCCTATTACTTCGACGCGGCCAACACCGGCACCAGCGATGGCACGACGCTCTTCGATGCGGCCTTCAACTACAAACTCTTCAAAGGCACTGACCTGGCGATCAACGTCAGCAACCTTCTAGATGAGCAACATGTAGTTGGTTCGGGGACTGCGAACTACTACAACCCGGGCCGTGAAGTCACCGCTAAGTTGAGTTACAACTGGTAAAGAGTTGGCCGTTCATGATGGGGCTCGGCTTGATGCGGCTCAGTCATCGAACGGCGAAAACCTGTGGGAGCACAACTTGCTCCCCCAGGTTTGAACCTACAGAGCAATACTGCGGCGAGCATCAAATACCTGGGCCGCTAACGCGAGCCGACAACCTGGCCAGCCGATCCCAACCCTCGGCACTGATCCCGGAACAGTTCAGCAACCACAGTGTGTGCAACGGCAATTGCTCCAACACCGGCACTGCGGCTGAGGTAATCCGCGATTCCCCGGGATCTGCCGAGATCGTCAGATCACTCAACGGCAGCCGAGCAAGGTGGGCCACTCCGGCGTCGGTGAGCCAAGGGCTGTCATACAAACCCAGGCGCCGCAGCGGCAGATCGCACAAGCAGGCCAGGTCGGCATCGCGCAGATCCAGACCGCTTATTTCAAGTTGCTCCAACGGCAAACCCAACTCGACAAGCTTGCGCAGAACCTTCCCATCCACGCCGCGACAAAAGCTGAGATTCAGCCGCTTCAGTGGCAGGCCGGCGAGTTGTTTCAGTTCCTTCCAAGTGAGGTCGTTCAATGACAGGTCCAGGGACTCCAACGCCAAACCACGCAGATCGCTCAACGTATCTGCATCGATGCCTTGCACATCGGAAAGCCCCAGGCGCTTGAGTGGAAACCCGTGCAGCACATCGAGCCGCTCGATCACTTGTTGTGAAGATTTGAGATTCAGGTCGGCGAGTGGCATACCTTCCAATATCTCAAGGTCGTCCTCACCAACATACGAAGACTGAAGCGAAAGCCGTTCGATGGGCAGGTCCCGGATAGCGTGGAGCATGGCATCCGTTGCGTAACATTGATCCAGGCTCAGGGAGCGCAATGCGCTCAGGCCGGAGAGCCATGCAGGGTCCTCCAGAATTGCACCGTTCCAACCGAGGGACAGTTGCTCAAGGGGGTGACTGCATAAGTGCGCCATCCCACGGGACGTCAGCTCGCCAACGCGTTCCAACGTGAGCGACCGCAACTTGAGGTTTGACAGCCCGAGAAGGCCATCGTCGGAGACGTCATCGCAACGGTTCAGCGACAATTCTTGCAGCGAGCTATTGCCGAGTTGCTCGAAGAATTTGTCGTCGAAGTCCTGGCCGTAGGTGCTTAACGTCAGCCGGCGCAGCCGATCGAGGGAAGGCAGGCTGGTGGCGTTATCGTCTCGGGAGAATCCGCTGATTTCCAGGTTCTCGAGAGCGAGGCCTGGCAAGCGTTGCCATACACCTGGATCGCAGCTGAAACGTGGGCTGTTGAGCACCAACGTGCGCAAGGGCAGCCCAGCCAGGGCATCGCACCACGCCGGCTCGGCGTTATCCAACTCCAGATGATCCACCGGCAGGTTACGAAGCTGCGCCAGCAACGGCCCGGGGCGGTTGGCATGTGCCGTGGTGTTCAACTGAGTAATGACGACGTTAGCGGCCGGATCACACAGGCCTGCGGCGAGGCGTACGCCGTCCAATGAAACCTCGGCGGTGTCGAGCAGATCGCGGTACAGCGCGGCACGTGTGGTGATGTCATCGGGGTGGGTGGCGAGCTGGGTGGTCAGCGCGTTGCGGGTGGGGTTGTGCACGGTTTGTGAGTCCGAAGTCGGCGAGCGCTGGGCAGGCTGCGAAAGAGAAAAGTGGCCATAAGGGAAGCACAAAAAAGAGCCTTGCTGAAGAGGATGTTGAGACGGAAAACGAGGTACCCCGGCCTTGTTCCGAATTACAGATTTCTAGCAGAAGATCAACGACGGCGCCCCTCAGGACAACTCACCCACCTAAAGGCTGTACAAATCCCCTGTGGCGAGGGAGCTTGCTCCCGCTGGGCTGCGCAGCAGCCCCCCTCTATGAACGCTCCGCCCCCAAACGGAAGCAAACATCTCGCCGCCGCCGACAGCCCAACCCCACGTAACGAATACCACCACAGACAGGCTAAACGTCCTACATCAAGCTCGGAAAGCGGCGTCTTGTAGCACCCGGACAAGGCGGCCTATATTCCGTCGTCGTCCTAATGGCGGCTCGGGTTTGGCGACTCGATTAACGAGGTAGCTCCTTTCAATTGAATGAGGTACTACCGATGAAACGATACATGCCCATCACCGGCGTCGACTGCATCCCCGCCACCCTGCTCATCGACACCGAAGCCCCGCTCGACGTCCTCTTCGAAACCGCCGACTACCGCATCCGTACCGTGACCCAACTGCTGGAAAACATCGCGTTCCGCTCGGAAATCAGCTCCGACACGCTGGTGCTCTCCGACCTTTGCAAAATGCTGACGATATCGCTGCGCGATGGGTGTGATGTGATGGATGTTATTGGGAGACGGTTGCGGGCGCAGGCGGCTGAGTAAATGAAAACGGGCGACCTTTGGGGTCGCCCGTTTCACGATCCGTTAGAGACATTGCCACTGCCGCCATCGATGATGTGGTGAAGGACTGGAAGCGCTAGGGAGTCAATCTGCTAGGTTGGTCGATAACCCAATGCCACCCATTTATGCGGGGCAGTATTGGTTTTATTTGTGGCCATAACGTAGTCCCGACCGTCGGGAGCGACTACATCCATCTGCTGCGACGAGCTGTGGCGCAGTTCGTCAAGAACTGCGCCACAATTGCGCCAAAATCTCCTCAAACAGCGCCAACACAACCATGCCTTCGCCACGACCGGAATCGATCAAGCGAAAAAAGGGTAAGCGTCCAGTTAAGTCATCTACCGATCCAGCTATCACCATGAGGATGACTGCTTGCCGCCCATGCCGTAAGGTTCGCTACCAAAATCACCACAGCTTTCCAGTGGTGGCAATACAGCAAAGAGAGCGAACAATGAACACCTTCAGATCATCAATCCAAAACGTAGCTGCGGGCATAGGCCTCATCGCAGCAGTGACAGTCGGGGGATGCGTGATGATCCCTTATGACACGCCGGAATCAAAAGCCCAAATCCAGCGCGATCTGAAAATTGCACCATCGGATATTCAAGCCGTGTCGGAAACGAACTGGTGCTTGTTCCCATATGGAAGCGAAGGCAGCTGCAAAGCCACTCAAGGCCTGGGAGTGTTGACCAGCAAAGGCCTGATCCTCAGCCTCTACAACAACCACACCTACACTGAAACCGCACGCATCCTCCCAGAACAAGTGCAGTGCGTGAAGACAGTTGGTGGTCGCACTGGAGTCGAACCGTTCGTTGTATTCACCAAAGACCGAGCGATCATGCTCGCCGTCATTACGCCTGGTGGACAAATGAATGTGCCTGTGAAAGTCAGTTTCTTTGATTACCTGACGAAGCCAGGGCAGCAAGTCTTCACTGGAACGGATGGCGGATATGTGCGCAAGTCGGGTCGACAGCAAACCGTAGGCGGAATGGTGTCAGGCACTGCCATTCCGTGGCATACAACACTCGACGTAACCGAGGTTTTTAACCCTTGCCCGCAGGTTGCAGATTAACAAGGAGTGGTGCATTCCCTCGCAAGCGGTGCGCGCAGGCCGAAGCCCGTAGGTATGAAGGATGAAGCCCGAAGGGCCGAGACGCCCCGGTGGCTCGGCTCGCGACAGCCGCCCTCGAAGAGCCCCCCTGAGACAGCAATTAGAAAAAGGGGACTAAAAATGAAAAAGGTGACAGATTTATTTTAGAACACCGAGCAATCCAATAAGCCTACCCTCTCTGCTTCTCATAAAATAAATCTGCCCCTGAGGAATCCCCGAATTTTCTTACGAAAAATCAAGAAGTTGGAATATTGAAGAGACCTGCATGAGTCGGCAGCTTGTGTTGCACCACACAAAACAAGATCCCGCCCCATGCAGGCCATCCGATTCTTACACAGCTCGCTCGCTCATGCACTTCCCGGTGTTCATTCTCGTCGCCTGAAAACGTTGATGTGTTGTGTCAGCGCATTGCTACGAGGACGTCGGCTCACTCTGACGGGGCTTGGTCGATTTTTACCGAGCAAAGCCTATCCCAAACACACCATCAAACGAGTGGACCGGCTGCTGGGTAATCGGCATCTGCAAACCGAGCGCCCGCTGTTTTACTGGGTCATGCTGCGAGCCCTGTTGGGCTCGCTCAAGCATCCATTGATCCTGGTTGATTGGTCACCCATTGATGCGGCTGGAGAGTTCTTTTTGTTGCGCGCAGCCATCCCTTTGGCGGGACGCTCATTCCCGATCTATGAGAGCGTTCATGAACGTGAGGGTTGTCCGAAATATCAAAAACGATTGCTACAAACGCTGGCCGAAATGCTTCCCGAAGATTGCGTCCCGGTCCTTGTGGCTGATGCAGGTTTTCGCCGGCCATGGATCAAAGCCGTCGAGGCGCAAGGCTGGTATTACGTGGGGCGCGTGCGTAACCGGGATCTCTACCGAGCCGACGCAGACACTTGGCTACCCGTTAAAAACCTCTACGCTCTGGCATCGTCCTCACCGAAGTCATTGGGGCGGATCGAGATGACCCAAAGCGCTCCGCACATCATTCATCTGTACTGCGTTAGGCATTCGGCAAAAGGTCGCAAACACCAGCGTGTCACTGGATCAATCGCCAAAAACAAACTCAGCAGGCAATCGGCCAATCGTGAGCGAGAGCCCTGGTTATTGGCCAGCAACCTGCCGGAAGATCAATGGAATCCATCGAAAATCGTGGCCATTTACAAACAGCGCATGCAGATAGAAGAAGGCTTCAGGGATGTAAAAAGTGAGTATTTTGGCGTAGGCGTCACTCGCCATCGGAGTCACTGCCCACGCCGAATCGAAGTGCTTTTGCTGATCTCGGCTCTGGCTAATTACATCATTTGTTTAACGGGATTGCAGGCCCGCGAGGCGGGGCATGAGCGCCGCTTTCAAAGCAATAGCCTTAAACGCCGACGAGTGTTATCGCTATGGCGGCTGGGCCTGGAATACTGGCGTAGCGGACGCGGCTCAAACTCTCGAAAAACTTTGGAGAGACTTGAGCACGCGTTGCGAGCAGAGGTACATCAAGAGGCGCAGGCATTGGAATAGATTTGTGGGGATTCCTCAGGGACAGATTTATTTTAGAACACCGAGCAAGCCAATAAACCCACCCCCTCTGACCTCATAAAATAAATCTGTCCCCTTTTCGCACTATAAAATAAATCTGTCCCCTTTTCGCACAGATCCGCTGCATCTTGCTGAGCCGGAGTGTTTTTTTCCGCCATACGTAGGACCTGCAATATGTACATCTCCCGGCCCCTCTACAGCAGTAGAGTTTTGGTAGAGGAAAAAAGGGGGATTTATTTTAGAAACCGAGCAAGCCAATGAATCGACTCTCTCTGTACCTTATAAAATAAATCCCCTTTTCGCGGCACTGTGCATTTGAACATCAGTAATTAAACTTCGTTTTCACCTCACCCTCACGTCGATAGGACATTGAAAAAGAAAGCCATTCTTCACCTCGCGCCTTGCCCTCTGCCTTCAATTCCTTTATCAATCTATATAGTTTGGAGCTATTAAAATCAGTATCAGCATCGGTTACTTCAACACCATCCTTCTCAACAGTCAGCACCGACTCCATGTACCCTTCACCCACCTCAACCTCATAACAGAAAGAGTCATAACCCAAAACTATTCCAGAATCAATTAAAGAAAATATTTCCTTCACAATTTCTAAATCTTTAGTAACCATTACTCACCTCTGGAATTTTACCAGCTTCATTTTCAAAGGAGACCGTTCGAGTTTTACCATCGATAGTATAGGTCAACTCCATAGTATCCGGCCTTATCGAATCTGAATTTTCACGCTTAAATTTTATAGTCGTAGGCCCTATAGTTCTCGACGGATCACTCAACGCCTCACGCATTCTATTCTCATAATAAACTTTATATGCCGAACTGTTAAAGTTTCTATCTTGAGGAAACAAATTATAACCATCACAGGTACCGCCCTGACTACACGCTTGAGCATGCCCGCCAACGTCTGTTTCGCGTCCCTCCTTACCAGCGGCTGTTTGTCTGGAATCCCTTGGGACTTTGACATTAACAGGTGTAAACGTCAGCTCTTCTACCATGCCATGACTATTCGTAACGAAGGAATCGCCATTATCCAGCTCATATCGAGTATTAGGGCTCCTGGCATTTGGATTATTAAGTATTTCGTAAGTGGGCGACCCTTTGACTGACTGGCTAGTATCCACCTTCACGACAGGATACGAAGCATGCGATTCAGCTGTACTGCCGCCGGCATTCGGTTTCGATCCGTCAGGCGTTACCGACGATTGATTGTTTTTCGGCCCCGCTTCCACCCACCCCTTCGACGGCGTATCCCCAAACTCCTTGGCCCAATCAGGATGCTTCGGATCAATCTCCAGCCCATCAGCGCCCTTCGCTATACCCTCCGAAGGCCCCTTACCAACAATACCGATGACCTTACCCGCCCCAGATCCCACCGCGTTCCCGACGGTCCCCAAAGCGATATTCAGCAGCGTCGTTGCGCCACGAACGTAAACATCTCCAGATTGTTTATCGCGGCCTTGCTCGTGGCGAACCTTGAAGAGATTATCGCTAATCTCCAGGTCAGCCTTATCTTTGTCACTGAGTTCACTGGCAATCGATTTCGATATTGAATCTTTTGCCGCAGCTATTTTGTCGCCAAACAGCTTGTCGACCACCACGTTCCCGGCGAGACCAACCGCCATTTTGGCAGGTCCCATGACGGCCTGAATCCCCAAGCCCAGGAGCTGAGCTTGTTCTACTGGAAGACCGTCCAAGTATGTCTGCAATCGCGCAGTTTCTTGCAGCAGCTTTCTGCCCGGCGTGTCCACACGAACGTCTTCGACCTTTCTCCACTTTAAGGTGCCATCGGTATCCGTATACCAAGCAAGAGTACGAGGCTTTTTCTCCGAATCATTTGATACACAGCCCCCCTTGGCGTCGCAACTTTCTTGCAGCTTGGCAAACTCTTCAAATCTCTTCGCGAAGACTTGGATAGCAGCTACATCCTCAGGCTCCAGATCCTTGATATCCCCAGCATCCTTGCCATTGCGAACAAGATTCTTCGCAATATTCAGCGCAACCTCATCCCCCAGCGCAGCTCTCGCCGCAGCAGGCACCTCATCAATCGAAACCCGCTGCGCCTGAATGTTGGTCCAGATCTGCTTGGTGGCCTGGACCGGCCCATTAACCAACTTGAGTGCATCCTCATACGCCTTCAAGCTGCTATCGGGATAGCTTTTGATGCTGTTTTTCCAAGCCTCCACCGTCCCGGAGGTATCCATCACAGCGTCCACCGAGGACTTGGTGACATACAGATCGGTCCGAGACTCTTCATCCTTGGTGATCTCGTAAGCCCTACTCACGTCCCGGTTGAGTCCAACCGTCGAATCAGCCCCGGTCTGAGCGTCATTACGCACCACCACATCGCCGGCCCCAACGGTCGCCCGGACGATCTGTTGACGATCCTTTTCGTACTCCCAGCCGCTGACGCTCCAGCCGTTTTTATCTTTCTCGCCTTTGCCAACCTGACTGCTGTCCTGGGCGCCGCCGCCACCTTGGGAATAGCTGCCACCGACATTCAGGTAGTAGCCGTGCTCCTTGTCCTTACCGGCGATGTCGCTGAAGCCCAGGGTTTTGGTGTCCAGTTTGAGGTTGCCGTTATCGGCGGCGATCAAGGCGCCATCCAGTTGGGTGTGATCCTCGGTGCGGATGTCGACTTTGTTTTTGCCGGTAATGCTGGTTTGTTGTCCAACCCAATGGGTCTCACCGGTCGTTTTCCCATACCCCACCGAGCCGCTGACGCCGGCGCCAGGACCAAAGGTAGCGGTAACGCTTAGGTCGAACTCCTTGCCTTTGACCGTGCCTGTATCAGGGGCCGAGGAAACGTTCAGGTCACCGCCAACACGGCCAACGACCTCATCGCCGCGCAGGGTGCCACCGCTGATGTTGGTGTCCTTGCCGCTGGTGAAGCCCAGGCGATTACCTGCGTAAAGGTAAGCGTCTTGCTGACGCTCGCCTTCACGTTCTAGATCACCCTTACCGATGTTCACGCTGACGTAGACGCCTACGCCTTGGGAGCCGAACGTCAGGCCGGCCTCGCCACCACCGTTGTGGCGGTTTTTTTCGCTGCTGCTGTCGTTCTGCGCCGAGCGAATATTCAGCTCATTACCCGCATCGAGCGCGATATCTCGCCCGGCCTTGACCCGCGTTCCTATCAGGTTGATGTCATGGTTGGCATCCACGTTGAAATCCCGCCCAGCGGCAACCTGGGTGGCAGTGGAACTGCCATAGACGCCATCCTCCGTGGCTATCCCGTAACTGCCGCCCACCCCCAATTTGAAGCCGCCACTGGTGCCACCATGAATCCCACTCCAGCTTTGGCGCTCGCTGCTTTCCTGGGTGACACTGCCCTTTGCCACATCCAGCGCGACGTCGCGCCCCTTGACGTTGATATCTCGCCCGGTCTTTAGCTGACCACCTTTGACCGTGACGTCGTTGCCGGCATTGAGATTAAGGTCGTTGCCCGCATCGAATGTCGACGCGCGGTTGGTCTGCTCAATGACCTGCTGGCTGCTGGTTTGCGTGCTGTTGCCGAACTTGACGTCAACGGTCGGTCCGTTGACGAATTGGGCGACGGCATCAATACCTTTAAGGGTGCTGGAACCCTTGCTGACGCCGTTCTCCCCTTTACCCGCGCCGCTGACCGCATCCTTGGTGTTGCCATAGTTATGATTGAACGAAATGCCAAGGCCATTACGACTGGCTTCGCGCTCCTGCTCGATCCGTTGGGTTTCGCGTGCCGCATCGATGCTGATGTTGTGGCCGGCCGTGAGGTCAATATCACGGGTGGCGCGCAGATCTGAACCGACCTGGTTGATGTCCCGCACAGCGTTGACGGCAACGTCCTGTCCTGCGCTGATCTGGCTGGCAGCAGCGGTTTGCTGCTCCAGCCGGTTTTTCTCTTTGGTGCGGTCCGCACCGGCGAAGAAACTGATGCCGTTTGCATCCGAAGACACACCGATCCCGGCTTGTTTGTTCTTTTCCCAGTCCTGCTCGGAACGGCTGTTCTGCGCGGCCAGCACATTTACGTCGCGTCCGGCATTCAAGCTGACGTTGCGCCCGGCATCGATGCCGCTGCCGATCAGGTTGATATCGCGTTCTGCCTGCAGGGTCGCATCGCGATCAGCGGAAACCTGGCTGCCCACGCTGGTACTGCTTTGCGCTTGCCGGCCCGCTTCCTTGGCCGAGGAGATCGAGAGGAAACCACCCGACACCGATAACCCGTTTTTCTT
Organism: Pseudomonas sp. NFIX10; assembly: GCF_900111955.1. Lineage (NCBI taxonomy): Bacteria > Pseudomonadati > Pseudomonadota > Gammaproteobacteria > Pseudomonadales > Pseudomonadaceae > Pseudomonas > Pseudomonas sp. NFIX10. The sequence goes on along the minus strand of NZ_FOKH01000017.1, from coordinate 68,008 downwards.
CTTGTACTCCTCACTCCGGCTATAAGCCGTATCGTTGGCCGAGACGAGGTTAATGTCGCCACTGTCCTTGACCAGACCCGCACGCAGTTCCACATCATTGCCAGCAGTGGTCTCACTGGCCCGCACGCGCAAGTCGTTGCCTGCCGCGATCACCACGTCGTTGCCGGCCTCTAGCTCACTGGCTACCTGGGAGGCCGTAGTCTTCAATTCGCTCTTGCCGCTCTTGGACAAGCCGAGGAAACCCGATTTGGTTTTCTTGCTGTAGGAGCCATGCTCCTCGACACCCGATAGCACTGCCACATCACCCGTGGCACCGACGACCAGGTCATCACCGGCCTTCAACTGACTGCCGATCACGGTGACATTACGACCGCCATCCAGCGTGACACCGCCACCAGCGGCTTGGCTGGTATTGACCGTCAGGTCCTGCCCCGCCTCCACCACGGATGCGATGTTGGTGCTGTGGTAGCTTTCCCGTTGTTCGCTTTTACTGCGGCCAAAGGAGCCTTTGCTTTTCTTCGAGTAGAACTCCGCGGCTTCATCCGTTGCGGACAACAGATTGATATCGCGCGTGGCGTCGAGGGCAACGTCCTTGTCGCCTTTCATCTGGCTGGCCACCAGGCTCAGGTCTTGTCCCGCCTTGGCGCTGAGGTCGCCTCCCGACTGGACAAGCGATGACTGCTGGCGGACCAGATCGCTGCTGCTTTTGACTTTTTTGCTTTGGGACGCGCGATGGCTTTCGTTGGCCGCGGACTCGATGGCGATATCGCGCCCGGCTGTCAGCGCCAGGCGGGTCTGGGCGATGACGTTGCTGGCAACGACCCTCAGGTCCTGCCCGGCCGTGACCTTCAGCTCGCGGTCAGCCGTCACGCTGGAACCATTCTGGTTAATGGTCTGGTCCCGGTGTTTGCTGCCCTGCGTATGGCTGTCCACCTGCTTGGCGGAGGTGAGGTTCACATCACGCATCGCCTGCAAGTTCGTGTCGTTGCCACTCCTGAGCACACCACCAACATTGACGATATCCCGCCCAGCGCCCGCGCTCAGATCATGACTCGCCTCAATCCGCGCCGCGCTGTCGGCAAAATCACGTCGCTCGGTCTTGGAGCCGGTGCTGCTGGCATGGGTGGTGATGGTTCGCTCATTGGTCAAATCACCGGCCACCGCCACAACACTGACATCCCGCCCAGCAATAACCCCACCCGCCCTGTTAGTCAGGTCATTACTCGCCAACGCATCCAGCCGCCCCCCCGCCTCCATCAACCCACTGTTGACCAAGCTGTCGCCAGCCGAGGCCCTCAGGTTGCTGGACGCCCGCAAGGTGCCCGCATTGTTCAGGTTTTGACCCGTGATCAGGCTGATGTCGGCGCCCTGAATCAACGCACCATTGGCCGCGAGGCGGTTGTTGGCCTGGGCCAGGTAGAGCACCGGGACCAGCACCTGCTCGTTGTTCACCGTGCGGGTTTCCATCCAGACGATGTCATGGGTCAGGGCCGCGACTTGTTCGGCGGTTAGGCTGACGCCCAAGGACAGGTTCAGCGTGTCCTTGCTGGCGATGGCGTTGTTCATCAGGTACTTGAACATGCCGTCGTCTGAGGTCTGGCCGTCGAGGAAGCGCTGGCCGGTGCGGGCGATCACGGCTTGTTGGATCAAGCGTTGTTCGTAGAAGCCGTCACCCAGGCGCTTGGCGGCGATGTCGGGGTCGTAGCCCAGGTTCGTCAGCAGGTAGTCCGAGCTCATGAAGCGGCGCATGTCGGTCAGCGCCGGGTTGGTCTCGATCAGGTATTTTTGCGGGTTGGTCCGGAACGAGCTGTCGGGCAGGCCGCGCACTTGGGTCAGGCCTGAGCCTTGGGTCGGTGTGGTCGAGCCGTCGCCGCTCATGCGGAACAGGCCGTTTTGCCCGGTCGGCAAGTCAAAACCTGGCAAAGCCAGCGGATCGACCTGTTGCTGGGTCAGGTTCGGGGGTAGCTGCCGATTGACGCTGATGCGGGTCGAGAAGGCGTTGTCGGCCTGGGTGTCGGTGCGCGGGCCGGCACCGACATAGTTGTAGCCGCCACGCACGACGCTGTTGTCGGTGTTGCCCAAGGTGCGGACATCGACTGCGCCGCCGGCCTGGATAATCGCGGCGTAGGTCTGGTTATCGGTAGTACTTGTCTGGGTGCGGAACTGCGGGAGCTCACGTTCGGTCATGCCGATGAAGCGGCTCATCGCTGCCTCGAGGCCACCCAGGTCATTGGCATTGTAGCCTGGGCTCTGCAACCAGTATTTGTTGGTGAAGTCATTGGCGGCGGCGCGCCAGTCACCTGGGCTGCGCGTGCGCTCGGACATGAAGGTGCGCGAGGTTTCGGTCTCGCCGGTCTCGATGCCGATGTTGTCCAGGCTAACGAGGTTGGCGGTCAATGCGCCGCCGACGCCGATGCTGCTGCTCCGGTTGGTCAGGGTGCCGCCCTGGATATCCAGGTTACCGCCGGTGGTGATGCTGGAGGCGGCGCTGGCTGCGGTGACTTCAAACTTGTCTCGCTGGACGATCTGCCAGACGTGGTTCTCCTTGCCACCGCTGCAGTCGCCGGCGTTGACCCCTTCGATGCAGGCGACTTCCCTGATCGAGGCGGTGTAGATGCCTGCATCGTGGGTGGTCAAGACCTCTCGGACATTGTCGATCGTGCTGGCCGCCAGGCGCATGTTGCCGTCGCTCTGCAGCGAGCCGGAGCTGTTGAGGATGCGGCTGGCACGTGTGCCGAGGCCGTCGCGATCGATGCTCAGGTCACCGAGGCTGTAGATATCGGCATAGCGGTTGGTCAGGCTATTGACGCGCAGGCTGGTAGCGCCGCCGCTGAAAATCAATCCGTGCTCGTTGAGCAGGTCGCCGGTCGATACGCCGAGCGCGCCGGCACTGCCGAGGGTGCCGTAGTTGTTGATCGTGGCGGCAGTGACGCTCATGTCCGCCGCCGAGGTCAGGCGACCGTAACTGTTGAGGACGCCATCGACCACGACGGTTGTGCGGCCGCCGCCGGCGATGCTGCCGTTTTGCTCCAGGTTGATCAGCGCGGCCTTGAGGCCCAGGGTGCCGAGACTGCTCAAGCGGCCGTTGCCTGCATAGGCGCCGGTCAGTTGCAGGTCGATCGCCCCATCGCTGCCGATCAGGCCGTCGACGCGCCAGTTGCTGCCACGGCCCACCATACTATCGGTACTGAGCAACTGGCCGGTGGAGGTCTGGGTCAACTGGTCGACATCCACGACCAGGTGCCCGGCCTGGATCGCCGTGCTGTTGGTCCAGCGATCAGCCGTCACCGTCAGGTTGCCGTAGGTCACCAACTGCCCGCCCGCCTGGCCCAGGTTGGCCTGGCTGATGCCGAACACTCCCAGGCCGGTGTGCAACAGCTTGCCACCCGCGTTCTGAATGCTGCCGGTGTCCAGGCTCACATTTTGGCTGGCGGTTTCCAGGGTGCCGTCGTTGTTATCGAACAGGCCACCGATGTCGAACACGGTGGTGCTGTTCTTGCCCAGGGTGCGCAGTTGGCCCTTCTGGTTGCTCAGGCTCGCGGCCAGAATATCCAGGCTGTCCTGGCTTTCGATGATGCCCGCGTTGTTGTTCAGCGCGCCCGAAAGGTCAAAGTCGATGCGACTGGCGCTGACCTGCCCGCCGCCGCTGTTGTCCATGTCCCGACCAATGACCTGGACCTTGCCCGTGGCGTATATCCCACCGTTGCGATTGTTGATATCCGCACCCGCGTTGGTGATCACGACATCGCCGGCTTGTGCAGCGATGCGCCCGCCGTCGTTGAACAGCCCAGCCAAGGCTTGGATGCTGAGTCCTTGGGCCTGGATCGTGCCGCCCCGAAGGCTCACGTCATAGCCGTTTTTCAGCACACCCGTGGCCCGCGCCTCCAGCGCGGCTTTGACGCTGGACAGCACGCCGCCGCGGTTGTCCAGGTTGGTCGCGAAGACACTCAGCTTGGCGTCCTGGGCGATGATGCTGCCACCCTGGTTATCGATATCACCTGCGACATCCACGGTCACCAGGCCCTTGCCTTGCAACGTGCCCTTGGCGTTGTTCAGGCTGGCGGCATCGAGTTCGAGCGCGCCTTCACGGCTGGCGATCAGGCCCTTTTCGGCGTTTTTCACCGAGTCGCTGGCACTGACCAGCAACTTGCCATTGGCGGCGACAGTACCTTTGTTGCTGTTGTCCAGGCTGGCGGTGCGCACGGTCACAACGCCCTGGCTGGACAATTCACCGCCCTGGTTTTTGATCGCGCCGGTGCTGGTGATGTCGAGGTTTTTACCGGTCATGACCAGGCCGGTCAGGTTGTCCAGGCTGCCGAGGATCAGCGTCGCGCTGTTCAGGCTCGATAATTCACCGGCATTGTTTTCCAGGTGGCCCAGGTTGGCCGTCAGCAGGCCCTGGCTATTGATCAGGCCGCCCTGGCTGTTGAGGACCTGATCGGCGGTCAGGTGCAGTTCGGTGTTGCCGAGGATGCGGCCTTTGTTGCGGTTATCCACTGCGTTGCCGGTGACGGTGGTATTGCGCTGCCCACTGAGCGTACCGCCCTGGTTGTTCAACGCCGTGGTGGTCGTGACGTTCAGGTCGCGACTGGCAATAACGGTTTTGCCGCCGTTGTTCAGTTGCTTGGCCGTGAGGGAGACATCGCCCGTGGTATTGCGGCTGTTATCGGCGTTGACGCCGGCTTCGATGATGCCGTTGTTGCTGAGCCTACCGCCGCTGTCCAGGTGAATGCTGTCGCGGGCCACCAGGTTTTTCTGGCTGGTCAGGTCGCCCTGGGTCTTAACGTCCAAGCGGCTACCAGCGTACACCTGGCCACGGGTTTCCAGGCTTTTGGCCACGATGTCGACAGCACCGGCGGCGGCCGTCTGCGCCAAACTCAAATGCCCATTGGCATCCAGCTGAATATCCCCCCCACTGGCGACCATCTTGCCGTCCAGCTTCACCCCGACTCCGGCCTCGGTACCCACCAGCTTGATCGCCCCGGCGTACATACCACCCAAGGCCGAGGAATCGATGGCCAATTCAGGTTTGGCACTGCCGTCATCGGCGCGGGCAGTGGCATTCAGGGTGCCTGCGTTGACGTCATTGCGCCCAGCCACGATGGTCAGGTTTTTTGCCTGAATCTCAGCGTTGATCTTGGCGCTGCGGGTGATGATTTCGAAGCGGTCGACGTTGTTCGCGTTCAGGCCTGCGCCTTCGATGGCGACGCTGCCCTGGTCCACCTGATAGCGACCCACTTGGCCGTTTTCGATGATCGGCTTGCCCGTGGTCAGGGTCGCCTTTGGGGTATTGATGAAACCGCAGCCGTTACAGCTGATGCCATAAGGGTTGGCGACGATGACGTGGGCCGACTGCCCTGCCACTTCGGTGTAGCCGCGCAGTTGGCTGGGGTTACCGCCGTTGACTTCGTTGAGGATGGTGGTGGCGGCCGTGCCCTGGAGGTTCGGGTTGCCGAGGATGATCCCACCCAGTTGCGTGGCCTGGGCCGGGTTGGTGGCGTTGTTGAGGATCACGCCGTTGCTGCCGACGTTGTAGTCCTTGAACTGGTTGTGAGACAGCCCGCTGCCGTTGGGCTTGGCGATGTTGACCACCGGCACGCCGTTGCCGGCCTGGCCGAGGCTGGTGCCCGGGGCGCTGACCACGATGCCGTCGGCCTGGGCCCACATCGGTTGCCAGAACATGACGTTGGCCAGCAGGAACGCCAGGCCACGCTTGGGCATGCCCCAGAAGGCGTCGCGGGTTTTCAGGGCAGCAGAAGGCTGGCGGGCCAGGAAGGCGTGTTGGCGGTCGTCCATGATCAGATCTCGTTACAGCAGCGTTAAATAGATACATCCAAGCGGAAGTAGATCGGCGCTTCGCGCTCGGTCAGGGCATCCGGACGTTCCAGGGAATGGGCGAAGGTGACGCTGGCGTTCAGGTGCTCACCGCGGGCGAACAGCTCCAGCGAGTTGCTCGACATGCGCCCGTGCTGATCACCGTTGTAGCGATCGCCACGAATCACGCCCTGGTCATAACCGAGGCTGGTGCCGTATTCGGCGAACACCGGGCGCAGCCACTCCATGGTCACCGGGCGGCTCCAGCGCAGGTCGTTGCGCCAGTAGCCGCCGCTGTCGCCGGACAGCGTCTGGTCCTTGTAGCCACGAACCGACGACAGACCGCCCAGGCTCATGCGTTGCGGGCTGAACAGCACGTCCTCGCTGCGCTGGCCGGTCATCAGGCTGCTGAAGCTGAAGGACTCGCCCCCCAGCATGAAGGGCTGCAAATAGCTGAGGGTGGCGGTGTATTTGCGATAGCGCGCATCCGGCAACCCCGGCCCCGGCTCATGATCGCCCTGGGCATCGAGGACACCGATACCTTGTTGCAGGCCCAGGTCGAGGTTGACGAAGGCATTGCCGATCCGCCGGCCATGGTTGATGCCGAACTGCGCCTCGCTGATGCGATTGCTGCTTTCGGCGAGCTTGCTGTCTTCGATGAAGTTGTTGGTGCGCAGGTACGAAAGGCCGGTGTTGAGTGAGGTCTTGCTCACGGCATCGCGATGGACCACCCGCTCCAGGCGAACCTGATGGTTCTGGCTGTCGCCGCTCTGCTTGAAATTGAAGCCGTTGGCCTGGCCCAGCGCGCGGTACTCGCTCTGGCTGTAGGTGTAGCTCAGGTTCCACCAGCCAAACGGCAGGTTGTAATAGAGCATGCCATTGCGTGAGGTTTTCTGATGGTCGCTGACGGCATCATGGCCGCCGCGCAAGGCCAGTTGGTCAGCCAGGCCCAAGGGGCTGTCCCAATCCAGGGAAGCGCCCCATTGCTGCTCGCCGGTGCTTTTCTGCCCATCGTTATGCCGTGACAGGCCGGCGCGCCAGGGTTTCTGCGGGGTGTTGTCGACCCGCACTTCGCTGCCACCGATGTTCTGCCCAGGCGTCAGCACCATTTGCGCACGGTTGGACGGCAAACGGTTCAGTTGATCGACCATCTGCTCCATCTCCCGCAGGTTGAGCAGATCGCCGGTTTTGCCGGGAAACGCCATCGCCAACTCACGGTCCGACAGCTGGCTGTTCTCGGCACCTTTCAGGCCTTCCAGGCGGCCCTCGACGACCAGCACTTGCAGGTGACCGCTGGACAGGTCCTGTTGCGGCAAATAGGCGCGACTGGTGACCAGGCCCTTTTCCAGGTAGTGATCGGTAATGACCTTGAGCAACTGGTTAAGCTGCGGTACGCCCAGGCATTGGTTGAGGAAAGGTTTGAGCAGGCGTTGGCGCTCGCCTTCGGACAACGCACCGGCGCCCTTGAGCTCGATGGTCTTGATCGGGAAGCAACGGGTATCGACTGGTGCGGTCGGCTGGGCCGGCTTCGCGTCCTTGCCGGGCAGGTCCTTGAGCTCTTCCAGGCGCCGACGTTGCTCTTCGAGCAGACGGTCCTGGCGCTCACGGATCAGGTCCGTGTCGCCGGGGGTCGGCGCAGCGTAAGCAAGTGTTAGCGGAGACAGGCACAGCAAAGCCAGGCACGACCTCGCCCACAGGGCGGGTGAGAACATGTTCGATCCCTCGATACAGAAATGACAGCAAGCTCGTGAGCGGACGAAGAGCCGAATGCCGGCTTACCCCCCATGAAACACTCACGTTGCTGATGCGCAAAACCACGCGCACACCAGACCCTGCATATCGCTTTCGGTTCAAGAGAGCGGGAATTTTCCATCCAAAAAAGAGACGCGTCTCACAGGACGCGTCGAAAAACACAACACAAAACGACTGCTCGGATTGCGCAGACGCCTACAGACGCTCATCCAGGAAACTCACCACGGTTCCCATGCAAGCCATCCGTTCCTCGATATGGGGCATATGGCTGGAGTGTTCGAACAACGCCCAGCGAATGTCGGGAACATGATCCACATAGGGTTTGACCACCAACGGCGTCGCTTCATCGTATCGGCCTGAAATCAGCAGGGTCGGCACGCTGATCCGAGGCAAGCGATCGGTGATGGACCAGTCCTTCATGCTGCCGATCACATGGAATTCGGTGGGGCCATTCATGGCGTGATAAACGGTAGGATCGGCATCGATCTGGGCAAAGGTCCGGGCGACTTCATCGGGCCAGGGCGTGACACGGCAGACATGACGGTCGTAGAAAACCCGAGCGGCCTCAAAATACTCGGTAGACGTCAAGGTTCCGGCCCGCTCGTGCTTGAGCAGTGTTTGCTGCACCTCAAGGGGTAGAAGCTGGCGCAAGCGATTGACTTCAAGGAGCCACGTGGACATGTCCGCCGGGGAGTTGGCGATAATCAACGCGCGCAAGCCTGCGGGCTGAAGCACCGCATGTTCGCTGGCCAACATGCCGCCCCAGGATTGCCCCAACAGTGCGTAATTGTCGCGAAGGCCCAGATGATCCAGCAGGTTCTCCAACTCATCGAGAAAGAGCGCCACGTTCCAGAACGAGGGGTCTTTTTCCGGAAGATGGGTGGAACGCCCATTGCCCAGTTGGTCGTAATGAATCACCGGATAGCCACTGTTGGCAACATCCTTGAAGGCATCGACATAATCGTGTGTACAGCCCGGGCCGCCATGCAGGATCAGCAGCGGCGTACGGCCACTGCTGAAATCGCCCGTGATGCGATACCAGGTCTGATACGGACCAAAAGGTGCAAAGCCTTCGTGCGTTACGGGAAGATCCATTTCGTGCCGCTCTCTAGAAATCCTGCGGAACACGATACCGGGGACTGGACAGCGGAATAACTAGAGAAACAGATAGGTTTTTACCCGATTTCAGCTATCGAGCAACCGATAGTGCACCGCCCTGACCACGGCCTGGACTCGATTCCTGGCGCCAAGCTTGTGCATTGCAGAAGTCAGGTGGAGGGTGATGGTGGCCAAGGAACGATTCAGTTGCCGGGCGATGTCCGCCGCCGTCAACCCTTCAGCGGCTAATCTCAAGCACTCACGCTCGCGCTTGGTCAGGCGAACCGGGCATGCGCGGGCCTCCTTGCCGAGCAGCGGAAAAGCCGCCTCTTGCAGGGCATGGGAAATCAGGCTGAAGTCGCCCAGCGTTTGCCGGACATCCTGCAGGGTGCTCCCCTTCGTATCGGTGCGCAGCCCGGTCAATGTCGCAAAGCCACCTTTGGGCAAATGCATCGGCACCGTCACGCCACAGGTCATGCGCGAATCCCGCAGGTAGCTCACGACCGGTGCATGACTCTGGCCGATGAACGACTGCAGCACCGTGTCGGCCTCCGGTCGATAGGACCAGACAAAAGGAGATATGGCATTGATTGCCAGATGCTGGACGGGGTCGATCTGGTAATAACCTGCTTCACACCAGAGCGAATGCCAATCATGGGGGGTATTGCGCAACTTCAGCACAGTCGGGGTGATCAGTGCCCCATCATGATCCAGCGGCACCGGACTGTAGTCGTACACCAAGGCTTCAAAGCCCAGTGCCTGGACCATCCCCAGGGTGTTATCCAGCTGTTCGTCCAGGCTCCTGCCAGACAAAAGACGGGTATTGAAGTCAGACAGCTTGGCCTGCATCCATTCAGCTCCCTTATTAATTTCAATCCTGAAATCGTGCAAGTAGAATGCCACGCCTGAGCGAGGGAATGCCAGAGATCAAACCTATAAGAATTGCTAGCTTATGGGCGCGTAGCTTCCTCGGTAAGGTTTAGCCAACGGGCGCACCTGAGCAGGAGAGCAATGATGTGGCGTGAGATCAAGCCAGACCAGCGGTACGACGTGGAAGTCGATGGTCATCGTCTGGTGGCCTATGGCTTTGGCGACGGCGACGACGTGCTGTTGTGCCTCAATGGCGGCCCGGGATTGCCTTGCGATTATCTGCGTGACAGCCATGGCTGGCTCAAGGAAAAGGGCTTGCGGGTCATCGCTTTCGATCAGTTGGGTACCGGCGCCTCGGCCAGGCCTACTGACGAATCCCTGTGGGACATCACCCGCTATGTGGCGGAGGTAGAGACCGTCCGCCAAGCCCTCGACCTGGGCAAGGTGCACCTGCTGGGGCACTCCTGGGGTGGCTGGCTGGCGATCGAGTACGCCATTCATCACCCTCAATCGCTGAAAACCCTGATCCTGGAAAATACCGCCGGCGATATTCCTCATCTGTCCCTGGAGCTGGAGCGTCTACGGGCTGCCCTGGGCAGTGAGACCGTCGCGATGATGCAGCGCCATGAAGCCTTGGGCACCCTGGATCATCCGCAATACCAGGCGGCCATCACCCTGCTCAACTATCGCCATGTCTGCCGTCTGGACGAGTGGCCAGCACCGGTGACACGTTCCCTGGGCGACTGGAACATGGGGCCTTACATGACCATGCAGGGCCCCAACGAATTTCTCTATACCGGCAATCTCAAGGACTGGAATCGCATCGAGCAGATGGCCGGCTTCGAAATGCCTGTGCTGATCACCACCGGTCAACATGATGAACTGACGCCAGCCTGTGCGATGCGCATGAAAATGGCGCTCAAGGATGTACAACTGAATGTGTTCCCCAACAGCAGCCACATGCCGTTCTACGAAGAGCCCCACGCCTACTTCCCGGTCCTGCTGGACTTTCTGCACCGCCATCGGAACTAGCCCATGAACCTGGCGCGCTACCGTTTCATACTGTCGCGCCCGCTACAGCTGTTGCCGGTGCTGTTTGGCATCAGCATGATCACCTTTGTGCTCGTGCGCTCGATCCCCGGGGACCCCGCCAGGGCGCTGCTGGGCTCGCGCAGCACGCCGGAGGCGCTGATCAGGATTCGCGCCCAGTACGGTCTCGACCAGCCCTTGTGGATGCAGTACTTCTACTTTCTCAAGAACCTGCTCAAAGGCGATCTCGGCCAATCGCTGCTCTACAAAGTCGACGCCTTGCAGCTGATCAGTACCCGCATTGAGCCAACCCTGTTCCTGGTGCTCGGCAGCGTACTGCTGGCGCTGCTGATTGCCGTGCCGCTGGCCACGGTAGCGGCACGCAACAAGAGCGGTTGGCAGGATCATCTGATTCGCCTGTTCACCACGGCAGGGCTCGGCATGCCGGCGTTCTGGCTAGGCATCATGTTGATCCTGCTGCTCAGTGTGCAGTTGGGACTGTTCCCGGTCTCAGGCTATGGACGTACAGGGTGGGACAAACTGCATCACATGGTTTTGCCGTGCCTGACCATTGCCTTGGCACTCTCCGCCGTTCTGGTGCGCAACCTGCGCGCCAGCATGCTCATGGAGCTACAAGCCGATCATGCCACCGCCGCACGGGCCCGGGGCTTGTCCGAGCGGGCGATATTTCGTCGGCATGTGCTGCCCAACTCCCTGGTACCGGCGGTCAACCTGCTGGCGGTAAATATCGGCTGGTTGATCAGCGGCACGGTGGTCATCGAAAGTCTGTTTGCCATTCCCGGCATCGGTCAATTGCTGGTACGCGGTATCTTTACCCGCGACTACATGGTGGTCCAAGGCGTGGCCATGGTGCTGGCCCTCGCCACCGTCACGGTCAATTTCCTCGCCGATGTGCTGACCGTGATGATTGATCCGCGGGTGAACATGCGATGAGCGGCCAGACCCTCAGTCCCGCCTGGCGTCTTGCGCTGCGCTTCGGCTTGCGCAACGGTCGCCTGGCCACCGTGCTAGGCCTGGCGATTCTGTTTGGCTGGCTGTTGCTCGCACTCTTGGCACCCTGGGTCGCGCCCTTCGATCCAATTGCCCAGGACACCGATATTCGCCTGTTGGGGCCGAGCCTGGCCCATCCGTTCGGCACGGACAATTTCGGGCGCGACGTTCTTTCCCGAGTGATCTGGGGTGCGCGCATCGACTTGCAGATTTCCGTGATCGGAGTGGTTTTCCCGTTCTTGATCGGCACTTGCGTCGGCGCCTTGGCCGGCTATATCGGTGGCCGGTTCGACACGATCTGCATGCGCCTGATCGATATTATTCTGGCCTTCCCCTTCCTGGTGCTGATGTTGGCAATCATGGCCATCCTCGGCCCCGGCCTGAGCAGCTTTTATATTGCGATGGCCCTGGTGGGTTGGGTGTCCTATGCACGGCTGATCCGTTCGCAGATCCTGGTGCTCAAGCACAGCGATTTCGCCCTGGCGGCCAAAAGCTTGGGCTTCGGCCATGGACGCATTCTGTTTCGGCACCTGTTGCCCAATGCCATGTTCGGTTCGATCGTATTTTCCATGTCCGATGCGGTACTGGTACTGCTCAATGGGGCGGCGGTCAGCTATCTCGGCCTGGGGGTTCAGCCCCCCACCGCCGAGTGGGGCACGATGGTCGCCGAAGGCCAGAGTTTTATCACCAGCGCCTGGTGGATCTGCACCTTCCCGGGACTGGCGATCGTTACCTTGGCCATGGGCTTCAGTCTGCTGGCCGACGGTGTCGCCGAGCACCTCGGAGAACGCCCATGAGCACACCAGTGTTGCACGTCGAGGACCTCAGCGTGATCGCCGGCCACGGTGAGGGCGAGGTCACGCTGGTGGATCGCGTGTCATTTGACTTGGCCGAAGGCGAAATCCTCGGTCTGGTGGGTGAAAGCGGCTCAGGCAAGACGATGGCCTGCCGGGCCTTGATGCGCTTGCTGCCCTCCGCAAACCTGCGGGTCCAAGGCAAGGCCGTGCGCCTTGCCGGCAAGGACCTGCTGACACTGGATGAAGCCGACATGCGGGGCATACGGGGTCGGCGGCTCGGGATGATTTTTCAGAATCCCGGCAGTCATCTTGACCCGTTGATGCGTATTGGCGAACAGATCGGCGAGGGCATACGCCTGCATCAGGGGGCGTCCAAACGTGAAGCACGGGCGAAGGCCATTGATGTGTTACGCCAGGTGGGCATTCCCGATCCGCTAACGCGGGTCGACAGTTATCCCCATGAGTTTTCCGGTGGCATGCGTCAACGCGCCATGATCGCCGTGGCATTGGGTTGCAACCCCCAGGTGCTGATCGCCGATGAGCCGACCACCGCCCTGGATGTCACGGTACAGGCACAGATCCTGCGCCTGCTCCTGGATTTGCGCGACCAACGTGGGCTGTCAATCATCATGATCACCCACGACCTGGGGATCGTCGCCCAGACCTGTGATTCCATCGCGGTGATGTACGCCGGTCGGCTCTGCGAGCACGGCAACAAGCTTGATCTGCTGGCTCACCCACGACATCCCTATACGGCGGCCCTGATCGACTGCCAACCGGCTACCAGCGCCGGCCATGCCATGCTCAAAACCATCGCCGGCCAGCCTCCTCTGCTGAATGCGCTGCCCACGGGTTGCCGCTTCAATCCTCGCTGCCTTCAACAGGGCAGCCAGTGCACGCGGCTGTTGCCACAGATGCAAGTCACGACAGAGGCACACCGAGTCGCCTGCCATTACCCGCTGCCTGTGGGAGCTTCGTCATGACTCTGTTGCATGTGAAAGATCTGCAGGTGCGCTTCGCCGCCCCTGGCAGTGGTCCGTTCGGAATCAACAGGCAATGGGTGAAAGCCGTCAACGGCGTGTCGCTGACTCTGGCCACCGGGGAGGTGCTTGGGTTGGTGGGGGAGTCGGGCAGCGGCAAGAGCACCCTGGGTCGGGCCATCTTGCGCCTCACTGAGGTCAGCGCCGGACAAATCCTGTTCGATGGCGTGGATATGGCCCGAGGCAAGCGGATCGACATCGAGCGACTGCGCCACGAAACCGCGATGATTTTCCAGGATCCCTATACCGCCCTCAATCCACGGATGAGCATTGGCGACACCCTGGCTGAAGTGCTGCGAGTACGCTGTGCGATTCCTGCCTCGCTGATTCGCCAGCGGGTCGATGAACTGCTGAACCTGGTCGGCCTGCGACCGGAGCTGGCCCACCGCAAACCGGGTTCGTTGAGTGGCGGTCAATGCCAACGTGTGGGGATCGCCCGGGCACTGGCCATCGAGCCACGGTTGATCATCGCCGATGAATGCGTGGCCGCGCTGGACGTTTCCATCCAGGGACAGATCATCAACCTGCTGCTGGAGCTGCGACAGCGCATGAACCTGGCGATTGTGTTCATCGCTCACGACCTGGCGATCGTTCGGCGGCTCTGTGATCGGGTCGCCGTGATGTACCTCGGCGAGATCGTCGAGCAAGGCCCCACGGAGGCCGTGTTCAGCAGCCCGCGGCATCCTTATACCGTCGCGCTGATCCAGTCCATTCCACACATCGACCCGACTCGACCGTTGCTGAGCGACCCCCTGCCTGGCGAGCCCCCCAGCCCCCTGAACCTTCCATCCGGCTGCGTTTTTCACCCGCGCTGCCGGTATGCACAACCCATCTGCGCGAAAACGCCGCCCCCCAGCCATGACATCAATGGACATCGTTATAGCTGCGTGCTCGGAGAGCCATTGCTCTAAAAAAATTCACCAATAGGGAGTTTGACCATGCGATCGAAATATTTGAAGTTGCTGACCGCCGCGACGTTGACCGCTTGCACACTGGCGGCCGGTGTCGCCCAGGCAGCAGGCGTGCTGACCATCGGTTGCCGTGAAGAAAGTACGACGTTCGACCCGATCAAAAGCGCGCAGAACCGTGATAACTGGGTGTTCTCCAATGTCTACGACGTATTGGTGCGCGTCGACAACACCGGCACCAAGCTGGTACCGGGGTTGGCCGAAAGCTGGCAGGTTTCCGACGATGGCATGACCTATACCTTCAAACTGCGCTCGGCCAAGTTCTCCGACGGCTCAGCGATTACCGCCAGCGATGCAGCGTTCAGTCTGTTGCGCATCCGCGACAACAAAGGGTCGCTGTGGAGCGACTCCTACAAGATTATCGACAAGGCCCAGGCAACCGACCCGCAGACACTGGTGGTGACACTCACGAGCCCTTCAGTGCCCTTCCTCGCGCAACTGGCGTTGCCCAACGTCTCCATCCTGTCGCAAAAGGCCATGGAGAAAATGGGTGAGGAAGCCTATGCCCAGGACCCCATCGCTTCTGGCGCCTTTATCGTCAAGGAGTGGCTACGCGGTGATCGCGTGGTGCTGGAGAAGAACCCCAACTTCTGGCAGGCCGACAAGGTGAGCCTGGATGGCGTGGAATGGATCTCCATCCCGGATGACAATACGCGGATGTTGAAGGTACAGGCCGGTGAACTGGATTCGGCGATCTTCGTGCCCTTCTCGCGCGTCGAAACCCTGAAGAAAGATCCCAACCTGGTCGTACACATGGATCCCTCCACCCGCGAGGATCATCTGCTGATCAACCATGAGCACGGACTGCTGGGCAAGCCTGAAGTACGTCAGGCCCTGGACTTTGCGATCAACAAAAAATCCCTGGTCGATACCGTGACGTTCGGCCATGGCCAGGTGGCTTATTCCTACATTCCCAAGGGAGCGCTTTATCACAATGCCGATAATCTGCAGCGCCCGTACGACCCGGAGAAAGCCAAAAAAATGCTGGCAGATGCAGGCGCTTCAGGCCTGAAGCTCAACTATGTGGTCAATGCGGGCAATGAAGCCGACGAGCAGATCGCCGTGCTGGTCCAGCAACAGCTCGCAGCAGTCGGCGTGACAGCCACCTTGCAGAAAGTCGACCCAACCCAGAGTTGGCAGATGCTGATCGACGGCGACTACGATCTGTCCGTGATGTACTGGACCAACGACATCCTCGACCCGGACCAGAAGACCACCTTCGTGCTGGGACATGACACCAACATGAATTACATGACCCGCTACAAGAACGACAAGGTCAAGGATCTGGTCGCGGCCGCGCGGGTAGAAGTGGACCCGACCAAGCGCAAGCAGATGTATACCGACCTTCAGGCAATCGCCAAGCAGGACGTCAACTGGATCGATCTCTACTACAGCCCGTACATCAATATTTCACGCAAGAACATCGAGCACTTCCAACAAAACCCACTGGGACGCTTCTCTCTTGAGGAAACAGTGAAGCGCTAGCGAGTAGTGGCTTTCATCCGAGTCGGATGGGGCCAGTGGCAACGCCTTGATCATGAATCGAGGCTTGCCGCGCAGGTCGAACAGAGGCCCCGCGCAGGCTTCGACCTTGGTACGCACGCTGATGCGTCTATCGGTTGACCGTTCCACCAGAAGGCCAGGGCATGACCCGCTTCGTGGAAGGCCGTGCTGCGCGGGCATTTGTTCATGATGGGGTCCGTCACGGCAGGCGCCGCTCATATCTGCCTCCCCCCCGGACGCCGATAAAAGTTTGTCCCTATCGAGCGTTAATACCGCGCCTATTAGCTATCTGCCAAAGGGGGACTAGCCTGAATTCAGGCTGGTGTAATCCGGCCCGTGAAACCTGACAAGAGATAGGAAGCGTTCAGAAACGTACTGGGCTTGCCGTGGGCCACCGCATTGGCAATTAGACGTTGCCGCGTGGCAGAACATGATCAGTTGAGCGAACTGTGAGCCCTGCGCCCTGTGTCATTTATTTCGCCTGTCGCTATTCGAAGCCCGCCGGGCCGGATAGCTGGATGAATACGACCAAAGGTAGCTTCTCATGGCAAACGAATCGAAATGCCCATTCAATCACGCCGCTGGCGGTGGCACGACGAACCGCGACTGGTGGCCGAACCAACTGAATCTGAAGATCCTGCACCAGCACTCCTCGCTGTCCGACCCAATGGGCGAGGATTTCAACTATGCCGAAGCGTTCAAGCGCCTGGACTTCCAGGCCTTGAAACAAGACCTGAATGCACTGATGACCGACTCGCAAGACTGGTGGCCAGCGGACTTCGGCCACTACGGACCGCTCTTTGTCCGCATGGCCTGGCACAGTGCAGGCACCTACCGCACCGGTGATGGACGTGGTGGGGCGGGTTCCGGCCAGCAGCGGTTTGCACCGCTCAACAGCTGGCCCGACAACGTCAGCCTCGACAAGGCGCGTCGGCTGCTGTGGCCGATCAAGCAGAAGTATGGCCGCAACATCTCCTGGGCCGACCTGATCGTCCTCACCGGCAACGTCGCGCTGGAGTCCATGGGCTTCAAGACCTTCGGTTTTTCCGGTGGTCGTGCCGATGTCTGGGAGCCGGATGAAGACGTCTACTGGGGTTCCGAAAACAAATGGCTGGGGGGCGATGTTCGCTACGGCAAGCCCGACAAAGCCGCCATGCAGGATCCCGGCGAAGGCCAATTAGTGGCCGAACCTGGCAACGAAGAAAGCCGCACTGACGAAGGACGCAACCTGGAGAACCCGCTGGCCGCCGTGCAGATGGGGCTGATCTACGTCAACCCGGAAGGCCCCGAGGGCCAGCCGGACCCGGTCGCCGCCGGGTTGGATATTCGCGAAACCTTCGCCCGCATGGCGATGAACGACGAAGAAACCGTGGCACTGATTGCCGGCGGCCACGCCTTCGGCAAGACCCACGGCGCCGGGCCTGCGGACAATGTCGGTGCCGAGCCCGAAGCCGCTGGCCTGGAGCTGCAAGGCCTGGGCTGGAAGAACACCTTCGGCACCGGCAAGGGGCCCGACACCATCACCAGTGGCCTGGAAGTCACCTGGACCACCACGCCCACCCGCTGGAGCAACAACTACCTGGAGAACCTGTTCGGCTTCGAATGGGAACTGACCAAGAGCCCGGCAGGCGCGCATCAATGGACGCCGAAGAACGGCGCAGGCGCGGGCATCATCCCCGATGCCCATGACCCGGCCAAACGGCGTAATCCAACGATGCTGACCACCGACCTGGCGCTGCGCTTCGACCCGATCTACGAAAAAATCTCCCGGCGCTTCCTGGAAAACCCGGAGCAGTTGTCCGACGCCTTTGCCCGCGCCTGGTTCAAACTGACCCACCGTGACATGGGCCCGCTCTCACGTTACCTCGGCCCGGAACTGCCCAACGAAGAACTGCTGTGGCAAGACCCTATCCCGGCGGTCGATCATCCGCTGGTCAACGACAGCGACATCGCCGCCCTCAAAGCCAAGCTGCAGGCCTCGGGCCTCACGGTTTCACAGCTGGTGTCCACGGCTTGGGCCGCGGCCTCCACCTTCCGTGGTTCCGACAAACGCGGCGGTGCCAACGGTGGCCGCCTGCGCCTGGCCCCGCAGAAGGATTGGCCAGCCAACCAGCCAGAACAACTGGCCCAAGTGCTGGCGACCCTGGAGAGGGTTCGGAGCGAGTTCAACGCCGCCCAAGCCGACGGCAAGAAAATCTCCCTGGCGGACCTGATCGTGCTGGCTGGCAGCGCCGGTATTGAACAGGCCGCGAAAAATGCCGGGCTCAGCGTGACGGTACCTTTCACGCCAGGACGCATGGACGCGAGCCAGGAGCAGACGGACGTCGAGTCGTTCGGTTTTCTCGAGCCCATCGCCGATGGTTTTCGCAACTACCTCAAGGGCCGGTATCGCGTGTCCGCCGAGGCGCTGCTGATCGACAAGGCACAATTGCTGACCCTCACCGCCCCGCAAATGACGGCACTGATTGGCGGCCTGCGGGTACTGGATACCAATGTCGGCCACACTGCGCACGGTGTCTTTACCCAGCGACCCGGGACCTTGAGCAACGACTTTTTCGTCAACTTGCTCGACATGGGCGTGGAATGGAAAGCCCTTTCCGACACCCAGGAAACCTTCGAAGCTCGCGACCGCAAAACCGGCCAGGTCAAATGGACCGGCACTCGCGTTGACCTGGTCTTCGGCTCCAACGCGCAGCTGCGGGCCCTGGCCGAAGTCTATGCCAGCCCGGATGCCCAGGAGCAGTTCGTCAAGGACTTCATCGCGGCGTGGGTCAAGGTGATGAACCTGGATCGGTTCGATGTGCGGTGAGAAGGGGCCAAGCCCATGACGTCGTGCAAGGACGCGGCCTCATGAACTTTTCTTCACCCCACGCCTGCGTGGGATTGGGTAAAGTCCCCTCGCTCATTCAAGAAACTAAGGTTTTAGCCCGCGCTCCCAGCGGGCTTTTTTTTGCCTGGCGTTCAGGCTGACGAACGTGTGCTGCCCAACGCAGGCAAGGCAGGCGTTGCCGTCGTTCGCTGTCGCGTCGACACAGGCTGCTCCAAGGCCGCTCGCCCATAAAACAGCAACGCCGTCAGCCAACAACTCAACCAGACGAAAATTCCCGCCCAGAACGTGTGGGACATGTAGTGCCACCCCTGCAGGACCCGGGTCGTGCCGTAGACAAACCCCAGGGCCAGCGCCCCATACATCAAGGCTTTCGAATGACGCCAGCGGTAGCGGCGGGCGACGAAATACAGCGCCAGCATCGTGAAGCCGCCGGACGCATGACCGCCGGGCCAGCAACGACCGTCACCGGCGACGTTCAGCAGGTCGAAGTTCTGGAACCATTCCTTGCGCTCGATCTTGCCGGCGTACTGGGTGGTTTCCACCGGGCAGTACACGCTGGTGTGGCCCTTGAGGTAATGGATCACCCCGGTACTGAGGGAAAAGGCGAAGACCACGTAGAGAAAGTCGCGACGATGCTTGTGGGCAAAACGTAATGGTTTGCCCAGTCGGGCCTTATCCAGCAGGCGAAGCAGCCCAGGGCGCTTTTCCGGTTTGAAGATCGGCCAGAAAAACGACAACAGCACCCCCACTATGGCCGCCTCGCCGGTCCAGTTCGGGACGACCCTCGCCCACTTGTGGGTGATTTGCTCGAAGAGCCGCACGTGCTCTAGCGGAAAGACCTGGTGCAGCGGATCGTAGAAAAGATCGCTGATGGCGATGTCGATGCGGGTCATATCGAACAGCAGGAACACCACGGCGGCACAGACCAAGGGAATTCCGAGGTTGAGTCCGTAGAAACGGGCGCGAGCAGACGTAAGCATGAGCGGTCCTAATCGTGGGAAAAATTACTGAAACGCCACCGAGTGCCAGTCAGAGGCCTCGATAAACCCAAGCAAGCGTGGCGCTTGGGGCTGGGCAGTGGAAACGAACAGCGAAGCGCCATAGCCGAACGCCGAAGTCGGGCGCTGGAGCGCGGTTTCCATGGCCTGCATGCATTCGCTGTGGGTGACCAGAATCAGGTTGCGCCCCGCCACCTTATGGGCCAGGGCATTACGCAGCAGGTCATGCCGGCAATTGATCAGCCAATCGTCACCGGTACTCACCTTGTTGAACATGTACCCCGCCGTCTGGGTCGCACGCACCAGCGGACTGTTGTAAAGGTCGACGTTGTCCAGGCCCAGTTGCTCGAACCGGGCACCGAGGCCCACCGCAACGGCACGGGCGCGGTCCGTGATGCCCTCGCGCTCATTCAGGCACGCGGCCTTGGAGTGGTCGCAGCGCTCGACATGGCGCACCAACACGATCATCTCGCCCTTGGCCCAGCCATCGGCCAAGGCCCGGGCACCGGCGATGTTGCCATGGGCCAGGTCCGGCACCGCTGCCGGGCTCAGCAGCCAGAAGGTCAACGGGATCACCAGCAGCGCCGAAGCCAGCACGACCAGAGTGTTTCGGTAACGGGCGAACCAGCGTGCATCGATCGAGCGCGTCAGGCCGAAAAGGCTCAGTCTCAGTTCCACATCAAGCCGCCCCGACGGCATCCACCCAGTCATTCGATGGCGCGACAGTAGAGAGGCCAACGTAGGCAGGCAGTGAAACCGATGTGAAAAAAAGCTTCAGATCCAGGCCCCCTCGCCGATACAGCCCTGCTACATGCTCTTGCTGGCTCTTAACAACAACAATCTTCCAGCCAATCGATGATCAAGCAGCACAACGTTTCTGGAGGAATTTGATGAATAGCTGGTTTGGCAACATTAGCGTCAACATGAAATTGGGCCTGGGCTTCGGCCTGGTGCTGGTCCTGACCTGCCTGCTGGCCCTGACCAGTTGGACCAGCCTGGGTGGGCTGATCGACCGTAGCAACTGGATGAGCGACATTACCCAGCTCAACGCCAGCCTGACCAAACTGCGCGTCAGCCGCCTGCAATACATGCTGACCAATGGCGACGAAACCGCTGCACAAAATGTGCAGACCACCCTCGATGGTTTCGTGGCACAACAGAACGCCCTGCTCAGCAGTTTCAAGAGCCCGGCAAACGTCAAGCTGCTCAAGGAGCAGAGCGCGGTCATCGGTGCCTATCAGGTGTCCTTGAACAAAATGCGCAGCGCCTATCGCGCCGGCAACAGCGCCCGCGATGT
This sequence comes from Pseudomonas sp. NFIX10, assembly GCF_900111955.1. NCBI lineage: Bacteria > Pseudomonadati > Pseudomonadota > Gammaproteobacteria > Pseudomonadales > Pseudomonadaceae > Pseudomonas > Pseudomonas sp. NFIX10. Next base: position 47,001 of record NZ_FOKH01000017.1, on the reverse strand, counting down.
CATGGGCGCGAACGCCGAGGTCGCCTACAAACTGATCGAGGACCTCGACGCCGACGTGCGGCAAATGGCCCTCAGCGATGAACGTTTCACCCAGTTCCAGGCCATCACCGAGGCCAAACAGGCCTTCATGCTGGCCCGCTACGAAGTGCGCGGCTACACCGCCAACAGCAACGCCGACACCGAACGCAAGGCCATCGCCCAACTGGACGCCGCCATCGCTTCGCTCAAGCCGCTGAATGAACATTTCTCCAGCAGCCGCCAGGATGAACTGCGCCAGCTGGAAAACGCCCTGACCCAATACCGCAGCGCCGTGCAGGCCTTCAAAGTAGCCACCGCTGATGTGGTGCAGGCCCGCAAGGAAATGACCGACCAAGGCGCGACCATCGTGGCCTTGAGCGAACAGCTGTACCAGATCCAACTCGACCGCCGCGACGCTGAAAGCGCCGAGGCCCGCACCCTGCAACTGATCAGCACCTTGCTGGCGTTGCTGGTCGGCGTCATCGCGGCCGTGATCATCACGCGCCAGATCACCGGCCCGCTGCGCGAAACCCTGGCCGTGGTCGAACGCATTGCCAGTGGCGACCTGTCGCAGAATGTCATCGTCACCCGCCGTGACGAACTGGGTGTACTGCAACAAGGCATCGCACGCATGGGCGTGACCCTGCGTGACCTGATCAGCGGCATCCGCGATGGCGTGACCCAGATCGCCAGCGCCGCCGAAGAGTTGTCCGCCGTGACCGAGCAGACCAGCGCCGGGGTCAACAGCCAGAAAGTCGAGACCGACCAGGTCGCGACCGCCATGCATGAGATGACCGCCACGGTCCAGGAAGTGGCGCGCAACGCCGAAGAAGCCTCCCAGGCAGCCGCCGCCGCAGATGGCGAAGCCCGTGCCGGTGACAAGGTGGTCAGCGAAGCCATCGCCCAGATCGAACGCCTGGCCAGCGAAGTGGTGCGTTCCACCGACGCCATGACCGTGCTGCAACAGGAAAGCGACAAGATCGGCAGCGTCATGGACGTGATCAAGGCCGTGGCCGAGCAGACCAACCTGTTGGCGCTCAACGCCGCCATCGAAGCGGCCCGCGCCGGTGAAGCCGGGCGTGGTTTCGCCGTGGTGGCCGACGAAGTCCGTGGCCTGGCCCAGCGCACGCAAAAATCCACCGAGGAAATCGAAGGCCTGGTGGCCGGCCTGCAGAACGGCACCCAGCAAGTGGCCGCCGTGATGAACAACAGCCGCAGCCTCACCGACAGCAGCGTGGCCCTGACCCGCAAGGCTGGAGAATCGCTGGGAAACATCACCCGCACGGTGTCGAACATCCAGTCGATGAACCAGCAGATCGCCGCCGCTGCCGAGCAGCAAAGCGCCGTGGCCGAGGAGATCAGCCGCAGCATCATCAACGTGCGCGACGTGTCAGAACAGACCGCCGCCGCCAGCGAAGAAACCGCCGCCTCCAGCGTGGAGCTGGCGCGGCTGGGTAGTCAATTGCAGATGATGGTCAGCCACTTCAGGGTTTGATCATGGACAACGCCCGGTTCCGATGGGATACGGGCGTTATGGATGAAGCCCCCTTCAAGCGTTCCAGGGGTTGATGACTTCAACCCCTGAGCACTCGAAGTCTCGGGTATTGCGAGTTGCAATCAGCGCCCCATGAGTACGGCAAATAGCGGCAATCTGTGCATCAGCCAGGCCGGCCGTCCTCCCCTTGGCCTCGCATGACGCAACGAGGATCGCGTACTCAACCGCCGCATGGGCATCGAAAGGCAGGATCCTGCCAGCAAAATCCTCTTCGAACATTGCCATTGCATGGGCTTCAAGCTTTTGCTTGCGCTTGCCGGAAGGCAGCCGGGCGACACCATGAAGAATTTCCGCCACGGAAATAGCGCAAATGAGCAGTTCCATTGCAGGCTGCAAATCAACCCAGGCCAGGACCCTGGCGTTCGGCTCTGCACGCATGAACTCTGAAATCACGTTGGTATCGAGCACTATCATTCAGATAAATCCGCCGCATTGGCCTTTTCGTCACGCGCAGGCAGGTCCAGTTCCACACCGCCCAGGGCACTGAATCTGTTCCGGATGCGACTCCCCAATCCACCTTCAGGGCTCACTCTTGCCAAGGCACGCCCTAAAATCAGCCGAGCCTCTTCCTCCATGGAGTGGCCGTTATGGGCTGCCGCGATACGCAGTTGTTCCTTTATCTGATCGTCCAGGTTTCGAATAGTGAGGCTGGCCATAAAACACCTGCAATCAATGAAATCATTGATTTCAAGCTAGTTTAAAGCGCTCAACTTGTCTAGCGGCCACTCAGCCGCCCCCCGGGCCACCGTAATTAAAAACCGCCCACGCATCGCCCTTTCGTACACATCTTCCCCTGCTGTCCTACCGTTTTTTTCTGCGTGCTCCTGTACGGTTTTCTCCCGAAACGCACATTCCGTTCGAACAGGAGATAGACCCACATGGACGTTAGCAACGACTCGCTGTTGCACCGGCTCGTCGCCTTCCCTGCCGGCAACAAAACTTCAGAAACCAAATTCAGAACAGCCCTGCAGCACATGGGTGTGACGTCGGTATTCGACATCGTGCGCATGGACAAAACGCAGTTCGCCCTAGAACTCGCCAAGCACAGCGACGCGGATGCAGGACGGGTGTACGACAGCGCTGTGAGCTATGCCGGACAAATCAGCCGCCTGTACCAGGAGCACCGCGTATCACCCAGGAAGGACACCCAGCCAAGTTTCCGGCACAGCCTGGATTCGGATTCAACGCCAGCGTCCGTCGGTTATCAGGCACTCTTCGAAGAAAACTGGGATCAGTTCTGCAACGAAGGCGACATCGCCGCCATCGACTCACCGGTGGCGTATCTGCGCGCCCTGTACCTGTTCGCCCGGCAATTGGAGCAGCTACCGGCCCCTGTACAAGCGGCCAGGATCACCCTGGATGAGCGGCGCCCGGACCTCGGCAAGCTGATGCTCGATCGACAGAGCGCCTTCGCCACGCGCCCGATGCTCGACATCATCAACGACACCCTGCGCAGCAACATCGCGGCGCACCTGGCCAGTACCGGCAGGAACGAGACCGTGCAGCAGGTGCTGGCCGGTGAGCACTATCCCTTCTCGCTGCCCTACGACCTGCATCACCACCAATGTCTGCTTGGCTTGGGCGCAGGCAAACCCGCCCTCGGCGAGCTGAACTATCGGATCAGCCTGCAATTGCCATTTTCACGAGGCCCTTCGGCGTACGGGCGCGTCACGACGTCTCATCTCGATGCCCAAAAGCTGTTGTCCGGTCTCAGCCCGGAACAACAGAACCTGCTGCTCGCGCCAAGCGCTTCAAGCGCCAGGCCTGACGCGCTGAAGAAAAGCTATGGCACCCAGGACATCACACGCCTGGGTCAGCTCGATTTCTTCCAGGAACGCACCGGGCTGACGACGGACCAGGTGGAACAACTCTTGGCGCAAGGCCGCTACAGCCCTCGCAGCTCGGTCAACAGCCCGGACGCCACGCAGAGCGTTTATGGCGCCAGCTATATCAACGGGTCGGAAAGTACTCCCCCCCTGCGCATCGAAACCCAAGGGGCGTCGCGCGTCTTCCTGCACTATTCCGATGAACGTTTCGACCGTCTCCAGCGCATGATCCGCCTGCATCGCTGGACCGGTATCCCCGTGGCCGAACTGGACACACTGATCATCAACGCCCTGCGATCCGAGGGGAGCAACACGCTCAGTGCCAACACGTTACGAACCCTTGGCGTCTACCGGTACCTGAACCAACGTCATGGCATCGCGCCTGAAGAGTTTGCTTCTTTGCTGCACGACATGCCGGTTGAAGCCTGCGGGGAACGAGTCCCGTTGTTCGATCAGGTGTTCAATCGCACCCGCTTGCTTGAAAACCCCGTGTGGCAATACCCCAAGAAGCCACTGGCCGTCACCGACCAGCAAACCTTCAGCTACTTGAGTGCCGGCCTCGGATTGCCCATGACCCAGGACGCGTTGCTATTGCTTGCGCAACAGAGCGAACAATACCTGCCGGGGTTGGAACACGACCTGCCCACGGTTTCATCCCTCTACCGCCAGGCCCGCATCGCCCGGATGCTGGGCCTATCGCCGCTGGAGTGCACCGAGCTGGCCCGACTATTGGGCGGGGACGATTACGGCAAGGCACTGGCGACCGGACGACTGTCTCCCCCGGCATCCTCGACGCCCGACATTCTCGACGTACTGATGGCCCTGGATTGGGCCGTCGACTGGCTCAGGCAAAACGGTCTCGATGTGCTGCAGTGGTGTCGTCTGTTCGCTGAACCAGAAGCGGGCTTGCCGCTGAGCCAGAACCTTAAACAACGCCTGGCAAAACTTCGAGCGGACACCAACGCCGAGCACGACCCTCAGCACCTGATTGAAACCCTGCTGCATGACATGGCCGACCTTTCCACCGAGCTCGTCCCTCACGTGATGCAAATGGCCGACACCGATGCCGAGGCGCTTGTCGCGGCCATCAAGGCTGCCCCGGACATCATGCCGCAGGCGCTGGCAAAAGTACTTCGCACCGCCGAGGCTTGCCAGCATCTGCACCTGGGCAGCAGCACGCTGAACGCCTTGATGGAAAACCCGACATGGCTGGCCTCGAACACTTCCAGAGCCCTCACGCCCCAGACGCTGTATCTGCTCGAGCGCTTCAGTTATTGCGCCCGTCACCAGGCGCAGTCCGAAGAAAACCTGCTGCACTACCTGCATGTCGCCAACCAGAACGGCCAACAGGCGGAAAAAGAAGCCAACAGCCTGCTGGCCAGCCTCCTGAACTGGAACAGCGAAGAAGTGCAACGCCTCACGGCGCAATTGGAACCGCAACGTGCGACGTCAATGGAAACGCTGGACTGGGTCATGCGCTGCCAGGCGTGCTGCGTCAGCACAGGGTTGTCGGCAGAGCTGCTGCTCAAGGCAACCGCACTGAATACCCACAGCCCTGTTTCGGATTGGAAAACCGTCGGCGAAGCGCTGATCGCGGCCAGCCATTGACCACCCCACTTCAATATTCAAGGATCGAATATGACCGTTGCCCTGAAAAAGCAGCTCGATGAAAACCTGCGCGATGCCCTGCTGGCGTTTTACCTGAACAAGGTCGCGCCCGACCAGGCCACGACGAAAACCCGCCAGCTCAAGACAGCCCGGGACCTCTACGAATACTGGCTGCTCGATGTGCTGGTCAGCCAGGACGTGCCCACCACGCCCGTGGCCTGCGCCATTGCCAGCCTGCAGCAGTACATCAACCGCATCCTGATGAACCTGGAGCCCGGTTACGACCCGGCCAGTATCGGCGCCGAGCGTTTGAAAACATGGCGCGATGAGATGCATCAGTACCCCATCTGGGCCGCCCATCAAAAATTGCTGTACTTCCCCGCGACTTATCTCGACCCCGCCCTGAGGGCCAATAAAAGCGAGAACTTCCGGCAACTGGAAAACGAGCTCAGCCAGAACCAGATTCAACCCGATGCCGTTCAAACGGCGGTCATGGCCTACCTGACCCGCTTCGAAGAAGTCGCCAACCTGAACATTCTCAACGGCTACATCGACGGCTCGGACTTTGCCAACAGCACCTATTACTTCATTGCCAAATCCCGCTCCGAAAACAGCTACTTCTGGCGTTCACTGAACATGGCGCAACGCCCACTGGATGGTACGCCCCCGTCACCGCCAGCCAAAGCCCCCAAGCAGGACCAGCCAGATCCACACGCCTGGTCGGACTGGGAAAAAGCCGATGTGCCGATTCCCGAGAGCGCCGCCGAACAGACGATCCGACCGGTCTGGTTCAACAATCGGCTGTTCATTGTCTGGGCAGAATGCATTCATCAGGACCCATCAGCCGTCAGCACCGACGCCTCGAACGCCAACGCCGTTTCACCGACTGCAACCCATCCTCTATTACGCTTGAGCTATTGCTTCAAAAAGCAGGATGGCCGTTGGAGCACCGCGCGAGTTGGCCTACAAGGTTATTGCGACGTACTTGCCAGTCAGAGCCTGGAGGCAATCAGGCCGTTAATAGGTACCGTTGCGGTGCAGCTTCACAACACGGCACGAGACTCGCTCAGCCTCATACTGTGTGCCAAGCGCCCCAGTGCCGACGCCAACGCCACGTCGGTGAAGACTTTCAGTTTTAGCAAAATGGTTTGTGTCGATAAAAATCTCGGCCATGATCCGAACAACTCAGTATCTATCGAGCAAACGGAGACAGGAACAGAGCCCGGTCCAAATCGCAGCTCCGTTGGGGATGATCTCGTCGGTCTTCACGATCAGAGGATCCAAACCAAACTGTCCCTTGTGAAAATAGAAGGAGCTGACACAACCCTGCCAAAAAACATCGTTAATACGCTTCCCAACTTCGATGACCAGCTAAACGGCGTGATCGTCAGATCCGCCGACTCGACCCATTACCTGTCTTTCAACGCCGACAACGCATCGCTCCCCCCGACCGTGAGTAGAATTACACTCTACACAGGCACCATAAAGTTTAATCTAGTTCCGCCTCAAGAAAGCTTACCGTCCTCCGCCTATATTCCCCTGGTTGATGATTCGAAGCTCACGATGACACTCATCCCCGGGGCCTTCTATGACCAATATGTATTGTCCTTCGGCAATATGACGAATGTACTCATAGATGATGAAGAATCGCAGAGCCTTACGCTGCCATGGAATCGCGATTTAAGTGGCAAGCTCATTTCCGTCGCTGCGGTCCGATATTTGATCGCCGCCACCAAAAACAACCGTTTGGCTAATGTCCCTATGACCTTCCAAACACCAAAAGAGACTTTTAATATCCCGGCTATCGTTAATTACCAAGAAGAGCTTTTATATAGGAGATATCTTGTCTTCCGTCAGCCAGACACATTGGATCCCGACTCACTTACTTATGAAGACCTGAAACCTGTCGCGACGACGCCCTTAGTAACGCAGTTACCGGCTCTCTATGAATACCCGCTGCACATCGAAGAAATCACTGAACAGGGCGCTACTTTATTTTATGGGGTTGCGTTAGCCAGTCCTCGCGAACCGGAAAAAACAGTTTCCTTCGCCCTCAAAGCGATCACGCTCAACCTCGCCCCTGCACTCTCCCAGCCTCCCGGCATCACCTCCCTACCGACACCCAACCTGGGCACTACCCAATTCATCGATTTTTCCAAGTCCGCCATCAAGAACAGCGACGGCAGTAGCCAAAAGCGCCAACCGATCAGGCTGAACACCGTATTCGCCGAAGAGTTAATCCGGCGTACCGAAAACAGCCTGGACGAACTGTTTGACTGGACGACTCAACACCTGCCGGAACCCACGCTGCCCGATGCCCCAAGCAACAGAATGGACTTCCATGGGCCATACGGTCGTTACTTCACCGAACTGTTTCTCTACGTGCCCTGGCTGGTCGCCCATCGCTTGAACGCCGAGCATCGATATGAGGAAGCTGAACGGTGGCTCCGCTATGTCTTCGACCCGGGTCGCAAGAAGGCCGAATGCTGGAGAAGCGTCCCTTTGCTCGACGGTGACATACCGTCGTATTCCCACCAGGCCCCCCAAGATCCCCATCAGATTGCTCGCAGTCATCCCGTGCACTTTCGCAAGGCCCTGTACTTCCTGTACCTCGACATCCTGATCAACCGAGGCGATGCCGCGTACCGCGAGCTGACAACGGATAGCCTCAGTGAGGCAAAGCTCTGGTACGTCCGGACACTGGACTTATTGGGGCCACGTCCGACCGTTCAACCGGCCGATCACTGGACGGCCGTCAGCCTTAACGGCTTGAGCACCTCGAATAATGATGACCTACGCCGCTTTGAAAACCGGCTGCCCCTACCAACCGCCAGCCCGCCGTCGCTTGCGCAGGAAGGCCATTCGCAAGCGGCCTTGGCGGCGATCGATAACCCGTATTTGCGCGTGCCGTTCAACCCACAACTGCTCAAGCGCTGGGAGACGGCAGAAAGTCGCCTGTACAACCTGCGGCATAACCTCGACATGGCCGGCAAGCCGCTGCATTTGCCGATCATCGCGGCACCGCTGGACCCGCGCGCCCTCTCCAGCGCCAATGCCCTGAGTCTCTCGGACAGCCCATCGACAGGCCTGCCGAGCGTCACCATGCCCCACTATCGCTTCACCGTCATGCACAGCCATGCCCAGAACGCCGTGGAAAGCCTCAGCCAATTCGGCACCCTGCTGCTGTCGCTGATCGAGCGCAAGGAACAGGCCCAGTTGCAGGAGCTGCAACAACAGCAAGCCTGGGACCTGGCAAAAATCTCCGTCGACCTGCAACGCCAGGCCTTGATCATCGATCAGCACAATCGCCAAGCCTTGCTGGCCAGCAAGGCGATTGTCCAGGGCCGGATCAATCACTACCAACAATTGCTGGACAACGGTATCAGTGGCGCCGAGACCCTGGCCTGCCAGTTGTACTTGAACAGCGGCGCCTCCGAGCTCTCGGCATCGGACGCCCAGGTCACGGCTGGCGGCCTGATGATGGCTCCGAACATCTTTGGTTTCAGCAATGGCGGCATTCGCTGGGAAGGTGCCATGCACGCGGCTACCGCACTCGCCCAAGGCGCCGCCATCGACGATCGTACCGCGGCGGCTCATCTCGATCGCACGGCACAGTTCGATCGTCGCGGGGAGGAATGGACCCTGATTCGTGACCAGGCACAACTCGAACTGGCCCAGATCGACGCACAACTGGCACAATTCACCGAGCAGCAAACCGCCACTCGCCTGCAACTGCGGCTGGCCGAATCGACCCTGGGCCAAGCCAAGGCCCACTACGACTTCCTCAGCAAACGCTTTACCAAGGCACAACTGTATCAATGGCTCAACAGCCAGTTGGTCGCACTGTATCGCCAGGCCTACGACGCGACATTGAGCCTATGCCTGGCCGCCGAAGCCTGTTGGCAGTATGAAATCGCCGACTTCGACACCCGCTTCATTCAACCTGGCGCCTGGCATGCGACCTATCGCGGGCTTGGCGCTGGCGAGCGGCTGAAGTTGAACCTGTTGAAGATGCACGCCGGGTACCTGCAACGTCACGAGCGGGAGCTGGAGATCCGCAAGACAATATCCTTGCGACAACTCAAGGGCAAAACCGCTGCCAGCTTTCTCAACAAGGAGTGGGCGCAGTTGCACGCAGACCTGAAACAGGGCAGATGCGAGTTCGAGCTGACCCATCAATTGTTCGAAGACGACTACAAGGGCCAGCGACATTACCTGCGGCGCATCAAAACCATCAGCGTGACCCTGCCCACCGTCGTCGGGCCCTATGAAAACATTCGAGCCACGCTGACCCAGACCGCCAGCACCGTGTTCCTGTCGCCGGACGATCAAGGAGGAGCCATGGAGAGCTGGCGCGCCAACCAGCAGATCGCCCTTTCGACGGGTGTCGACGACAACGGTCTGTTCACCCTGAACTTCAACGATGATCGCTACCTGCCGTTTGAATACACCGGCGCGATTTCCAAGTGGCAGCTGACCTTCCCGAACCCCGAGGCCCAAAAAGACCTGCTGGAGTCGCTGACCGACGTCATCGTGCACGTGAGCTATACCGCCAGGGTTGGTGGAGGTGTGCAATGAATGAATACGCCCCGCTGCCTGTCACCGCACCGTCCCTGCCCAAGGGGGGCGGCGCCATCCAAAGCATCGGCAAAGGATCGAGCCCCGTCGGCGCCCACGGTACGGCCTCCTATGAGATTGCCCTGCCCATATCCCCAGGGCGTGGCTTTGCGCCGCCCTTGACCCTGAGCTATCTCAGCTCGCTCGGCAACGGTGTGTTCGGCATCGGCTGGGGATTGTCGTTACCCAGCGTGACGCGACGCACCAGCAAGGGTGTACCGGCGTATACCGAAGATGACGAGTTCGTCGGCCCCAGCGAGGTGGCGTGGCTAGCCGAACGCGATCCACAAGGTGTCATCACCGCCATCTACATCGACCGCTACAACGGTCTGGACCTGGGCACGCGCTATACCGTTACCCAATACTTTCCCAGGATCGAAAGCCACTTCGACCGAATTGAGCATTGGTCCTCGCAAGACGATAAGACCGGTTTCTGGCTGGTGCACGGTGCCGACGGCAGCCTCCACCTGTTTGGCAAGCACCTGTCAGCACGGCGCGCCGATCCCCAGGATACGAGCCGTGTCGGCGAATGGCTGCTGGAGGAAAGCCTGAACGCCCACGGCGAGCACATCCTTTACCAGTACAAGACAGACACCACGGCCCAACGCTATTTGAGCCAGGTCAGCTATGGCAATTTCGAGGCCGATGCACACCTTTACGGGTGGACAGCGGATCGGCTCGCGAACGTGCAATGGCACTTCGAACTGGTGTTCGACTACGGCGAACGGACCACCGCCTACGCAGGAAAACCGTCTTATGAGGGCCAGCAGTGGCAAGCCCGTGGCGATGCATTTTCCAGCTTCGCCTACGGTTTTGAGTTGCGCACCGAACGGCTGTGTCGCCAGGTCCTGATGTTTCACCGCTTCCCCGAGGAGTTGGGCACCGCCCCCGTCCTGGTGCGGCGCCTGCTGCTGGATTATCACCAGACATCTCTGGGTTACCCGCTCCTTAGCGCCGCCCATGATCAGGCGTTCGGCGAAGGTGAAGCCGCCGAAAGCCGGCCGCCCGTGGAATTCAGCTACAGCACCTTCCAGCTTGCGCCTGAACCCCGTGCCTGGCGGCGTTTCCAGGACATGCCGGGGCTCAACGATGATCGTGCCTATCAACTGGTGGACCTGTACGGCGAGGGACTGCCGGGGGTGCTCCATCGAACCGACAACGGCTGGCATTACCGCGAGCCCATGCGGGCCAATACCAAAGGCAACGACGTGACCTACGGCCCGTGGCGAACGCTGCCCCACATCCCGGCGACCGACACCGCCACACCGGTGCACCAGGCCCTGAGTGACTTCACGGGTGACGGTCGTTTGGACTGGCTCGTCGCCCAGCCGCAAGTGAGCGGCTTTTTCGCCCTCGATGCCGAACGAAGCTGGTCGGGCTTCGCCACGTTCAATGCACTTGCGCCAGAGTTTTTCAGCCCCCAAGGGCAGTTGGCCGACCTGATGGGTGCCGGGCTCGGCGACCTGGCGGTGATCGGCCCGCGCAGTGTTCGTCTGTACGCCAACCAGCGGGAACACGGCTTTTCGCCCCCCGTGGAAGTCCCTCGCGAGGAAAACGAAGACGCCCTGCCCCCATTCAGTGCCTCAGCCGGCGAACTGGTGGCTTTCAGCGATGTATTGGGCAGCGGCCAGCAGCACCTGGTGCGCATTCGTCACAACGAAGTGAAGTGCTGGCCCAACCTCGGCCGAGGGCGTTTCGGCAACGCCAGGGTGCTGGACTTCCCCGGGCTGGCCTACGACAGCTTCGACGCCGCGCGTATCCGCCTGGCGGACCTGGATGGCTCCGGCGCTGTGGACCTGATCTACCTGCAAGCGGACCGGGCCCTGATTTTCATGAACCGCTGCGGCCATGGTTTCAGCCCTGCGGTCGCCCTGCCCTGGCCGGAGGGCCTGCGCTACGATCCTCTGTGCCAGGTCAGCATCGCCGACCTGCAAGGGCTTGGTTGTTCCAGCCTGATCCTGAGCGCGCCGCACATGACGCCGCGGCATTGGCGCTACGACTTCGTCAGCGCCAAACCGTACCTGCTCACCGGCATCCACAACAACATGGGCGCCGACCAGCGCATCCGCTACCGCAGCTCGGCCCAGGAGTGGCTGGATGAAAAACTGCAGCGGATGACGGCCGGCAAACCCCTCACCTGTCGCTTGCCCTTGGCCCTGCACCTGGTTTGCGCTCAGACCCAAGTGGATGAAATAACCGGCAATCGACTGACCCAGGCATTCTCCTATCGCCAGGGTTACTACGACGGCATCGAACGTGAGTTTCGGGGCTTTGGCCTGTTGCTGCAAACCGACACTGAAGCGAGCCCCGGCGACATCGACGTCCAGGCCTTCACCGCCACCTGCCTGAAAAAGACCTGGTTTCACACCGGACGAAGGGTGAACCTGCCACGCAATGGCTATAGCCGCGCAGACAAGGAAGCCGTGCCGCTGGGCAAGACCGTGCTGTGCCACTGTCCGCCAGAGTCGTTGCAGGATCGCATCATTGCCTCGCCAGACGCGGCGACCGAACTGGAAATGGCTCGCGCCCTATGTGGCCGGGTATTGCGCAGCGAGGTCTTCGGCATCGACAGACAGTTGAAAACCACCCGTCTGTACTCGGTGGAGGAAAACCGTTATGGGCTGCGCCTGCTGCAAGCGCCCGACAGCGTTCGCCAGCAGGCCCGAATGTTGCCCCTGCTGCTGGAGTCCATCCGCTACCAGTACGAAGGCATTACCGATGACCCGCAATGCCGGCACACCCTGAACCTGCAACACGACCGGTACGGCGCGCTGACCCACAGCGTGGACATCCATTACGCCCGACGAAAAACCGCCAGCGATACACCACCGTTCAGCGAAGCCGACCCGCAACAGTGGTGGCGCGATGCGCATGACCCGGCGCAGCAGCTCTACTACCTGAACGAAACCCGTGCCGAATTCATCCACCTGCAGACACCCCAGCAATGGCGACTCGGCCTGCCTTATCGCCAACGCACCCAGGCGTTGCAGCGCCCCAAGCGCCCTGCGGACGAGGGGTTGACCCCACGGGACCTGTCTTTCGAAACGCTCAGCGAACTCACGCAACAGACCACCTGGAAAACCCAAGGCGTGCTGACCGGCCTGTCCGTGCAGCGCTACAGACACGCGTCGAGCGCAGCGACCCTGCCGGACGGCGTCGCGGATTTTCAGGCCCTGGTCGACCATCTGGAAAGCGCCGAGCTGGATGAAACCGCCCTGGGCGCCTTCCAATTACTGCCACAGGACAGCCGGCCCAAAGGAAAACTATTGGAGCGAATGGGTTATCACCGAATGAGCGATTTTCTTCTCGACACCTCGCCGGAGAAAAAACTCTGGTCAGTCAAAAGCGCTTTCACCACCTACGCGCCATTGGCGGGCTTCTACAAAACCAGAACCGTACAACCGAGCAAAAGCCAAGGCATATACGAGATGAGCCATGACCCGTACGCTTGTCTTGTCACCACCTTCAAACTGCCCGACGGCTGCACCACCCAGGCGTTTTACGATTACCGCTCACTCCAGCCCCTGCGCATCATCGACCCCAACGGTAACGTACAAGAAGGTCTGTTCGGTGCGTTCGGCCAAGTATTGGCCACCTCTTTTCATGGGGACGAGCACCACACGCCCGTGGGTTTCAAGCCGCTCGCACAGTTCAAACGGCCATCGTTCAGCAGCCCGGCAGACGCTATCAACCAAAGCAGGGATGCTCTGCAAGATGCCGCCATGACCCTCTATTACGCGCCCTTCAGTTGGATGGGACGTGTTTCGACGGTTGCCCGGTCGGACAGCGACTGGCTGGCGCGTTGCGTGGACAACGGCGACCTGCTGCCCTCCGGCCATATCCGCGCATCGGCCCGAGCCCGCCTGGCGGAGCTCCAGACACCCTCCGCCAACGACCTCAAGCTGAAACACGAAGTCGAGGCCGCGCCCCGTGAACCGATACACATCGCCACGCTGGTCGCCGACCGCTTCCCGGATGCCCCCCGAAGACAAATCCGCATCGCCGTCAGTGGCTTCGATGGCTTCGGGCGAACCCTGCAAAGCAAGCAACTCGTCGAACCGGGCCAGGCTTACGTCGTCGACGCCAAGGGCGATCTGACACTGACGGATGGAAAGCCCAAGGAGCAGATCGCAGCCAGGCGCTGGCGTGTCAGCGAACGGGTGGAATACAACAGCAAGGGCCTGGCGGTGCGTATCTACCGCCCTTATTTCGCCGACCGGCACAGCCACATCAACGATGCGTCCTTGCGCCAGTCCGGGCATTTCGATCAACACTTCTACGACCCACTCGGACGCCCCAGCCACGTGTTACTCGCCAAGCAAAATGGCCTCGCCTACATGCGTCGGCATACACGTCATCCCTGGTACACCGTGGACGAGGACGAGAATGACACGCTGCAGGAAGTCCTGTCCGAACACGCCACCAAGACCGGAGGTGGCGCATGAACCCACGCCTTCATCACAAGACGCCCACGATCAATGCCCTCGACGGTCGTGGCCTGCCCGTGCGGCAAATCGCTTACTACCGGCGCGACGCCCAGGCCCCCTCCCAGGCGCGCATTGTCCAGAAAGACTATGACGCGGCGGGACGAGCGGTGGCGCAGCGTGATCCCCGACTGTTTGCTATGGCGACCGGCGGAGCGAACCTGCGGACGGTCTTCAGCTTGTCCGGCAAGACGCTGTTGCTCGACAGTATCGATGCTGGTTGGCGCCTGTACCTGCCTGGCGATGCCGGACAGCTATCGCACTGCTGGGATCAGCGAGGCACCTATTGGCGAACCACCTACGACACGCAACTGCGCATGACGGCCGTTCATGAGCAAGCGGCCGGCGACGTGCCGCGCAGGGTCGAATGCCGGCACTACGGCGACAATTCGCCGGAGTCTGCGGTGCATAACCGCTGCGGTGCGCTGATCCGTCACGATGACAGCGCCGGCACCCTGCTGATCCATGACTATGGGCTTTGCGCCAAACCTCTCAGCCAGACCCGGCACCTGCTGGCCACCGCCGAACGCCTGGATTGGCCGGCGCAGGAGATAGACCGTGATCGCTTGCTGGAACAGGGGAGCGGCTACACCACGAGCTGGCGCTACGACGCCCTCGCCGGGATCATCCAGCAGACCGATGCCGCCCAACACCAGCAGCGCTACTCGTTCGATATCGCCGGTCAGCTCAAGTCCGTGGGCCTGCTGTTAAGCAACACAGCGACCGAAAAAGTCATCATGAGCGATCTGGTCTATAACGCGTCCGGCCAGATCGAATCCCAGACGGCCGGCAACGGGGTCGTCAGTCGCGCCGTGTTCGATCCGGCCAACGGTCGATTGACCGCCCTGCGCACGTCGCGGGCGGCCAGCACCTTGCAGGATCTGCGCTACACCTACGACCCGGTGGGCAACGTGACGCATCTCGAGGACAAGGCCCAACCGGTGCAGTTCGGCAGTAACCAGCGGGTCGAAGCCGCCAGCACATTCACCTACGACAGTCTTTACCAATTGATCAGCGCAACGGGCCGCGAGGCCGCCGGATTGACCGGCCCCCCGGACCTTCCAGCCCCCGGCAAAACACCCATCGACCCGAATCAGCTGTTCAACTTCACCGAACACTACGAGTACGACGCCGGCGGCAACCTGATCGAATTGCGCCATCGTCGCGACGGCAACCACTACACCCGGACCCTGAACGTGGCCGCCGCGAGCAATCGCCTGCGTGCTTGGAACAAAGGCCAATCGACGCCCGACATAGCAGTGGACTTCGATGCCAACGGCAACCAGCGGACGCTTGCCCCGGGCCAGGCGCTGACGTGGAACCTGCGCAACCAGCTCGACGGCGTGGTGTTGGTGCGGCGTGAAAACGCTGCCGATGACATCGAGCGCTATCGCTACGACAGCGGCGGCCAACGGGTACGCAAGCTCCAGACAACCCTGGGCGCAACACGAATTCATACCCGGGAAGTCCGTTATCTGCCGGGCCTCGAAATTCGCACGCGCGATAATGAACGCCTGGAAGTCATTACCCTGCAAGCCGGTCGCTACAATGTGCGCTACCTGCACTGGACCGAAGGCCGACCGTCCGGTATCGCCGCCAACCCGATTCGCTATAGCCTTGGTGACCACCTGGGCTCCAGCTCACTGGAACTCGACGACCAGGGCGGCCTGATCAGCCAGGAAAGCTACCTGCCCTACGGCGCAACCGCTTGGCAGGCCTCCCGCTCGGCCGTGGAAGCCGACTACCGGACCCTTCGCTACTCCGGCAAGGAACGCGATGCCAGTGGCCTGTATTACTACGGGCAGCGGTACTACGCGCCGTGGTTGCAACGCTGGATCAGTCCCGACCCGGCAGGAGCGGTCGATGGCTTGAACCTGTATGGCATGGTGGGAAACAACCCCCTCAGGTTTGTCGACCGTCAAGGGTGGATGAAGGAGGATTTCATCCAATGGATGAAAGAGGATGGCCACGCCCGCTCCCTGAAAATGATGCAGCCGCCACCGACGAAACACGCTAAAAAACGTGCCGGCACTCATCAGGAAGGTCCTCCAGACCCCGACGCCAGCCCCAGTTTCAGCAAAACCAAACGCAAGGAGCTGGTCGTTCACTCCCATGGCTTGGTCGAGGGCTTGGGCGTGGGCCTCAACGAGTTCTACAACCTCACCGGGCCTAAATCCGGCCCGGAGGGATACCGTGGCGTAGACAAGACGTATGGCGGCACCGCCCAAAGCGAAAGCTTCTACCTGAAGTTCGGCAGCTACAGGATTGGCAATACCCATGAATACCTGGCCGACCTGGCCGAACGATACAGCGCGACGAAAAACGATCCGATCCATAAAATCGAACTGGACCTTGACGAGTTAAAGAGCGACCCGACGCTGAGCAGGACTGTCGAGGACGTCCATGAACTTCAGCAATACACCCAGAACCTCATCGCCAAGCACATCGAGAAATCCGACAACATCATTCCCACGCTCACGGGCGGGCCAGGGGCGCACGGAGAAGTCCGCCTGATCAACTCGGTCGTTGCGCTCTACCCGGGTCAAGCTGAAATGAAGCTGTCGAACACGCAACTGTTCACCCACAAAATAACCGGCGTGGACGAACCGAAACCTTTCATTGCCTGTTTCAATTGCAGCGGCATCATCCCGGAAAGCGTCAGTATCCAGACGGGACGCCACGCTATGGACTATGCGAAATACAACGAGCATGTCTTGGCTATCAATCGTGCTCCGCGCCCTGGTCTCGGTCCCTGACTGCACCTGGCCAACTCAAACCCGCTCGGATCCTGCCAGGCCTGGGGAATTCGAGCGGAGGCGCCTCTCAGACAGTGATCGCATTGGTAAACACCAACCGGTTCCCAAACGGATCGACCACCGTCATGTCCTGGCTCCCCCAGGGCATGGCCTGGATCTGGGGGTGAGCGTAGCGATACGCCTTGTCCTGCAATTGCTGCTGGAACGCCTCTAGCTCATCGGTCTCGATCCGCAGGGCCGAGCCCGGCGTGCAATCGCCATGGTGCTCGCTCAGGTGCAACACGCAGTCGCCACGGGAAACTTGCAAGTACAACGGGAAGTGATCACCGAAGCGATGTTGCCAGTCGACGGTAAAGCCCAGGAAGTCGACATAGAACGCCAACGCCTTGGTTTCATCGAAGATCCGCAGGATCGGGGTGGTTTTACCGAAGCTCATGGGTTGCTCCCTGGCTGAAAAGACCCAGTTTAGAGGGTTGACCCCAATGCTTCGGCCTTGGGTCCGGCTTCTTTAGTGTCGCAGTGCCATTATTGTGACGTCAATTTACACAATATCAGCCGCTTACACGCCATTCGCGGGACCAAACCCCCGGCGCAAGTCGCCTTCCCGCGCCAGGAATCGCCCTTTCCGGCACCCGTTTGCCTGGCCTTCGCGGTAGCTCAAGACACCATTGACCCACACGCCATCAATCCCTTCGGCAGCCCGTTGAGGTTGGTTGAAATCGGCCACATCGCGAATGGTGTGTGGATTGAACAACACCAGGTCCGCCCAATGGCCTTCGCGGATTTCCCCCCGTTGCTTGAGGCCGAAACGCGCCGCTGAAAGGCCGGTCATCTTGTGCACGGCGGTGTGCAACGCAAACAGCCCGACATCACGACTGAAATGGCCCAGCACCCGTGGGAATGCGCCCCACAAGCGCGGATGGGGAAACGGGTCTTCGGGCAATCCGTCGGAGCCGACCATGGACAGCGGATGGGCGAGGATCCGGCGGACGTCGCCTTCATCCATGCCGTAGTACACCGCACCGGCCGGTTGCAGGCGCCGCGCCGCTTCCAACAGCGACACCGCCCATTCGCGGGCGATGTCGGTCAGGTCGCGCCCGCCCATTGACGGGTGCGGTGTCGACCAGGTGATGGTGATGCGATGGGCATCGGTCACTTGCTTGAGATCCAGGGTCGAGGAGCTGGCCGCGTAGGGGTAGCAGTCGCAACCGACCGGATGGGTTTTCGCCGCGTTCTCCAAGGCCGCGAGCACCTGCGGGCTTCGCCCCCAATTACCGGCGCCCGCGCATTTGAGGTGGGAAATGATCACCGGGCTCTGCGCATGACGACCGATCTGGAACGCCTCGTCCATGGCCTCGAGCACCGGCTCGAATTCGCTACGCAGGTGGGTGGTGTAGACCGCGCCGAATGCACTCAACTCTTCGGTCAGTTGCATGACTTCGTCGGTGGACGCCGAAAATGCGTTGGCATAGGCCAGGCCGGTGGACAAACCCAGTGCACCGGCCTCCAGGCTTTCGCGCAATTGCCGACGCATGGCAGCGATTTCTCCCACCGAGGCAGTGCGCAACAAATCATCCATGTGATTGCTGCGCAACGCCGTGTGCCCGACCAACGCGGCCACGTTGACCGCCGGCTTCGCCGCCTCTACCGCCCCACGATAATCTCCGAAGCGCGGGTAGGCGAACGCCTGGGCCGTGCCGAGCAGGTTCATCGGGTCCGGTGGATCGCCCCGCAGGCTCACCGGCGAAGCGCTGATGCCGCAGTTGCCGACGATCACCGTGGTCACGCCCTGGCTGAGCTTGGGCAGCATCTGCGGTTGGCGAATCACCACCGTGTCGTCGTGGGTGTGCACATCGATGAACCCTGGCGCCAGCACGCGGCCGCCGGCGTCGATTTCTTCAAGCGCCCGGGCATCATCCAGCTCGCCGATGCGTTCGATGCGCCCGGCGCGAATGCCGACGTCGGCGTGGTAACCGGGGCTGTCGCTGCCGTCGATGACCAGCGCATTGCGGATAAGCGTGTCGTACAGCATGTCAGTCTCCCAGCGGCAAGTGATCGTCGCCGCCGCGGTAATCGTCCAGGGCGAGTTTGACTCGCCGCAGGCGCTCTTGATTGTCTTCGGGGTGGGCCAGCGCCAGCTCGGTGGCGAGCACGTCGATGGCCAGCAGCATGCCGTAGCGCGCCGCCGTGGGTTTGTAGATGAACGAGGTTTCGGCGCCTTGCAGGGGCAGCACGCAGTCGGCCAGTTGGGCCAGTGGCGAGTCGGCGCGGGTGACGGCCAGGATCGCCGCGCCGTAGCTGCGGGCCAATTCAACGGCACTCAACAGCTCCGGCGTGATACCGGTCAGTGAACAGGCGATGACCAGGTGCTGGTCACTCAGCGAAGTGGCGGTGATGCGCATCATCACCGGGTCGCGACAGGCGGCAATCGGGTAACCGAAACGCACCAGCCGTACCTGCAACTCCTCGCCGCACAGCGCCGACCAGCCACCGAGGCCGAACGCATGGATCATTCGCGCCTTGCCGATCATCCGCACGGCATCGCCGAACCGCGACTCTTCGAATGCCGACAGATGCTGGCGCAGAGTCGCTTCGATATCGCCAACGATCTGTCCATAAAACGCCGATTGCTCCGGCGCACCGGCCGGGTCGAGGAAACGGCTGCCGACACCACTGGCCTGGGCCAGTTGCAGGCGCAGGTCGCGAAGATCGCGGCAACCGACAGTACGAGCGAAGCGCGACAGGGTAGCGCTGCTGACTTCCGCCCGTTGGGCCAGTTCATCGAGGCTGGCGGAGGCGGCGAAGCCGACGTCTTCGAGCATCAGCCGGGCGATTCTTCCTTCGCCGGCGCTGAAGGAATCCTGGCGGGAACGGATCTGGTAGAGGATGTCCATGGCGGCTCCTGTTGGGGTGCGTTGCGCTCAAAGCAAGCGTGAAAGCCCGAGGGTCAAGGCGAACGCGACCACGGAAATCAGCGTTTCGAGCACCGTCCAGGTCTTGAAGGTTTGCGTGACGGTCATATTGAAGTATTCCTTGATCAGCCAGAAGCCGCCGTCGTTGACGTGGGAAAAGATAACCGACCCGGCCCCGGTGGCCAGCACCAGCAGTTCGGGGTGGGGATAACCCAGGCCAATCGCCACAGGCGCGACGATGCCCGAGGCCGTGGTCATCGCCACCGTGGCCGATCCGGTGGCAACGCGCATCAGCGCGGCGAACAGCCAGCCCATGACCAGCGGTGACAACTGGAACTCCTGGGCCAAGCCGACAATCTGTTGCGTGACCCCGGCGTCCACCAGGATCCGGTTCAAACCACCGCCGGCACCCACCAGCAAAGTGATGCTGGCGGTCGGCGCCAGGCATTCGTTGGTGAACTTGAGGATCGATTCACGGTTGAAGCCCTGGGCCAGGCCGAGGGTCCAGAAGCTGAGGATGGTCGCCAGCAGCAAGGCGATCACCGAGTTGCCGATGAACAGCAGGAACTGGTTGAAACCGCTGCCCGGCGTGGAGATCAGGTTGGCCCAGCCGCCGATCAACATCAGGATCACCGGCAGCAGAATGGTCCCCAGGGTCACGCCGAAACCCGGCAGCCTGGCGCGCGGCTCGCGGTCGAGGAATTGTCGCTCCAGCGGGTTCTCGACCGGTAGCTGGATGCGCGGCACGATGAATTTGGCGTACAGCGGGCCGGCGATGATCGCGGTGGGAATGCCGATCAGGATCGCGTACAGCAAGGTCTGGCCCACCGAGGCCTGGAATGCCTGCACCGCCAGCATCGCCGCCGGATGGGGCGGCACCAGGGCATGAACCACCGAAAGCCCGGCGACCATCGGCAGCCCCACCATCAGGATCGACACGCCCACACGCCGGGCGACGGTGAAGGCGATGGGCACCAGCAGCACGAAGCCGACTTCGAAGAACAACGGCAAGCCCACCAGGAAGGCAATGCACACCATCGCCCAGTGGGCGTTGCGCTCGCCGAAGCGTTCGATCAGGGTCTGCGCCATCCGCTCCGCCCCGCCGGACTCGGCCATCATCTTGCCGAGCATCGTGCCCAAGGCCACCACCAGCGCAATGTGCCCCAGCGTCTTGCCGACACCCGCCTCGTACGCCCCCACCACACCCGACGGCGGCATCCCGGCCAGCAACGCCAGGCCAATGGAAACCAGGGTAATCACGATGAACGGATTGAGCCGATAACGGGCGATCAGAACGATCAGCGCAATGATGGCGATGGCCGCGTAGACCAGTAGCCAATAACCGAAAGCAGGGGCCATGCGTTACTCCTCGAATGGGGTCACGTCAATGTGTTGTGAAACTCATAAATCATTTCGACGAGGATTCTTCAAACCCACTGAAAGTAATTTTCGCCCACAGGCAAGAAATGTCGCTAATGGACATCGCGATGCAGCCGCTATGAAAATCCAGCGCCGGACTTTCATACAGAACCCTTCTCTTGTGGCGAGAGGATAAATCCCCTCACCACAGACGGCTGGCCGCCCCGCACTCAATTCCGTACCATCCGCAGCTGTTTTCGCACCACGCCCCGGCAGCCGACGCTCCACCGGCGCCCAGTCAGGTAAATCATGAAACCAGCACGCCTTCGCGCCGATGCCCTCGCCGGCCTTACCACCTCTTTCGCCCTGCTCCCCGAGTGCATCGCCTTCGCCCTGGTGGCTCACCTCAACCCGCTGATGGGGCTGTACGGCGCGTTCATCCTCTGCACGCTGACCGCGTTGTTCGGCGGTCGCCCCGCGATGGTGTCAGGCGCGGCGGGATCGATGGCGGTGGTGATCGTCGCGCTGGTGGTGCAGCACGGCGTGCAGTACCTGTTGGCGACCGTGCTGCTGGGCGGGCTGATCATGATGGCGTTCGGATTGTTGCGCATGGGCAAACTGGTGCGGATGGTGCCGCATCCGGTGATGCTCGGCTTCGTCAATGGCCTGGCGATCGTCATTGCCCTGGCCCAGCTGGAACACTTCAAGAATGGCGAGGCCTGGCTGAGCGGCCCGCCGCTGTACCTGATGGCCGGCCTGGTGGCGCTGACCATGGCCATCGTCTACCTGCTACCGCGCCTGACCCGCAGCGTGCCGCCGGCGCTGGTGGCCATCCTCGGTGTTGGCCTGGCGGTCGACCTGCTCGGCCTGCCGACCCGAACGCTGGGCGACATGGCCCACATCGCCGGCGGCTTGCCGACCTTTGCCCTGCCGGACATTCCCTGGAACCTGGAGACCCTGCAAATCGTCGCACCCTATGCGGTCATCATGGCAATGGTCGGTTTGCTGGAAACCTTGTTGACCTTGAACCTGACCGATGAAATCACCGAGAGCCGCGGTTATCCGGACCGTGAGTGCGTGGCGTTGGGCGCGGCCAACATGGCCTCCGGCTTGCTCGGCGGCATGGGCGGTTGTGCCATGATCGGCCAGACGATGATCAACCTCAGCTCGGGCGGACGCGGGCGGTTATCGGGCGTGGTGGCCGGGGTGATGGTGTTGCTGTTCGTGTTGTTCCTGTCGCCGCTGATCGAGCGCATCCCGCTGGCGGCGCTGGTGGGGGTGATGTTCGTGGTGTCCCAGCAGACATTCGCCTGGGCCTCGTTGCGGGTGGTCAACAAAGTGCCGGCCAACGATGTGCTGGTCATCGTCGCGGTGACGGTGATCACGGTGTTCACCGACCTGGCCGTGGCCGTGCTCTGCGGGATCATCATCGCGGCGCTCAACTTCGCCTGGCAACAAGCCCGGGAGCTGTACGCCGACACCCACGAGGAAGCCGACGGCAGCAAGCTTTATCGCTTGCACGGCACGCTGTTCTTCGCCTCGTCGACGCCGTTCCTCAACCAGTTCGATCCGGCCAACGACCCGGCCCTGGTGACCCTCGATTGCCGTCACTTGCGCTTCGTCGACTACTCGGCCGTCGCCGCGCTCAAGACCCTGCGCGAGCGCTACAGCAAAGCTGGCAAGCACCTGCGGGTGTTTCACCTGTCCGAGCGCTGCAAGCAAATGCTCAAGCGCGCAGGCGTGCAGCACGACTGAAGCAACACCCAACAAAAACCTGTGGGAGCGAGCTTGCTCGCGATAGCGGTGGGTCAGCCAACTTCAGTACTGACTGACCCGACGCCATCGCGAGCAAGGGTGCTTATTCTGCTGGCACCATCGATGTCACTCACACCATCTCATCAAGAATCCACTCCACCACCGACGTCCGCTTCGGCGTCCAGCCCAGCAGCTCACGGGCGTTCGTGCCTCGCACACGGCTGTTGGAACCCAGGCCATAGTTGGCCATTTCGTAACCCCATTCGGCCTCGGCTTCGGCCAGCGGCCAATCCTGCGGCTCGCCCAGCCCCAGCGCTCGGGCCATGGCAGTGGTCATGTCGATGAACGAGGCCTCGCCGCTTTCAACGAAATAGAACGTGCCGGGTACGTTACGGGTCAGGGCCAACGTGTACAGCTCGACCACGTCTTCGATGTGCACGTTGGACCAGATGTTCTGCCCCGGTCCCACATGCCGCACCACCCCGCTTTTACGCGCCTGCTTGAGCAGGCGTGGCAATTGCACACTGTCACGCTTGACCCCCAGGCTGTGGCCGTAGATCAAGGTGTTGCAGATCACCGCCGAATTCACGCCTTGCTGGGCGGCATTCAGGACAAGATTGTCGATGGCGACACGGGCCGCTTTGTCGATGGTGGGTTGCGGCAGCTTGCCTTCGTAGTAGATGTCCTCGCTGGAGCGACCGCCCGACGCATCGCCGACAATGCTCGAACCGCTGGTGTGCAGCAGCACTTTGTTCGAACCCTTGAGCCCTTCGATCAAGGCCTCTGCCGCACCGCGGTGATCGCTGCTGGCGGCATTGATCACCGCGTCGGCAGCACGTGCCTGTTCGGTGAGCAGCTTGCTGTCTTCGAGGGTGCCGATGACCGGCTTGATGCCCAGTGCAGTCAGCTCGCCCGCCTGTTCGGCGCTGCGCACCAGACCGGTGACTTGATGCCCGGCACGTACCAGGCCGGTGGCGATGGAACCGCCGATAAAACCGGCAGCGCCGGTGATGAATACGTTCATGGACGAACTCCTTGGCAAATCAGTGATGGGACGAGTATCGGGGACCGATCCTTGGCGAAACAGTCCACATTGCCCAAATCACTCTTGCCTGGAAGTCACGAATCAGCCCTTGAATTCCCGCGAGGCGTATTCAGCGAGCTTGCCCTGGATGAAGTCCAGGAAACACTGGATCCGCAACGCCAATTGCGAGTTGCGGTAGTACACCGCATTGATCGGCTGGCGGTATCCGCTGTTGGCGTCGGCCAGCAACACCTTCAGCCGACCGGCCTGGATGTCGTCACGGGTCATGAAATCCGACAGGCAAGCGATGCCCTGCCCTTGCAACGCCAGGTGGCGCACGGTTTCGCCACTGGAGGCGCTGATGGCGGGTTGGATCGGCCAGCGATCGCCGTGTACATGGCGCAGCGGCCACTGATTGAGCACCTCGTTCTGGGCAAAGCCCAACAGCGCATGACCTGCCAGCTCGGCGACGCTCGAAGGCGTGCCGTGCTGCTTCAGATAAGTTGGACTGGCCAGGATGTGCAAGGGGCTGCACCCCAGGGACCGGGCATGCAGCGTCGAGTCAGTGAGGGTGCCGATACGAATGGCGATGTCGGTGCTTTGCTCCAGCAAATCGATGATCAGGTCGTTGCTGTTGAGTTCGAGCTGGATGTCCGGGTAGAGCCGGCGAAACTCTTCGATGTGCGGGACGATGGCGTGCAGCATGAACGGTGACGCCGCGTTGATCCGCAAGCGTCCCGCGGGATTTTTCTGGCGGGACGACAAGCGTTCTTCCAGTTCATCCATCTGGTCGAGGATGCCTTTGGCCTGTTCGAAGAAATATTTTCCCTCCTCGGTCAGGTCCATGCGCCGCGTGGTGCGGTTGATCAGCGTGATGTCGAGCTTGGCCTCCAACCGCGACAGCGTGCGGCTGACCGCCGATGGCGTCTGCCCGACCTGTTCGGCGGCAGCGGAGATCGATCCGCACTCGATCACGCAGACGAAAATCTGCAACTCGTCGGATCTGGCTTTCACAGGCGTCCTCTCATGACATGCAACTCAATGTGGCAGGGCTTGCCACAGATGCATCATTGCCTTCAGGTAGGTCCCGATAGTAGCCGGATTACCGCGAAAGGCCGAACACCTCGATCAAATGCCGCTCATACCGCGCCACATCCTCTTCGATGTTTGGGCGCTTCATCACGTCCACGCACAGGAAGGTTGGCAGGCCGGTCATGCCGAGGAACTGATTGGCCTTGTGGAACGGGAAGTACACCGCGTCCACGCCCTTGGCTTCGAAGAAGTCGGTCGGGTCGTCGAAGGCTTGCTGCGGGGCGTTCCAGGTCAGGGACAACATGTACTGCTTGCCCTGGATCAGGCCGCCGCTGCCATATTTCTGGGAGGCATCGGAACGGGTCCGACCGTCGCTGGCATAGAGGCTGCCGTGGCCTTCGGTGAAGACTTCGTCGATGTATTTCTTCACGGTCCACGGTGCGCCCATCCACCAGCCTGGCATCTGGTAAATGATCACGTCGGCCCAGAGAAACTTGGCGACTTCCTCCTGGACGTCGTAGCCGCCGTCGATGAAGGTGGTTTTCACATCGAAACCGCCACGGTCCAACACGCTGAGCGCCGTGTCGTGGAGGGTGGCGTTATAGCGACCGTCGGAGTGGGCGAATTGTTTGCCGCCGTTGAGCAACAGGACTTTTTTCATGGGGAGCCTCATCGGGTTCCACGGCGTGGGCCGTTGGAGGGCCGCTGCATGGAAAGGTTGAAAATGATGGCGGCAGGGTACCGACGAGCTTCGCGCGGAATAAGCACCGCAACGGCAAAACTGATTTGACCTATACGCAAGAATGGAAGGCCGATTATTGCCGTAAGCTCCGACACCTCTTTTATTCAGGAGCCCCCTCGATGAGCGAACTGCACGGTTTCATCCTGCATGCCAAGACCCGCCCGGAAAAAGCCGAAGCCTTCGAAGCGCTGTTTCGCGCCTACGTCGAGCCAAGCCGTGCCGAGCCCGGTTGCATCGAATATCACATGCTGCGGGACCAGCAGGATCCAACGCTGTTCATCTTCTATGAAATCTGGGCATCCCAGGCGCACCTGGAGGTGCACTCGAACCTGCCGCACATGCGGCAATTCTTCGAGCGACGCATGGAGTATCTGGAGCGCGACTTCGACATCCGCCGCGTCGACATGCTCAGCCCGGCCTCGGCTAGCCGCTGATCAGCAGATGGCCGCCGAGCACGCCAAGGCCAATGAAAAATGCCCGTTTGAACCACACGGCGCTGATCCGCTGGCGCAACCATTGCCCCAGCCACATCCCCAGCAGCGCCGGTGCCAGCGCCAGTAACGAAGCGCTCAATTCGCCGCCGCCCAGTTCGCCGCGCCACAACAGGCCGGCGGCCAGGGCCAGTGTAGAAACGGTGAAAGACAGGCCCAGGGCCTGCACCAGTTCATCCTTGCTCAAGCCCAGCGCTTGCAGATAGGGCACCGCCGGAATGACGAACACACCGGTGGCGGACGTGATCAGGCCGGTCAGCAGCCCACAAAGCGGAGCGATCCACGATTCGGCATCGGGACCGACCCGCAGCGTTGGCAGCAACAGCCCGCTCAATGCATACAGCAACAACGCCCCGCCCAAGGCCCGCACGACCCAAGCCCCGCCCGTCATACCGAGCCACAGCGTACCGAGCCCGGTGCCCATGAAAATCGCCAGCAGCAGCGGCCACAGGCGCCGGATCAGGGCTTGCAGATGACCGCCGAACGCCAATTGCCAGAGATTGGTCAGGGTTGCCGGGATAATCAGCAACGCCGCAGCCTGCGCCGGTGCCATAGCCAGCCCGAGCAAGCCCATGGAGATGGTCGGCAGCCCCAGGCCGATCACACCCTTGATGGTGCCGGCCAGCAGGAAGGTGACAAGGACCAGCAGGGAAAGGGCCAGGCCGAGGTTTTGGTAGAAAGCGACGAGTGTGTTCATGGGGGTATCGTGCGCCCCGGCACCTGGCTTGAAAATCTGCCATATACTGAGGCTGCCTCTCTTGTGGCAAGAGGCTGTTCATTCGCTGATGCTGCCGACGCTATCGCGAGCAAGCTCGCTCCCACAGTTTGAAATGCAATCCCACTGTGGGAGCGAGCTTGCTCGCGATGACGATGTACCAGACACCAGACAAACCCGGCACAGGATCACCAGCCCATGCACTTCGACCTCACCGACCTGCGCCTCTACCTGCACATCCTCGACACCGGCAACATCACCGCCGGTGCGGCCCGCAGCCATTTGTCCCTGGCCGCGGCCAGTGCGCGGGTCCGGGCCATGGAAGCTTCCCTGGGCATCGATCTGCTTGAGCGCGGACGGCGTGGCGTAACCCCAACGCCCGCTGGCAGGGCCCTGGCCGAGCACGCCCGGGCCCTGTTGCAACAGGCCGAACGCCTGCAACAGGACCTGGCCGAATACGCCAAGGGCGTCAAAGGCCGGGTGCGATTGTTGTGCAACACCAGCGCCATGACCGAGTACCTGCCCGAACTGCTGGCGGGCTTTCTCAAGGCCCATCCCCACCTCGACATCGACCTGCAGGAATTACCCAGCTCACGGATCACCCATGCGCTGCGCCAGGGCGCGGCGGACCTGGGGATCGTTTCCGACGCGGTGGACACCAACGGCCTTCAGGCCTGGCCGTTTCGCGACGATCCACTGGTCTTGATCCTACCGACCGGGCACCCACTGGCTGACGGTCGAGCGGTGCGTTTCAGCGAGACCCTCAGCCACGACTATGTCGGCCTGAACGCCTCCAGTGCCCTGGCGATTCACCTGGAAGAACAGGCCCTGCACATCGGCTCGCGCATGCAAATCCGCATTCGCGCCGATGGTTTCGACGGCATGATTCGCATGGTGGCCCATGGTGCGGGCATTGCCATCGTGCCGAAGGCGGCCATCGACCGGCGCCCGCCCGAGCCTTCGTATCACTGCGTCCCGCTGCAAGAGGCCTGGACCCACCGGGCGCTGCTGCTGTGCGCCCGCAATTTCGACGGTTTGCCGGCCTACGCCAGCGCCCTGGCTCGACATCTGGCCGATTGATGCGCGCTTCTGGATAGCTCGATGTCGACCACAGGCATCTACCCGCCCGGGCCACGCGTTAGGGTGCCTGTTCTCTTCCGCCCTTTCGGAGTTCACATGACCGCCCCCATCACCGTCCTGCGCGACACCCATCCACTGCCCGTACTCGATGCCTGCAAATGGGAAAAACTCGAAGGCGACCCGCACACCGTCAACCTCAACGCCTACACCAGCGAAGACGGCAGCAAGATCATGGGCACCTGGATCTGCACACCCGGCAAATGGTATGTGGAATACGTGAAGTGGGAGTACTGCCATTTCCAGGAAGGCTACTGCATCATCACCCCAGAGGGCCTGGAGCCGATCCATCTGCGCGCCGGTGACATCTTCGTCATCGAGCCAGGCATGAAAGGCACGTGGGAAGTGGTCGAGACCGTGCGCAAATATTTCGTCTTCGCCTGAAACAAAAAACCGAGAGACCACCCGACATGGTCTCTCGGAAAGCAACTTCTGGAATGCATCTCTCGCCACAAAAGCTTCAGAGCACCGCAGGTTTATTGCGGCTTGCGATAGCTGTTAACAATCGCCGAAAAATCCTTGCCGCCCTCGCCTCGCTGGCTCATCGCCTGGTACAACTGCTGCGCCACCGCCCCCAGCACCACTGGCTGATGGACCTGCCGCGCGGCTTCGGTCGCCAGGCCAAGGTCCTTGAGCATCAGGTCGGCGCCAAAGCCACCCGTGTAGCCACGGGACGCCGGCGCCGTTTCGATCACGCCCGGCCACGGGTTGTAGGTGTCCGAACTCCAGCAACGACCCGTCGAGCTGTTGATGATCCCGGCCAGCACCTGGGTGTCGATCCCCAAGGCATCGCCCAGGGCCATGGCCTCGCTGACGCCCACCATGGAAATGCCCAGCAGCAGGTTGTTGCAGATCTTGGCGATCTGCCCGGTGCCGACTTCGCCACAGTGCACGATGTTGCGGCCCATTTGTGCCAGTACCGGTTGCAAGGTGGCGAACAACTCAGCCGTGGCGCCGACCATGAAGGTCAACGTGCCCGCCGCCGCACCGCCGGTGCCACCCGAGACGGGCGCATCGGCCATCGCCACCCCTTGTTTCGCAGCGGCAGCCGCCACGTCGCGAGCGGTCTGCGGATCGATGGTGCTGCAATCCACCGCCGGCGTGCCAGCGGCGATACCGGCCAGCACACCGTCCTCACCCAGCCAGACGCTACGCACATGGGCGGCGGCCGGCAGCATGGTGATCACCAGCCCGGCGCCCTGGGCCGCGTCGCGAGGCGAGGCGCTGATCGTACCGCCCAATGCCGCCAGCTCGGCCAGCACCGTCTGGTTCAGGTCGAACAGGTTCAGCGAATGGCCGGCCTTGAGCAGGTTGCGCGCCATGGGGGCGCCCATGTTGCCCAGGCCGATAAATGCGATGTTCATGTCCGGCTCCTTAACGCAGATTGATGGTGGTGTTCACACCGTCATTGACGCTGTCATCATCGAACCAGCGCGCGGTCACGGTCTTGGTCTGAGTGTAGAACTGCACCACTTGTTTGCCGTACGGGCCAAGGTCGCCGAGTTTCGAACCGCGGGAACCGGTGAAGCTGAAGAACGGCACCGGCACCGGGATCGGGATGTTGATGCCCACCTGGCCAACGTCGATTTCGCTCTGGAATTTGCGCGCCGCCGCACCGCTCTGGGTGAACAGGCCGGTGCCGTTACCGAATGGGTTGGCGTTGACCAGGGCAATCGCCTGATCCAGGGTGTCGACTTCCAGCACCACCAGCACTGGGCCGAAGATTTCCTCGGTGTAGATGCGCATCTCGGTGGTCACACCGGAAAACAGGGTCGGGCCGACAAAGTTGCCCTGCTCGAAGCCCGGCACGCTGATGCCACGGCCATCGAGTTCCAGCTTCGCGCCTTCCTTCACGCCGCTCTCGATCAACTCGAGAATCCGTGCCTTGGCCCGCTTGGAAATCACCGGGCCGACGTCGGTGCCCGGCTCACTGCCGGCGTTGACCTTGAGTTTCTGCGCCAGGGCCTTGAGCTCCGGTAACCATTGTTTGGCCGCGCCCACCAGCACCACCACGGAGGTGGCCATGCAACGCTGGCCCGCCGCGCCGAAACCGGCGCCGACCAAGGCGTTGAGGGTCTGCTCACGATTGGCATCGGGCAATACCACCGCGTGGTTCTTGGCGCCCATCATCGATTGCACGCGCTTGCCATGGCGACCCGCCAGGTCATACACGTGGGTGCCGACCGCCGTCGAACCGACGAAGGAAACCGCCTTGATGTCCTTGTGGGTGCAGAGCGCATCCACCACGTCCTTGCCGCCGTGTACCACGTTGAGCACACCCGCCGGTACGCCGGCCTCGATGGCCAGCTCCACCAGCAGCATGGTCGACAGCGGATCCTGTTCCGACGGCTTGAGCACAAAGGTGTTGCCGCAGGCGATGGCCATCGGGAACATCCACAGCGGAATCATCGCCGGGAAGTTGAACGGCGTAATGCCCGCGCACACCCCGATCGGTTGGCGCAGCGTGTAGGTGTCCACGCCACCGGCGACGTTCTCGGCGAACTCCCCCATCTGCAGGGTGCCGATGGAACAGGCGTGCTCGACCACTTCCAGGCCGCGGAAAATATCGCCCTCGGCGTCAGCGATGGTCTTGCCCTGTTCGGCGCTGAGCACCGCGGCGATGCGCTTGGAATGCTCGCGGATCAGCGCCTGGAGCTTGAGCATGATGCGCATCCGCGCACCGATGGGCGTCAGTTTCCAGGTCTGGAACGCACGCTGGGCAGCGGCAATGGCGGCATCGACTTCCGACGCCGTAGCGAATGGAACCTTCGCCAGCACCTGCTGGGTAGCCGGGTTGACGATGTCGTGCCATTCGCTGGATTGGGATTCGACCCACTCGCCATCGATCAACAGTCTGACGGTTTGCAGGGTGGTGTCGCTGGGCGTAAGGGAAACGTTCATGCTGGCCTCCGGGATTGTTCTTATAGAGAGCGCTGGTTCAGCAAAGACCAAGGTGCATGGGCACGCATGGTGATGAGACGGTTTTTGGAGTATAGATGTGCAAACTTCTAATAAGAATGCACATAAAAGCCGGTCCATCATGCAAAAAAACATCACCTCCCTGGGGTCGCTGAATTGGGACGACCTCAAGTTTTTCCTCGAAGTGGCCCGCACCCGCAAGGCCAGCACAGCCGCCAAGCGCCTGGCTGTCGACTACACCACGGTGTCGCGACGCATCAGCTCGTTGGAAGCCTCGCTGGGTACGCTGCTGTTCGAGAAATCCCGGACCAACGGTTTTGTCTTGACGGCCGAAGGCCAGCGCCTGCTGGGTTACGCCGAATCGATCGAAAGCACCCTGCACATGGCCTGTGAACAGGTCTCGGGCTCTGGCGTGGCGCTGTCCGGCCATGTACGCATGGGCTGCACCGAAGGCTTCGGCAGCTTCTTCATCACCCCGCAACTGAGCCATTTCGTCGACGCCTACCCGGCCATTTCGGTGGACATCCTGCCGCTGCCGCACTTCATCAGCCTCTCCAAGCGCGAAGCCGACATCGTCATCGCCCTCGAACGCCCCGAACATGGCCCCTATGTGTGCTGCAAATTGTGCGACTACCGGCTGCAGCTCTATGCCACCCAGCCCTACCTGGACAATCACCCACCGATCCAGCGCCCGGCCGACCTGAGCAAGCATTCGTTCATCAGCTACGTGGACGACCTGGCGTTCAGTTCCGAATTGCTCTACCTGGCCAACGTCCTGCCCGGCGCCAACGCCCACCTGCGCAGCACCAGCGTGATCGCGCAATTCGTGGCCGCACAGCAAGGGCGCTCACTGGCGATCCTGCCCTGCTTCCTCGCCGCCCAGGACCCACGGCTATTGCCGGTGCTGCCGGAGGAAATCACTGTCACCCGGCAGTTCTGGATGTACTGCCGGGAAGACCTGCGCAAGCTCAAACGAATTACGTTGTTGTGGGATTACATCCGCGAGGTGACCGAGCAGAATCAGCCATTGTTGATGGGCGACAGCCGGGAGATGGTATTCGCCGATTAAAAATTTTCAAGGAATCAGGTACCGACATACTAATTAGGTCAACCGGCCCTTTCCAGCAGCTTGTAACAGGAATTGGAACGTAATTTGTAACACAGAGAGACCTTCGCAGACACCGGAATGGAACAACCTCAAGGAGACCCTCCACTAGCGCAATAAGGCTCCGAAATGGAGACGCCTGATATTGCTCAGGAGCAAAGCCCGCATTAGGCGGGCTCTGGTGTGAAAAGACTTGTGATTTTCAGCACGTCTTTAGGGCACTATGGAGAGCTTACAAGGTTACACTTCGGATCAATCAATTACCTAATAGATAGCCAGACAGAACAACGCCTCATTAAACAGCGTAACATTTCTTTATTAATCACTAAACTTGGGTTGTTAGCGACCACCTTGCACTAGGCCCATTACCTTTTCGATTAACATACGATGCCTCCCGAAGAAATGCACTAGTATGAGTGGCGCTTTTATGCCCAAGCAATTCGGTAATATTTTCGTTTGACGCCTCTTTAAACTCATGCAAGTAGTCAAATAATTTTACATGCTTTGCTGATGTCTGGCTAATCTTTAGCGCTTTTCGGACTTGAAAGAAATTTGCCCAAACCGGCTTGAACCTTACAAAAACCCCTTTATTCGTGCCGCACAACTCGAGTTCGCCATGCTTAGATACAGAGTTTTTTATCGCAGTCCAGCCATTAGCTTCTAACCCAGAAATTCGCTTCATTATCTCAGTGACATCCATGTAGCCGACCCGATATAGGCTATTAAAGATAATAAGATCAGCCAGATTGAATTTTGTGGGATTGCCTTGAACTCTTACGAAAATCTCAGGAATTATCGCTTTTGCTGAAAGAGTAACCTCAACAGTATCATGCACCTCCTTAAAGACAGGAAATTCTCTGCCGTAAGCAAGTGACCCGAAACTCATCCTTTTAACACCCATCCCCGCCCTGTCAACTAACTGGTAATTCATCAGAAGCTTCGCGAGAGCTTTGTTTCTATGGCGTGGCTGATGGGTATTGATATTTTGAGCGGTTACTCCGCCGTAGAATACTCCGGGGTTAGTTACAACCATTCTCTCATAATTGTAATCTACCACCACCATTCCTTCTATGGAGTAGTCTCTATGAACCAAAGCATTCATGAAACCTTCATGAAAAGCTGGAGCGTCGAATGTTTTGCAGGTGTATTCCTTATCTTTATAGTTGACCTTCACATCCTTATTGCACCGACCAAATAACTTCTTTGTTCACTCAATTGTTTCCCAAAGATTCTCATCCCAAACTTCATTATGAACCAGCTCTCCTACCTGATCACGCCATGTGAAGCGATATTCGTAGATACCAAGCCATTTCGAAATTTCTTGAGGTTTGCCTAAAAACAGTAATCCCGACTTCGTCAAGCAGCCATTGGTAGTGGCACCGATGGCTTCTAAAAAAGCTTGTGTGCTGGGCAGTTGCTCTTTAGTGTATTCCTTTCTACCACAGTAGTCGTCATAAGCAGCTTGGACGGAAGAGAGTTGCAGGGATGACTCGTTCAGGTTTTCCATAATCTCGGCTGTCCAGTCGTAATTAACTAGACCTGAAACGGCAAGTCTGATCTCTTCAGGCTGCATCGGCCTGCTAGAGCGACCATCTCTTATGCATGTTTTACCACTTGATGTAGAGACAAGTGTATCCCTACGAGTAGGAATATGGATGGCTAAGAAATGCTTTCCATCTAAGGACAAATACTGGGCTTTGATATCGAGTAAGGGCTTCAACTTGCCTTTGATTCTTTGCTCGACTTCCAAAGTGTCAGCCAATTCGAATCCTACTAGCTGGGATGCCCATTGTTTGTTATTGACGTTACTACCGTCTCGAATTCCGACGATCAGAACCCCTCCTCGCTTGTTGGCGATTGCGGATATTTCTTCCGCGAGCTCCTTGCTGCCATGAAGACTGGTTAGACTGTTGAACTCTTTGAATTCAATTTCCTCGCTTTCAAGCATCTCACTATCTACGTGCTTACACGCTTCGATAATTTTTAGGATATCTTCTTCAGTCTTCATTAACATTTGTCAGTCTCCTTTTGCAGTACAGATGTCCATATGGCGATATGCTGACATCAAAATGACAGCATCTCAAATTTCATTATGGGATGCAAGCTCACTCGCTACCCATAACGACTGCAATTAAATTGAGGAGTTATTCTTTCATCGTAGTCACAGGAGCTGTGCTCAACATAACCATCTTGTTCGCGCTCCAAGTCCAAGCATCATCTATAAGGGGCCACAAAATCACACACCCTGCTGGTGCGATTACAGGTACGGATACCGAAGCCCCTTCTTCGGATTTAAAAGGACGTAGAAACCTGCTCACGGAATCGGAATGGCTATCATGCAATGCTCCCCACACTTGCGTTACACCGCGACGCCCAGACTCAAACACCTCCTCTGAGACCAAGCGGAAATATTCCTTCAGTTCGCTCCAATGAGCGTCCGGGTTCTCCAAATGAAACGCCCTGACAAGCCTTGTTAGCTGCTCTGAAGCGTCCAGTGCATCACGCCTGTTGATGGTCTGAAGAGAAACCGCAGCAGCCTCAGTGGCGCTACCCGTAGCCCTGAGACGCATGTAGTAAATACCGTTGCGTCTGTAGTGATAGGGCTTAGCGAGCCTTGTGGTCGGCTTCGAGGGAAAAGCGAGGGTTGTAACGGTACTTGTAACAGCAGGTCGAACTTCAAAGATACTCATGGCGGTTAGCCCCCGTAATCATTGGGTTAACCTGAATTCCTTGAAGTTCTGGATGTACTGCCGGGAAGACCTGCGCAAGCTCAAACGAATTACGTTGTTGTGGGATTACATCCGCGAGGTGACTGAACAGAATCAGCCACTGCTGATGGGTGATAGCCGAGAGATGGTGTTCGCCGACTAGTCGGCGATGACCACGATGGCGACGCGGCGGTTTTCGGTGCGGCCGCTGGCCGTGTCGTTGGAGGCGACCGGTTTGCTGCTGCCCAGGCCGCGCAGCTGGACGTTCTCTTCGCGCATGCCAACGCTTGTCAGCACCTTGCCCACGCTGGCGGCCCGGCGCATCGACAGTTGTTCGTTGTAGACCTGGGAACCCGATGCGTCGGTATGACCATCGACGCGTACCCGCTCGATGCCCGCCTCCAGCAACGCCTTGCCGATGCGCTCGACGATTTCGGTACTGGCCGGGTTGAGGTTTTCCACATCGCTGCCGAACAACACCTTGCCCGACAAACCGAAGGCCCAGCCATCCTCAGTCAATTCGAAGCCTTGTTGCTTGAGTACGGCAATTTGCGCCGGGGTCAGGCCTTTCGGCGGAGCCGTCTGGCAACCGCTCAGCGCCAAGATGGCAAGCAAGAAAAGCGCCGCGAACCAGCGCAGGGAAAATTGAGGGTATGAACGCACGAGTCAGCTCCTGGTTTGAAGATCAGCGACGGAGTGATCCGACCCCGCCGTATGTTGACCGCCTCGAGCGAGGCGTTTGGCTTGATACATTGCCGCGTCGGCGGCGTGGAGCAGGGTGCCCGGTGTGGCACCATGATCCGGGTAGACGGCAATGCCGATACTGAGGGAGGTCAACACGGAGGCGTTGCCGGGCAATTGAATCGGCACTTCCATGCTGGCGATGATTTTTTCAGCGATCCGCTCGGCATCCTCGGCCTTGTGCAGGGGTGCCAGTAGCACGGCGAATTCATCGCCCCCCAGGCGCGCGACCAGGTCATCCTCGCGCAACTGGGCCCGGACCCGGGTCGCCACGGCCGTCAGCACCGCATCACCGGCGGCATGGCCGAAGTTGTCATTGATGCCCTTGAACCGGTCGCTGTCCAGGTACAGCACGGCCACTTGCTCGTTGAGCTTGCCGGCATTGCGCAAGGCGCGAATCAGTCGGCCCTCGAAAAACGCCCGGTTCGGCAAGCCGGTCAAACTGTCGTGGCTGGCCTGGTGCGCCAGGGTTTCGTTTTCGCTTTGCAGGTGGGTCTGCCAGGACTCCAGTTCATCGAGCAAGGCGTTGAAGTCATTGGCCAGGTTATCCAGTTCAGCAATGGCCGCCGGCGGCACGCGTCGGTCCAGGGCCCGTTCGCTGCGTGCCGCGTGGGCCACCTCGGCCAGGCTACGCAGTGGCCCGGTGATCGCACGCAACTGGCGCCGTGCCAGATAAAGCGCCACCCAGGCACTGACCGCCGTGCACAGGATGATCCCCGCCAGGCCGCTGAGCAAAAAGCGCAACAGGCTACCGCCATGCCCCGCCAACACGATACGGCCGACGTTCTGCCCTTGATGAACGATGGGCAGGCTGATGGGCTTTTCCAGGAACGCCTTGGCAATGTGTACTTCCAGTTCCGACAACAGGCCGGTTTGCGGTCGCTGCCAGCGCGCCAACAGACGGCCATGTTCATTCAACACCTGGGCATCGGCGACTTCCTCGGTGGAGGCGATCAAGGCCAGTGCTTCGGTGGCCGCGGCCGAATCATCGAAGACCACGGCGGCTTCCACGGTGTAGTTGATCGAACGGGCGATCAGGTGCAGGTTGTGATCGGCGTAGACCCGCAACGCCAGCAGGCCGAGCAGGGTCAGGGAAACACTGGCCATGGTGATGGCCACCAACGCGACGATCAGATGGCCACGACCGATGACCGAGCCCAGGGTGGGACGGACCCTTGGTTTGCGCTGTTTCATGACGTCGCCGGCCTGCGACGGGAAAGCTGCAGCACACTTGGATGGATGCGCACACCACTGCGCGCCACAGAGTCGAGGTTGACTTCGAAAGACACTTGTTCATCGCCGACCCGCAGGCAGAACAGGCTACCCACGGTGCACTGGTCGCCGCCTTCGCTGATGCTCAGCACCGGCTTGCCGATCAAGGACGCAAACAAACGGGTGTGCTCATCGTTGGTCAGCCTGCCGACATAGACCGCGTTGCAGTCAGTGGCGATATCAGGATGATCGGCCAGTAGCCGCTGCACCGTCACCGGCCGCCCCGTGGCCTGGGTGGTGCCCTTGACCAGATCGTCGGTGTATTGGGTTGGCCCGACGATGCACAGCTTCAGTTGGGTGGGCTCCACGGGCCAACGGGCGTAGCTGAGAATGCCCAATACCACCTGGGTCACCGCTTCGGCCCGCTGCTGGGCCTGGGTCGTAGTGACTTGCTCCTGGGCCATCGCGACAGGCAGCAGCAGACACAAAAGGCCGGCCAGCAGAACATGCCCCCACCCCTTGCTACGCACTGCCTCTCGTACAGGCACTTCCATGGAAAATCTCTTGATCCAGATGACAAGTGCCGGAACGATAGCACAGTGCCAAAAAGCCAGCGAGACCACGTATTACGCAGACTTCGGAGCGAAACAGGCAAAATTGCCGTGGGGCATGAACCATTAAAAGCTGATGATTCAGTCAGCCTGCTCCAACTCCAGCATCAACCCGCTCAAGCGCTTGACCTTGCGCCGCACCGCCTCCTCGAAGATGCCCACTCGCGGTTCGATCAGGCTGAACCATTGCTTGCCCCGGGTAATGGCGGTGTACACCAGTTCCTTGGTCAAGACCGGGTTGAGCGCATCCGGAAGGATCAACGCGGTATGGGTGAATTCCGAACCCTGGGATTTGTGCACCGTCATGGCATACACGGTTTCCACGTCATTGAGTCGGCTGGGCAGGACGAAACGCACACCGCCCTGGCCGTCATTACGGGGGAAGGCGACCCGCAGGACCTGCTTGCCGGCATCGGGGCCGTCACGCTCGGGCAGCTTGAGGGCGATGCCGATATCGCCATTCATCAACCCCAGCCCATAGTCGTTACGGGTCATCAGCACCGGGCGTCCTTCGTACCACTGATGATCGCTATCGATAAGGCGGGCCTTGAGCAATGCGGCGGTGATCCGTTGGTTCAACCCTTCAACGCCCCACGGGCCTTTACGCACCGCGCAAAGCAATTGGAATTCGTCGAAGGCCGCCAGTACCTCCCGAGCCCAATCGGCCCAACAACCGTCTTCCAAGGGGCGGGAAATGGCCGGGCGACGCTGCCGCAGCAGGCTCAGGTAATGCCGATACCCCTGGGGCCCTTCTGGCTTGCCGTCGAGCAACAGCTTTTCCAGCTTGGTGTCGTGCTCACTCGCCAATTTCAGGGAGGACAGATCGGCATATTGCCCTTGCTCCAGCAACTGTCGGGCTTTTTCAGGCTGCTGCTGGTTGACCCAGCGAGCCAGTTGGCCGATCCCACTGCCTTCGCCGAAGCGCCGGGAATGCCTGAGCATGACCACTTGCTGCGCCAGGGGATGAGTGCCGTCGAGGTCTTGCCGCAAGTCACTGGCCGCCAGGTTTTCACCACTGACCAACTCAAGCCAGGCTCGGGTCCGGGGGCTGTACCAACCGTCCTCGGCGTCTCGACACAAATCCCCCAGCACCGCACCGGCCTCTACAGAAGCCAACTGGTCCTTGTCCCCCAGCAACACCAACCGTGCATGGGCCGGCAGCGCATCCAGCAGATTGGCCATCATCTCCAGGTCGATCATCGACGCCTCATCGACCACCAATACATCCAACGGCAAGCGATTGCCTGCATGGTGGCGAAAATGCCGGGTGCCGGGGCGGCTGCCCAGCAAACGATGGACCGTCGTAACGTCGCACGGAATGCGTTCGCGCACAGCCTCATCCACGTCCAGGGTCCGGACCTGCTGGCTGATGGACTCGGTCAGGCGCGCCGCCGCCTTGCCAGTGGGCGCAGCCAGGCGAATTCGCAGCGGCTTCCCAATCTCGACGGCCGGAGCCTGCAGTAACGCCAGCAGGCGCACAACGGTGGTGGTCTTGCCGGTACCCGGGCCGCCGGTCACGATGCTGAAGGCCCCACGAGTCGCCAGCGCGCAGGCCAACTTCTGCCAATCGATCGGGCCGTTGGCATTGGCCGGCCCGAACAACCCGTCCAAACGCTCGCGCAGATCCCCAGGCGCCGCTTCATGGTCAATCAGCCGTTGGCGCAACGCCTCGTCGATCCGTCGTTCATAACCCCAGTAGCGGCGCAGATAAAGACGCTTGCCGGACAGTACCAACGGACGTTGCTGCGCCTCTTCGCTCCCATCCGCAGCCAGGGCCACCAGCCGGCTGGACGCCAGGGCCTTGCACCAATGGGCGCCGTCCAGTGTCTGCAATATTTGCGAGGGCAACAGCATCACGCCTGGCTGCAGGTCGCCCTCGGGGGGCAGCGACAGGGCGAAGTCCGGCTCCTTGAGGGTCTCGAACACATCCAGGCAAACATGCCCGTGGCCCAGTTGATGACTGGTCAACGCAGCGGCGAGCAGGACCAAAGGATCACCGTCCGGAGCCCGTTCATGGAGGAACGCCACGAATGCCTTGTCCAGGGCGCGCAACCAGCCGCGCTCGACCCAGCGCGTCAGTAACGACAGCAGGTCCTGGGCACGGCTCAAGGGGGCCAGGTCAACCGGGCTCTCGTCGTCGGAGGCCTTGGGCAGCAGGTCGGCAAAGGAACGACTCATAGCAGTTCTCCCTGTACCCACGCCGGCTCGGCCTTGGGTTCGGGCGCGCCCTGGAACAGCCGGTCCAGTTGTTCGATCAAGGCCCGTGGCGGCTTGGTGAAATACACGCCCTGGCTGGTTGAACGGGTGCCGCGAAGGAACAGGTAGAGCGCGCCGCCGACATGCCGGTCGTAGTCGTAACCAGGAAGCCGCGCCTTGAGCTGGCGATGCAGGGCCAACAGGTACAGCACGTATTGCAGGTCGTAGCGATGGTCCAGGATCGACTGTTCCATGGCCTGTACGGTGTAGGCCATGTCATCGACACCCAGCCAGTTGGATTTGTAGTCGGCCACGTAATATCGACCGTCGTGTTCGAACGTCAAATCGATGAAGCCCTTGAACATGCCGTTGAGCAGCACCGGCTCCGCCGCGACGCGGGACACACCGCCATGGGTGAACCGGCAAACCAGTTGATCAAGCTTTTGCACATCGACCTTGTGGCTGGCGAACCAGAACTCCATCTCGACCTGGAAGCGGGTCAGTTGTTCGAGCACCACCGGCGCCTGGTCGTCGCCGACGGGCATGGGCATTTTGATCAGGTGCTGCAGCCAGTCGCTCAATGTGGCGATCCAACCTTTCCAGCCTCGGCGATTGCAGCGTCGGGCAATGGCATCCTCGATATCCGCCGGCGCAGATGAAAAACCTTCCCCCGCGGCCCACTCCAAGAGGCCATGGAGGAAAGTGCCGGGGCCGGGACCACGGGGAAAACGGTGGATATCGCCACCAATGGCGTTGGTCTCCCTGGGAGCGTCCGGGTCCAGTCGCTCATCGTCGAACAGCTTCTGGGCCTGCGGACTCTCTGGCGCGGTATCGCTGCCTTCGCTCAGGCTTTCGCCGATGCGCAGGGCGCTGTAAGACGCGATCCACCAATTTTCGCTGGCTTTTCGCAAGGGCACCAAGGGTTCGAGCAACACAGCGTCGTTGCGCGGCGGCCGGTAGCGCTCGTCGGTGGCTTCGGGCACTGGCTGGCAACTCACCGCGACGCTGCCTTGTTGCAGGTCTTCCAGCCAATGCCTCAGCTCCACCGACTCGGCCAACGGCACACCGCCGCCCAACAGATAACCCAGCGCGGACACATGCAGGATCGAGCTGTTGCTGTTGCCCCGCTTGAGGTCCGCCACCCCCAGCCAGCAGGCATGTTGCGCCCGGGTCAGTGCCACGTAGAGCAGACGCAGGTCTTCGGCCAGACGCTCGTCATCGGCCTTGGCGATCAATTCGGCGGTGGGCGTGAGGCTGATCTGCGCCTTGTTGGCCTCATCGTGGTAATGCAACGGCAATCGACTGCCATCCACCGGTTTCGTCGAACAGATGAAGGGCAAGAAAACCAACGGATATTCAAGGCCCTTGGACTTGTGGATCGTGACCACCTTGACCAACTGCTCATCGCTTTCCAGGCGCAGGATCTGCTCCTCCCCCGCCTGCCCGGACAAGGCCAGGTGCTCGGACAAATGCCGGATCAAGGCTTGTTCGCCATCCAGTTCACCGGCGGCCTGCTGCAACAGTTCGCAGAGGTGCAGCAAGTTGGTCAGCACCCGCTCGCCATCGCTGCGCGCCATCAAGGCCTGGGGCAGTTCGAAATCATGCAGCAGGCGTCGCAACATCGGCAGCACGCCCTGGCTGCGCCAGACCGAGCGATAACCACGAAACTGCATGACCCGGGCTTCCCAGGCCAGCTCATCCTGATTGAGGCGCTCCAACTCCGTCAGCGGCAGGTTCAACGTGATGCTGGCCAGCGCTGCCCGTAGCGGTCGCTCCACATCCGGCTCGGCGCAGGCCCTGAGCCAAGTCAGCAAATCCCGCGCCTCTTGCGAAGCGAAGACCGAATCCTTGTCGGACAGATAGACACTGCGCACACCCCGCGCGGACAGCTCGGCGCGCACGGCCTGCGCTTCTTTACCGTCGCGCACCAGGATGGCGATATCCGCCGGGCGCAACCCGCGCAACGTTTCGCCATCGACCGTGAAACCGTCGCGTCCCGACTGGCCACCGTTGAGCAATGCCGTGATCTCGCTGGCGCAGGCGGCCGCCATGGTTTGCCGGTACACCGCACCGGAAAGCGGCTGCTCCGATGGCAGGTGCCAGATGTTCAGCGCCGCAACGGCCTGTCCTGCCACCTGCAAGGACTCCTTGCGCCCCTGGGACTCAACGGACAGGAACGGCACCGGGTTCTCACCCGAAGGTTCACGGAACAGAAAAGCGCCGCGCCCCTTCGGACGGGACTCGGCCTTCTGGAAAATATGGTTTACCGCACCCACCATGGCATGGCTGGAACGGAAATTCGTGCCCAGCGTATGCAACCTGCCGGCCGTGGCCTGGCGAGCACGCAGGTAGGTGTAGATATCGGCACCGCGAAAAGCGTAGATCGCCTGCTTCGGATCGCCTATCAGGAAAAGCCCGGTCTCAGGGTCGTTGTCTTCGATGCGGTAGATGCTTTCGAAGATCCGGTATTGAACCGGGTCGGTGTCCTGGAACTCATCGATCAGCGCCACCGGGAACTGCTCGCGGATCAGGCTCGCCAGACGCTCGCCCCCGTCGGCCTGCAACGCCGCGTCGAGACGCAGCAGCATGTCGTCGAAGCCTATTTCGGCGCGGCGACGCTTCTCGGCTTCGAAGCGCGCCCCGACCCATTGCGCGGCATGCTGCAACACGGCGGCATCTGGCGTGGGCAACGCATCCAGGCTGGCCTTGAGACCGGCCATGGCGTCCAGCCCGGGATGGTTGGGCACTTCGCCTTTCCAGGCTTCGGCCATGCCCTCGGGGGTCAGGCGCGTGAACCCGGTGCCGATGTCCAACAGTTCAAGGCTTTCGTCATCGACCCAGGCGGTGATTTTCTGAAACCACGGTTCGAAGTAACGCGCCTGTATCTTGCGCCCATCGACAGACTTGCTGGCGACGCCTTGCTGGCAGATCTCCAGCAGCTCAACGGCCCACTGTCGCCATGGCGCCTTGAGATCGAGCAAGGCAGCACTGCGCTCCTGCAGGGAGGCGGCGATGAGTTCCGCAGGCTCAAGCCCGTCAGCGTCGCCACGCTCGCTGGAAAACAGCCCCCTCACCCGTGGCAGCAGCGCAGCCGGCCCTCCCCAATGGGTACGCACCCAATTCAGCGCCTCGCCTTGCA
Organism: Pseudomonas sp. NFIX10; assembly: GCF_900111955.1. Lineage (NCBI taxonomy): Bacteria > Pseudomonadati > Pseudomonadota > Gammaproteobacteria > Pseudomonadales > Pseudomonadaceae > Pseudomonas > Pseudomonas sp. NFIX10. The sequence goes on along the minus strand of NZ_FOKH01000017.1, from coordinate 4,339 downwards.
TCGAATAGCAGAACAGCCGCCAGTAATCGCGCAATACCTCGCCCAGCAATTCACTGTGGTCGGTTTCCAGGGTCTGGGTAAACAGGCTGCCGCTGTCGAAGGCATGCTCACGCAACATGCGCTGGCACCAGCTATGGATGGTCGAAACGGCCGCTTCGTCCATCCACTGCGCGGCGATGTCCAGCCGGTTCGCGCAGCCAGGCCATTGCTCGGCACTGAATTCATCGCGCAATGCAGCGATCAGTGAATCCGGGGCTGGGATCTCTTCGCGAAAGAAACGTGCGGCTTCGGCCAGACGGGTTCGAATTCGTTCACGCAATTCTTTGGTGGCAGCGTCCGTAAAGGTCACCACCAGGATTTGCGGCGGAAGCAGTTCGCGACCAAAACCGGACGCCGAACCGCCGTGCCCCAGCACCAGACGCAGGTACAGCGCCGAAATGGTGAAGGTCTTGCCGGTACCGGCGCTGGCCTCGATCAGTTGGCTGCCTCGTAGCGGAAAAGCCAGGGCCAATGGTGTCTGCCGACTCATGAACGGGCCTCCTCGCCGGCCGATGAACGCCATTGGGCTTCGAGCAATGGCCGATAAAGCGCATCGCACCAGTCGGGAAATGTTTCGTCAGCCATCAAGGCCGCGAAATCCGGAAACTGTCTAGCCAAGGCCGGGTTTTCCCGCCGTTCGCCTTCAAACGTCTGTCCATCGCCTTCATAGGCTTTGCGCGCCGCGGCTTCGGCCTTGAGCGGATCACTCTGGCCGAGCCAGGCGAAAGCCGTCTTCACCGCGATCGGCAACGGCTGGCGCATACCGGTCTGCCAAGCCAGCAGCATATCGCCCAGCAGCTTTCGTGCGACAGGCTCTTCGAAAGGTGCCAACAGCAAGCTGTCATCACTGGCCACCAGCGCCGTCGTCAACGACAAGCCGTTAGCGCAGGCCACGAGATGGTTGACCCAAGGCCGTATCAGGCGATGCCACTTGCGGGTCTTGGTGGAGCCGATGCTATTGGGTATAGCCGTGATGGCGAGGACCGCACCGTCGGCGCGCTGGTGCAGGCCACTGAGCCACCCTTCGACACTCACGCCCTGCAAGTGCAGGCTGACGGGCACGGCACTGGTCAGCGGTGTGGGCCATAACGCCAGAAGCTGTTGGTAACGCTGGAGCAGATCCGGCAAGGGTTCGATCAATTCGCGCTGCATGCACTCTCCGAACCCGGCCATCGGTAACAGGCCGCTGTTCTGGAGTCTCTGGGCGTGGGCGGCCAGGGCCAGATCCGGCTGGTCCAGGCGTACCAGCGCAGCCTCGAGCAGGCTGTCACTCAGGGTGTAGCGTTGCAGCGCATCGAGCACGAAAGGTTCGTCATCGGCCAGAGGCGCCTCTATGGCTTCGAAGAATACTTTCAGCCGCTGGCTGAAAAAGTGGCGAACGGGATTGCGCAGGAAGTCCTGCAACTGACCGAGGCCCAAGGGTTCTTCCTGGACGTAAGGTGCCAGCACCTGGGTTTTATCGGTGTGATCGGAAGTGTCGTGGAGCATTCGCCATTCGCTGGCGTAACTGAACAGCTCGTCACCTTGATGAAAATAACGCGCACTGAACGGTTGCAGCGGATGCTCCTGGGTCAGGGCATCGAGAAGACTCTTGCTGTCATCGGCCAACCGCCAGCCACTGGCGAGATGATCGCGCAGCTGGCCGATCAACACCGATGCCGGTCGTTCACTGTTGTCGCGGATGCTGCGCCCCACCCAACTGATGTACAGCTTTTCCCGGGCCGAAAGCAGCGCTTCCAACAACAGGTAACGGTCATCCTCACGGCGGGAACGATCGCCCGGGCGATAATCGCCGCCCATCAGATCGAAGTCCAAGGGGGGCTGGGCTCGCGGGTAATCACCGTCATTCATCCCCAGCAGGCACACCAGCTTGAAGGGAATCGCGCGCATTGGCATCAAGGTACAGAAGTTGACGGCTCCGGCCAGGAAGCGTTGGGACAGCCGCCCTTGATCCAACCCGGCCAACCACGCTTCACGCACCACCGTCAGCGGCAATTCATCTTGCAGCCCCACCGACTCACAGGTTTCCAACCAGGTTTCACGCAAGTCTTCGAGTTGGGCCAGCAAATAGTCGTCATGCTCGTTGCTCGCCTGGAAAAACAGCTGCATCAGGTCGTGCAGGCGCGAACCCCATTGCTGCGGCGATGCCGGCTGGGTGAGTTCCTGATGAGCGACCTCCAGGGCATCCAGCAACGCAACCAGCGGACCGATCAATGCCGCGTCCAGGCCGCCGATCTCGTCGTAGGGCTCGATGCCGTCATAGGCCTGCGAACTGCCGACAGCGTACCCCAGCAACATGCGACGCAAGCCGAAACGCCAGCTGTTCTGTTCAAGCTCCGCGGGCAAGCCCAACCCGGCACGGTGTTCGGCGCTCATTCCCCAGCGAATCCCCGCCCCTTCTATCCAGCGGTGCAATGTCGGCAGGTCGGCCTCATCGATGCCAAACCGTTCGCGCAACGCCGGAACATCCAGCAGATCCAGGATTTCGCTGACCGGGAAACGACTGTCCGGCAACTTGAGCAAATGCTCGACGGCGATCAGCAGTGGATCACGTCCACGCTGGCCCTGGTCCGTCAGCGTGAATGGAATGAAACGAGGGTCGCTCCTGTCGAGCTGTCCGAACACCGCGCGAATGTGCGGCGCATAACTGTCGATGTCCGGGACCATGACGATGATATCCCGTGGGCGCAGAGACGGATCCGTACTGAAGTGGGCCAGCAACTGGTCATGGAGAATCTCGACTTCACGCTGGGCGCCGTGGGCCACATGAAAGCGGATCGAGCCGTCTCGCTGCGTATCGACGACAGGCCAGTGTTCCCGGGTTTCGTTCAGGGGGCGCAGTTCCAGGATGTCATCCTGCAACTGACTGAGCAGGGTCGTGGGGGTCCCATCCGTAAACAGGTCGATTCTCCCATCGCGAAATACCGCGCGGTAGCTGCTGGGGTCGTCGTAGCTGTCGAGCAGGTTGATATAGTCGCGCCCCTGCTTGCCCCAGGCAGCCAATAACGGATGGGCATGTTGATGCAGGGTTTGCGGATCGAGGACGGCGGGCATGCCGGTCTTGCGGGCCTGACGCTTGTATTGGTGACGCAGAAGATCCTTGTCGGCGACGATGTCTGCCCAATGATGACGACACGGGTTATGCACGCAGAGCAGAACCTGGCTGAATCGGGAAAGACCGGCAAGCGCCTCGAGGACTTGGGCAGGCAACGAAGAAATACCGAATACGATGACCCGCGCCGGCAAGCCTTTCGGAGCGACTTCCAGGTTGTTGATACGCTCGATGTAGCGCTGGTGGACGCCGGCACGGCTTTGCGCCATGCCTTGCTCACCCACATCCAGCAACAGGGCACGCCACAGCTCCGCTTGCCAGCAATTCGCTGGCGCGAGCGGCTTGATTTCGCCTCGGACATTTCGTGTCTGGTGTCGACCTTCAGCCCAATCCTCGAGCCAGTCGGCCCGGTACACCTGGTACTGGTCGAACAGATCGGCAAGGCGCTCGGACAGTTGATAGCGCTTGCGCAGGTCGGTGTCGTGGGTAAGGAATCGTCGCAAAGGTTCGAAATGAGGCTGCTCGATCAACTGCGGCAACAGGCGCATCAGACGCCAGGTCAGCGGAGCCTTGTCCAATAGGGACTTGGCCGGAATCTCGTCACGCCCCAGGACTGTTCGATAAAGCTGCCACATGAAACTGCCCGGCAGTTGCACATCGATGGCCGCCGCAATACCGCAGCCGCCGGAGTCATCATCTTCCGGGTCTTCGGCCAGTGCGAGCTTGAGCCATTGGGCAATGCCGTTGCTTTGTACCAAGGCGATTTCATTTTCAAGGGGAGCCAGCGGGTAGCGCCGCATCAAGCTGATCACCAGGCTGCGCAACTCATCGAGGCGATTCCCGTGAACCACCATGAAAGCTGGGCTAAGGGACGTTGCGTCCGGCATGAAAGGCATCCTTGAAAATGCAAAAGCTAGGGCAGAACCTTAGCACTGTCGGGGGGCTGTGACAGCCGGGAGCTGTCCGCGCTTGTCGTAAGAACTTTCCTGCGGGCAAAACAAAACCCCTACCTGCGTCAGCAGATAGGGGTTTCGGAATTTAATCTTGACGATGACCTACTCTCACATGGGGAAACCCCACACTACCATCGGCGATGCATCGTTTCACTTCTGAGTTCGGGATGGGATCAGGTGGTTCCAATGCTCTATGGTCGTCAAGAAATTCGGTAGCCAGCGCGTGCCTTGCGGTCACGTTCCAGCGAATGGGTATGCGATAGTTTGTGCGTTGCAGTCGAGCGTCTCGAACTTT
>NZ_FOKH01000044.1:0-50449 GCF_900111955.1 Pseudomonas sp. NFIX10 | reverse complement strand
TTGGAACCACCTGATCCCATCCCGAACTCAGAAGTGAAACGATGCATCGCCGATGGTAGTGTGGGGTTTCTCCATGTGAGAGTAGGTCATCGTCAAGATTGAATTCCCAGAACCCCTGTCTGCCTCAGCAGACAGGGGTTTTGTCGTTTTGGGCCGGTAATCGGATCGAGCCCCTGATGCCCCGGCAAACCCCCAACGCCGTTGCTATGCTGTGAGAGTCGGGCTCTGGCGACCAAGAGGGCCACGACGTCACTGGTCATGGGGATTCCAATAATGAAAAACCCTTATGCTCCCGGCTTTTGGTGCGCCACTGCGGCATTGCTGCTGCTTTCGGCCACTTATTTCTACGGCGTCATGCTCACCCATCAAATCGACAAGGCGCTGCTGTTCCTCGATAGCGCGGCAGCTTTGATTGGCGTGATATCCATCGCAATCGTGGCCTGGGCTTCGCTTCAGGGCCAACGCATCAAGAAAAAACACCTCGAACAAGGCAAGACCCTGGTGCTGATTTGGGACACCAAGGTGGCATTGCGACGCGTCGAAACGGTGTTCGACCGTTATTTCTGGGGCAGTTATTGGCAACCTGGTCGCACATTCCAGGAAGTCATGGGCGAGCTCACCGGCACCCCGCTGGAAAAAAGCCTGGAAGCCCTGAAAGTCCAATGCGCGGCCTTGGACAAGCAGGTCACCCAGGACGGCTGGCACTGGCTCAACAACGCCCGTGAATTGTGCGACGTGGCTAACGCCATGGCCCGGGAGCGCTATCAACTGGACTTTTGCGATTCGCGCACGGAGTCATCGGGCGCGGCGGTGATCAATCGCGATTTCGAAGTGCTGGTCTACACCTGGACGGCCCGCCTCAAGACTTTCGACCATCAGCTCGATGAAATCGAAGTCCAATATTCGTAGACCACCTCTCAAGAAAACGTTTTTACCCCCATAAACATTGGGCCCGCAGGGGTGCCTGATGGTAATCTCCGCTCCTCTTTGCGGCGTCGAGCCACCCCCTTGACGGGTCAGGGAAGACGACGGCTTTCTTCAACCATGGATATCGATCGGGTCACTCATGAATAAATCAGCAAGCGTACTTCTGGGAATCGTTGTGGCTGTCGGTGCTATCAGCGCGGGCGGCGCCTGGTACACCGGGACCAAACTCGAAGGCGTGTTGAAAAATGCCATTGCCGATAGCAATAAGCAAATGCAGACAGCCTTGGCCGGGTCCAACAGCACGGCTGCCCTGGAGCTGGTTTCCATGGACCGTGGCACATTCAGCAGCACCGCCCACTACCGCCTCAAAGGCGAAGGCGAGATGTTCGGTGGTGAGTCGGTCGAGCTGCTCTTCGTCGACCGGATCGAGCACGGCCCACTGCCATTTTCGCGCTTGATTACGCTCAAGTGGCTGCCAGTCATGGCCACCAGTCACACCGCTCTTGAGCGCAATCCACTGACTGACAAGTGGTTCGCTGCGACCAAGGACCAGTCGCCGCTCAAAGGTGTGGTCAACCTGGGTTACGACGAGTCCATCAACGGCACTTACGAGCTGCTGCCGTTGGACACCAAGTTGGATGAGCAGTCCCAGCTCACCTTCTCCGGTCTTAAGATCGACCTGGCCGCCAGCGCCCAGGGCCAGAAGGTCAAGGCCGATGGCTACATGGACAGCTTCAAGTTGACCACCGTTGCCGAAGATCAGACGCCAGTGCAGATCGAGCTGAACGGCCTGACATTGGCCAGTAACCTGAGCAAAAGCTCATACGGTTACTACATGGGTGACAACACCCTGCTGATGAGCAGCACCAAGGCCACGTTTGGTGAGCCGAAGTCGGTGCTGGGCCTGAAGAACTTCGAAATGAAGAACAGCAGCAGCGAGAACGGCACCAGTGCTTCGGGGCGTGCCGATTACAAGATCGGTGAGTTGTCGTTCAACGACAAGACCATTGGTTCGGCACAGATGGCGGTCAGCCTGAAGAACCTGGACATCCCGGCCACCATGTCGCTGATGCAGATCTACCAGACCAAGCTGCAGCCCTACGAAAAAGCGGCCGCCGAAGCCGCTGCAGCCGGTGAGCCGACGCCAGATTTGAGCCTGACCGAAGCTGAGGAAGCACAGGTCAAAGCCGATCTGGAGAAACTCTTGGCCGGTGCCCCGCAGGTGGCCTTGGAAAATCTGTCGTTCAACACTGCCAACGGTGAAAGCCGTGCCAGCCTGATCGTCGATCTGACCAAGCCGCAGTCCATGGACCTGCCGCCGGATGAGCTGGGGCGTCAATTGCTCGCCCTGCTGGATTTCAATCTCAAGGTTTCCAAGCCGATGCTGGTCGATCTGCTGACCGTGCAGGCACAGATGGAAGGCCAGACGGATGCCAAGCTGATCGCCGATCAAGCCACAGCCACCAGCGATATGTTCAGCGCCATGGCCGTCGGTACTCAATTGGCGACCCTTGAAGGCAACGACGTTGTCACCAAGTTGCACTACGCCAACAACCAGGTCGATTTCAATGGCCAGAAAATGACCGTCGAGCAATTCTCGGCATTTGTGATGAGCAAGCTGGGCGGCGGCGTCGCCATCCAGTAAGCCTGTTCAAGTCACACCCAAGACCCGGCCCGTGCATGACGCACGGCCGGGTTTTTTTATGTCCACGAATCAACCCTGGGTGAAATCTGTATCGATTCTGAAGAATTGTGGCGTTCCTGAAGATGACCCGCCTGAGAGTGCAAGACTAGGCCCATTAGAGCTTGGCTGGATTCCTTTGATCCGGCTTCCTGTTTGATGGGCAAGGGGGCACTGCGACCCGGCTGGCCATGTAAGGATGCTGACGAATGCCGCGTACTGTGGGTCCTTTTATTCAACGTGGATTGCGCCCGTTGTTTCGCGTCGCGCTGTGCAGCCAACTGTGCTGGCCGATGCTGGCGTTTGCCGATACCGCTTATGACCAAATGGTGCTCGACGCCCGTGCAGGCCATTACACGCCTGCGCTGACTGCGTTGCGCCAGGTGCCGGCCGGCCAGGCCAGCGCCGCGCAGATCAGTGACCACTTGCAGATCGCCAGTTGGGCCGGCCTCGATACCGAGGTGGTAACGGTCTATGAGACCCAGGGCCGTAATCGAGCGCTGCCCGTCCAGGCACTGACTGCGACGGCTCGAGCCTATCGCAACCTCAAGCGCTGGGATTCGGCGGCCGAGCTGTACCGCCAGGCCTTGGTGATCGATCCTCAGAACCCCGACCTGCAACTCGGCCTGGCCTTGACCCAGGCCGATGCAGGCCAGCCCGACGAAGCCGTCACCCGCGCCAAGGCCCTGGTCGCTGCCAAGCCGACAGATCCGATGCGTCGACTGGCACTGGGTTATGCCTTGACCCGCGCCAACAGCCCCCACGAAGCGCTGTTCGAATACGACCAGGCCTTCACGCGTGCCGGCAACAATCCAGAGGTTGCGCGCGAATACATCTACGCCCTGCAACGCGCACGGCTGCCGGAGCCGGCGCTGCGCCTGGCGCGCCTGCAGCCGGGGCTGATCGACCGTGGCGTGCAACGACGCCTGGAGGGTGACGTCGCCGCTGAACGGGTGCGTCTGGCGGACATGGCCAGCCGCAGCGAACAGGAGCGCTTCGTCATTGCCGACCGCGCCTTGGCCGACTACGACAAGTTGCTCGTCACCTGGACCCCGGTGGCCGAGGCCCATGACGACGTACTCCGTTGGCGCATCGATCGCATGGGCGCGCTCAATGCCCGCGCCCGTCGAGCAGAAGTGATTGCCGAATACCAGAAGCTGATCGCCGAGGGCGTGAGCATTCCCACTTATGCCCTGCGCTGGGTGGCTTCTTCCTATCTGGAACAGCGTGAGCCGGAGATTGCCGTCGATCTGTACCGCCGGGTCCTGAGCGCGCCGGATGCCGACCCCGCGGAGCGTTTTGAAGACAGCACCGCGCTCTACTATGCGTTGCTGGAAAGTGAAAAATCCGAAGAGGCCCGTGCACTGGCCGAAGACATGGCGAAAGCCCAGCCTCCGCGCATCGAGCTCAAGGGCCTGCCGATCGGCAACCCCAACGATGAATGGATGGACGCCCAGCAACTCGCCGCCCAGGCCGGTACTTACGGCGCCGACTTGCCCTCTGCCGAGGCGCGCCTGGAAACCTTGGTCAGCCAGGGCCCCGGCAATACTGGCATGCGCCTGGCCCAGGCCGATCTGTACCAGGCCCGCGACTGGCCGCGCCGTTCGGAAAACCTGCTCAAAGAAGTCGAGGCGACGATTCCGCGCAACCGTGATCTGGAAATCGCCCAGGCCCGCGCTGCCATGGATTTGCAGGAGTGGCGGCAGATGGATGCACTGACCGACGACGTGGTCGCCCGCTACCCGGAAAACGCCCATGTCAAACGTCTGCAGCGCCAGCGTGAGGTACACGACATGGCCGAGCTGCGCATCGAGGCCTACACCGGCAAGAGCTATGGCGGTGGCAACGGTGATGCCGGTGCGGTCACTGGCAGCCGGGACTTTGGTATCGAAACGCTGCTCTACAGCCCGCCTATCGATGAAGACTGGCGGTTGTTTGGCGGTGCCGGCTACGCCACCGGCGATTTCGAGGAAGGCACCGGCCACCACCGTTGGCAGCGCCTGGGCGTGGAGCGTCGCACCCGGGACATGACCCTGGAGGCCGAGGTCTCCAATCACTCGTATGGCTCCGGTGACAAACAGGGCGCGCGCGTGGCCGTGGCCCGAGACATTGACGATCACTGGCAATACGGCGGCAGCCTGGATTACCTCTCGGCCAATACCCCGCTACGGGCGCTCAATAGCGGCATCCGCGCCAATGGCGGGAGTGGTTTCGTCCGCTGGCGGGCCAATGAAAGCCGCGAGTGGCGGCTGGCGGTGAGCCCGTCCCATTTCAGTGACGGCAACAACCGCCTCGAAACCCAACTGACCGGCCGCGAGGGCATCTACAGCACGCCGCGCCTGCAAGTGGAGCTGGGTCTGGAAGTCGGCGCCAGCCGCAACAGCGGCTCCAACGAAGTGCCCTATTTCAATCCGAAAGCGGATTTCAGCGTCATGCCGACCGTGAGCGCCAACCACGTGTTGTATCGCCGCTACGAAACCACGTGGAGCCAGCAATTCCAGGTCGGTGCCGGTACCTACAGCCAGCGTGACTACAACACCGGAGCCATGGGATTGCTCGGCTACGGCCAGCGTTTCATCTGGAACGACGTGCTAGAGGCAGGTGCTGCGCTGAGTTGGCTCAACCGCCCCTACGACGGCGATCGCGAAAGCGATTTGCGCCTGCTTGTCGACCTCACCTATCGCTTCTAGAAGAGTTTGAAGATGCCTGTCATTTCGCGATTCATCCTTCTGCTGGGGGTCTTGCTGATCAGCGCTTGTGCCCAGCAAGCCCCGGCGTTCACGCCGCCTTCGCAGCGTCCGCTGGCGGCCAACGACGCCCCGTGGCCGAAGAACCATGTGCTCGGCATCGCCTACCACGATGTCGACGACCGAGACCCGGACCAAGCGCTGGTGGCCGTGCGCACCGAGCGGCTGATCGAACAACTGGCGTGGCTGCGGGAAAACAACTACCAGCCGGTCACGGTGGACCAGATCATCACGGCCCGCAACGGCGGCCCGGAGTTGCCGCCCCGTGCGGTGCTGCTGAGTTTCGACGACGGCTACTCGAGCTTCTATACCCGCGTCATGCCCATCCTGCGTGCCTATAACTGGCCGGCCATCCTGGCTCCGGTCGGTAGCTGGGTCGATACGCCGCTGAACCAGACGGTGGATTTCGCCGGGGTGCCGCGCAAGCGTTCCGAGTTCCTGACCTGGGATCAGATTCGTGAGGTGTCGAAATCGGGCTTGGTGGAAATCGCCGCCCACACCGATGCCAATCACAAAGGCGTGCTCGCCAACCCGCAAGGCAACCAGCAACCTGCGGCGACGACCCGGCGTTACGATCCGGCCACCGGTCGCTATGAGACCGAGGCCGATTTCCAGGCGCGCCTGCGCAAGGACGTGGTGGCCATTTCCGAGAAAATCCGCAAGGTGGCCGGTTACAGCCCACGCGTCTGGGTCTGGCCTTACGGGGAAGCCGACGGCGTCGCGCTCCAGGTGATCGGCAGCGAGGGCTATCAGATGGCCCTGACCCTGGAGGATGGCCTCGACAGCCTCGATAACCTGATGAGCGGCCCGCGCTTTTTGGTGTCGTCCGATCCGGATGGCGCCCATTTCGCCGAAAGCATCGTGTCCGTACAGACGATTGACCCGATGCGCGTGGTGCATGTCGATCTGGACTACGTCTACGACCCGGACCCGGTGCAGCAAGAGGCCAACGTTGGCAAGCTGGTCCAGCGCATCTACGACCTGGGTGCCAACACCGTGTTCTTGCAGGCATTCGCCGATCCGAAAGGCGATGGTCTGGTGCACTCGTTGTACTTCCCCAACCGCCACCTGCCGGTACGCGCCGACCTGTTCGACCGGGTCGCCTGGCAACTGCGCACCCGGGCCAACGCCAAGGTCTATGCCTGGATGCCGGTGCTCAGTTTCGCCTTGGACGCGAAGCTGCCACGGGTACAACGCTGGGATCCGGAAACCGGCAAGACCGGCGTCGCCCCGGACCAATATGTGCGGTTGTCGCCGTTCGACCCGAATGTGCGCAAGGTCATCGGTGAAATTTATGAAGACCTGGCGCGGATGAGTTCGGTGGATGGCGTTCTGTACCATGACGACGCGGTGTTCTCCGATTTCGAGGACGCCAGCCCCGCGGCCCTGAAAGTCTATGCCGCCAACGGTTTGCCGACGTCCATTGCCGCCCTGCGGGACGATCCTGCGGCGATGCAACGCTGGACCCGCTTCAAGAGCCGCTACCTGATCGACTTCACCCATGAGCTGACCGCCAAGGTCCGGGCGATTCGTGGCCCGCAGGTGCTGACGGCGCGCAATATCTTTGCCGAACCGATGCTCAACCCGCAAAGCGAAGCCTGGTTCGCCCAGAACCTCGACGACTTCCTCGGCGCCTACGACTGGACGGCACCGATGGCCATGCCGCTGATGGAAAAGCAGACCCGTGCACAGTCCGGCCCATGGCTGGAACGATTGGTCCAGACCGTCAAAAGCCGGCCCGGTGCACTCAAGCGGACGGTGTTCGAATTGCAGGCGCGAGATTGGGACAGCCAACCGGTGACCGACATCGACGGCGAACTGCTGGCCGACTGGATGGGGCGCCTCAAGCGCCAGGGCGTGACCAGCTTCGGCTACTACCCGGACAACTTCATCGAAGACCAGCCCGCCGTGAAAACCGTGCGGCCGGCGCTCTCCAACAAGTGGAATCCTTGACATGCTCGACAGACTGCTCGCCCTGCTGGTGCTGGCGATCGTCCTTGGGGTGCCCCTGGGCCTGATCTTCCTGGTCACCGGGCAATTCCTGATGGACTTCGTGTTCTTTTACCCGCTGTTCATGTCCGGGCTGTGGATCGCCGGCGGCCTGTATTTCTGGCTGCACTGGGAACGCCACTGGCCATGGAAGGACGACACCTTGCCACCGCCCCTGGCGGGTGAGCCGCTGATCAGCATCCTGATCCCGTGCTTCAACGAAGGCGACAACGTCGCCGACACTATTCACGCGGCGCTGGGCCAGCATTATCCGAACATCGAAGTCATCGCCATCAACGACGGCTCCAAGGACAACACCGCCCAGATGCTCGATCAACTGGCAGCCGAGGACCCGCGCCTGCGCGTGCTGCACCTGGCGGAAAACCAGGGCAAGGCCGTGGCCCTGCGCATGGGCGCCATCGCGGCGCGCAGCGAATACCTGGTGTGCATCGACGGTGACGCGCTGCTGGCGCCGAACACCTGTGCTTACCTGGTGGCGCCGATGCTGGACAACGCCCGCCTCGGCGCGGTGACCGGCAACCCGCGCATCCGCACCCGCTCGACCTTGATCGGCCGGGTCCAGGTCGGCGAGTTTTCCTCGATCATCGGCCTGATCAAGCGTACCCAGCGAGTCTTCGGGCGGATCTTCACCGTGTCCGGCGTGATCGTCGCGTTCCGTCGCACCGCCCTGCACCGGGTCGGCTACTGGAGCCCGGACATGATCACCGAAGACATCGACATCAGTTGGAAGCTGCAACTGGATCACTGGAGCATTTTCTACGAGCCGCGCGCGCTGTGCTGGATCCTCATGCCCGAAACCTTGCGTGGCCTGTGGCGGCAACGCCTGCGCTGGGCCCAAGGGGGCGCCGAGGTGCTGTTCAAGAACATTCGTGGCATCTGGCAATACCGCCATCGCTACCTGTGGCCGCTGCTGTTCGAATACTGCCTGTCCACCGGCTGGGCCTTTACCTTCCTGCTGTCGGTGATCTTCTGGGGCGCCGGCAAGTTCGTCGAAATGCCAGCGGCCATCGCCGTGGATCACCTGATGCCGCCAGCCTTCACCGGCCTGTTGCTGGCCGTGGTGTGCCTGCTGCAGTTCGCGGTGAGCATCCTGATCGATCGGCGCTATGAAAAAGGCCTGTGGCACATCATGTTCTGGGTGGTCTGGTACCCGTTGGTGTTCTGGCTGATCAGCCTTTTCACCACCCTGGTGAGCTTTCCCAAAGTGTTGTTCGGGCAGCATCAGAAGCGTGCGCGCTGGATCAGCCCGGATCGCGGTATCAAACCGTTCGATGATCAGGAAGAGGAAGTGATCCGATGAAAATTATCAGGACCCGGCAACGACCTTTTCTGGTGGTCATCGATGCGCTTTTCACCGTGCTGGCGTGGGTGGGGCTGTTGTATTTGCTGGTCAATGGGCTGTGGCCGCTGCTCGACGGCCAGGCCGGCCCGCGCCTGGGAGGGTCGCTGTTCGACACCCTGGGGACTTTGCAGGTCTATGGCTGGATCGCGTTGGTCAACGCGGTGGTGCTGATTGCCTGGGCGCGTTATCAACAGCGCAAAAGTCGCAGCTTCGCCCAGCGCCGGCTGCCGGCGCCGGTGGTGGATGACCAGGGCTTGAGCGCCAGTTTCAAGTTGACCGGCGAGCGCCTGGACACGCTGCGCCAGCCCGGCTCGAAGATCATCCACAACAACCAGGACGGCGACATCAGCCACGTCGTGCCGCATTTCCATTTGCTCAGCCCGGACTTGCAGCCACCGCCCCTGGCGCCATTGGAGCGACCACGGGTAATCCACTTGCCGGCCGATCAGTCTGTGCATTGATGCAAGCAGGGGGATTGGGGGGCGGCGGATATTTCGGTCAACACAAGACAACACTGTGGGAGCGAGCTTGCTCGCGATGGCGTCGCGTCAGTCACATTATTGAGGTGACTGATCCACCGCTATCGCGAGCAAGCTCGCTCCCACAGGGGATTTGGGGGGTGGGACAGATTTACGACGAGAAATCCCGAACCAGCCGCCACGCTTCGTCCACCGGCAACGGTTGCTTCATGCGCTGGGCCAGCGCTGCCATGGCCCGGCCTTCATCGCAGGCCACGGCGGCGGCAACGAGGCCGTCCTTGCCCAACAGGGCGATAAAGGGCGGGTACTCGGGCGTGCCCTTGAATTCCACCTCGTCCCAATGTTCAGCGTGCCCGAGGTAGTCGTAGCGTTTGCCAAAGTGATAAGTCCAGAAAAACGGCACGTCCAGATAGTGCTCGTCGCCACCGAGCATGTTCGCGGCGGCGATGCGTGCCTGTTGCTGGGCCAGGCGCCAATGCTCGATGCGCACAGGCTTGTCGTTCAGGGGGAACGTCGCGATATCCCCCACGGCCCATAGGCCATCAGCCACACGCATGCCCGCGTCAACGGACAGCGACTGGTCCTGTTCCCGTGGCAACTGGGCAAACGGCTCGGTGGCCGGGTGCACGCCGATGCCGACGATCACCAGGTCCGCAGCCAAACGCTGGCCGTTATCCAGCACCACGGCTTCGACCTTGTGCGTTCCCTCGATCCGTGCCGCTTCGCCGTCGGTGTGGTACACCACGCCGTTGGCCCGGTGCCGGGCCAGGATGGCCTGACCGACGCTCTCGCCCAATTGCGCGGCGAATGGCACCGGGTGCCGGGCCAAGACGGTGACGCTCAGCTCGCGTTTGCGCAGGGACGAGGCCACCTCCATGGCGATGAAACTGTCGCCAATGATCACCGCCCGTTGCCCTGGCCGGACCGTGTCGAGAATCTGTCGGGCATGGGCGATCGAACGCAGCACGAAGACTTGCGACAAATCGATGCCGGGCAGCGCTGGCTTCTTCGGCTCCCCGCCTGTGGCAATGAGTGCGGCGTCGTAGTCCAGGCGCCGGCCATCGGCGAGCTGGATTTGCCGGGCACTGGGGTCCAAATGGGTGACCTCGCCGTGGAGCCTTTCGATACGTTGCTGGGTGAAATAAGTTTCATCGCGCAGCGGCGCCGTCTCGTTGACCGGCATGTCGCCGGCCAATACATACTTGCTCAGCACCGTACGGTCGTAGCCGGCTTCGGCTTCGCGGTCGATCAACAGGATCCGACCGCCAAACCCCTTCTCCCGCAACGCCGCCGCGCAAGCCGTGCCGGCCGCGCCGGCGCCGATGATGACAAAGGTGCGTGCGTCATCGGCCGGCGGGATTTTATCGGCCGGCAGCGGTTGGTCATCGACCCAGACGTCATCGCCGCGCACTTCGACGTGATAGCGCGCCAGGCTGTCGAGGGCCGGCGGCTCGCACAGGGCGCCGTCTTCAGCCCGGAAGGCCGCCTTGTGCCACGGGCAAATCAGCCGTCCATGACACACCGCGCCCTTGGCCAGGGGGGCGCCTGCATGGGGGCACTTGCCTTGGAAGGCGCGCACCTGATCGCCTGAGCGCAGCAACAGGATGGACGTGTCGTTGATTTTGACTTCGAGGCCGCGGTCTTCGCGAACATCGGCGAAACGGGCGATTTGATGCAGAGACATGGGCGTTCTCCGTCAGGCGTTTCCCTTTGGAGTCGAGGGCCGGAACGAGGTTCAGCATAATTGTCACTGCACCCTTGGCGACGCTGCGGCTATAGTTCGCAAGCCGTCCATGGCCAGACACGCACAAGGTGCCCCCGGTATGACTCGATTGAACATTCTCACCCCTTGGCTGGCGGCCTTCGCCCTGGTGCTGTGCGCACAAGGGGCAGCCCAGGCCGAGGAGCGTTTTACCCTCAGTATTCCCGGCGTGTCGGACGACCGCCTCTTCACCGCAGCGGCGGCCAGTGACGCCAACGCCTGTGGTGGCAAGAACATTTCCCCGGCCTTGAGCTGGAACGCCGGCCCACCGGGCACCCTCAGCTATGCCATCGTCATGTTGGACCCGGACGGCCAGAGGGGGCAGGGTGTCGATCACTGGGTCCACTACGGCATCAAGGCCACCACCCGGCAGATTCCAGCGGGCGCCGGTACCAAGTCCTCGTTGGAAGGCATGAGCGGCATCAACAGCAAGAACACCCACGGCTACATCGGCCCTTGCCCGCCCATCGGCGACAGCGCTCACCACTATCTCATCCAGCTCTTCGCCCTGGACCTGCCACCGGAAGCCTTCCCCGCTGGCCTCACCCGGGCTCAACTGATGGAAAAAATCAAAGGTCACGTCCTGCGCAACAGCAGCGTCGTGCGCCGCTACCACCGCTGACCCGAACAACGCAAACCCCCTGTGGCGAGGGAGCTTGCTCCCGCTGGGCTGCGAAGCAGCCCCCTGCCACAATGGCGCCGTCCAGACACAAAATTGGCGTCACGCGCCAAAAGCGAGCACTATCGAGCCCCTGTTTACTCATGCCGGAGGATGGCGATGACGCAGAAACCCGACGGCATCGCCCGCCTCCTGAACTGCCCCACCAAGGGCGACGAAATACGCCGGGCCATCGCCCAGAGCCGCAAGGATTTCCTGCCTGCCGACGAGGCCGAAGACGCCGAGCCAGGCCAACCATCGGTTCAACCGGTGGACACTGATCGCGACGACTGAGCCGTCGCCCTCTTTCAACTTATCATTCAAATCCGCCTATGACTGCCACCCCCGTTCTACCCGGTGACCGATTCAGCCGATCCGATTACAAGACCCTGGGCCTGGCCGCCTTGGGAGGCGCGCTGGAGATCTACGATTTCATCATCTTCGTGTTCTTCGCCCTGACCCTCAGCCAGTTGTTCTTCCCGCCGGAAATGCCCGATTGGCTGCGCCTGCTGCAAAGCTTCGGGATTTTCGCCACTGGCTACCTGGCTCGCCCCTTGGGCGGCATTCTCATGGCTCACTTTGCCGATCGCCTGGGGCGCAAGCGCGTGTTCAGCCTGAGCATCCTGATGATGGCCTTGCCATGCCTGCTCATCGGGGTGATGCCCACCTACGCGCAAATCGGCTATTTCGCACCGTTATTGCTGCTGGCGTTGCGTATCCTGCAGGGCGCGGCCGTGGGCGGCGAGGTGCCAAGCGCCTGGGTATTCGTGGCCGAACACGCGCCGCTGCATCATCGCGGCTATGCCCTGGGTTTCCTCCAGGCCGGCCTGACCTTCGGTTACCTGCTGGGCGCCCTGACCGCCACGGCGCTGGCGCGGATCTACACGCCGGCGGAGATACTCGATTACGCCTGGCGCCTGCCGTTCCTGCTGGGGGGTGTCTTCGGTGTGATCGGCGTCTGGCTGCGCCGCTGGCTGAGCGAAACGCCGATCTTCATGGCCCTGCAAGCCGATCGCAAAGGCGCTGCGGAACTGCCGTTGCGCACGGTCCTGCGCGACCACCGCCAGGCCTTGCTGCCCGCCGCCATTCTGACCTGCGTGCTGACCTCTGCCGTGGTGGTGTTCGTGGTCATCACCCCGACCGTGATGCAGAAAAGCTTCGGCATGACCCCCAGCCACACCTTCGCCCTGAGCAGCCTGGGCATCATCTTCCTGAATATCGGCTGCGTCCTGGCCGGCCTCATCGTCGACCGCATCGGCGCCTGGCGCACCGTCATGCTCTACAGCCTGCTGCTGCCCCTGGGCATCGCCGTGCTCTACGCCAGCCTGATCAGCGGCAGCGCCTGGCTGGGCGTGGCCTACGCCGTGGCCGGCCTGGGTTGCGGCGTGGTCGGCGCGGTGCCGTCGGTGATGGTCAGCCTGTTCCCGCCGAAGATCCGCGTGTCCGGCATCTCGCTCACCTACAACATCGCCTATGCGCTCTGGGCCAGCATGACACCGTTGATGCTGATCGCCCTGGTGCCATGGAGCCCGTGGGTGTGCGTGGGGTATTGCGCGGTGATGGGGGCGGTGGGGGTTGGTGCGGCGGCGTACTTTCCAGGGCGGCATATGAAGACTGCGCAGCCGTCGTTGGCTTGTGAGTCGTAAGAGTTCTTGCTCACCAGCGGCGTAGTCGGCGAAACAACTTGAGAACCCCTTCAAACTCCGTAAAATGGCGCCAGTATTTTGCCACTACCCTTCAGGGATGAAATCAAGACATGCGTGTTTTTGCACTATTGCTGGCCGCCTGCCTTATGGCGGGCTGTGCCTCCAAGCCGGACTACTACATTTCCCCTGCCCCCGTAACGATCCCCAAGACCGCCACCTATTGGATTGACACGTTCAATGTTGAAGTCGTAGGCAAGAACGAACGTTTCCTGCCTGACGACACGGTTCGGGAGCAGTTGAACAGCGACCTGGTCGGTCGTCTGCTCGATGCCGGACGCTACGCCAGCAGCAAGGAAACAGCCGACTATCTGCTGGATGTGGAGACCGTCTACGCGCGCCGTATCCAAGATACCCAGGGTGGCTTCATGAGCCATCTCGTGGCCGACAATACGCTTCTCGCCAGTGTCGATTTCAGCTATCGGGTCCAGGTGAAGAAAGCCGGTGCCGAGGTGTTGCACTTTGCCCAGGCCCGTCAAGGATTGATGCCTGGCGGCGCGATAGGGCAATTGCAGAACATGAAAAGCATGATGGGTGCGCTGACGAACAAGGGTAATTCCGATGTCGAGGGTTACTACACCGGTCTGTTGAGCCGCTTTATCGTCGATGACCTCCAGGCCATTCCGTCTCGCTAGTTATCTGCTGCACCTTGCGACTCTTCATTCTTAGGAGCAACTCGTGAAAACACTGTCCAAAATCCTGCTGTCGAGCCTTACCGCCGCAGTGCTGCTGACCTTGGGCGGTTGCGCCTCGGAAAGCTCCCGGGCGCTGCCGGTGGAAAAAGTCGCCAGCGCCAGCGTCGCCTATGCAGGCCAGCGCGTGCCGATCGCCGTGGGAAAGTTTGATAACCGTTCCAGTTACATGCGCGGGATTTTTTCCGACGGCGTCGATCGCCTTGGCGGCCAAGCCAAGACCATTCTGATTACTCACCTGCAGCAGACCAACCGATTCAGCGTGCTGGACCGCGACAACATGGGCGAAATTGCCCAGGAAGCGGCGATCAAAGGTAGCGTGCAGAAACTCAAGGGCGCTGACTACGTAGTGACCGGTGACGTGACCGAATTCGGCCGCAAAGAGACCGGCGACCGTCAGTTGTTCGGGATTCTCGGCCGTGGCAAGACCCAAGTGGCCTACGCCAAGGTCAATCTGAATGTGGTCAACATCAACACTTCTGAAGTGGTGTATTCCACCCAGGGCGCCGGCGAATATGCCCTGTCCAACCGTGAAGTGATCGGTTTCGGTGGCACCGCCAGCTACGACTCCACGCTCAATGGCAAGGTTCTGGACTTGGCCATGCGTGAAGCGATCAACCGCCTGGTGGATGGCATCAATGCCGGCGCCTGGAACCCACGCAACTGAACGACGGGACCATGAGGAGCAGTACACGGATGAACAAGGCAGTGAAGTTGGCGCTGATGCTGACGGCCGTTGCGACGGTAGCCGGGTGCCAGACGGCGCCCCAGTCCCTATATCAATGGGAGAGCTACCAGCCGCAGGTTTACGAATACTTCAAGGGCGAGCCCAAGGAAGCGCAGGTCGAGGCGCTGGAGCGGGATCTGCAAAAAATCAACGCCAGTGGTCGTAAGGCGCCGCCGGGTTACCACGCTCACTTGGGCATGCTGTACCTGAGCATGGGTAAGGATGATCAGATGGTGCAGCAGTTTCGCACCGAGAAGGTGTTGTTCCCTGAGTCTGCGGCCTACATGGACTTCCTGCTCAAAAATGCCAAGACCGGAGACGTCAAATGAGTTTTTTGAAAATGACCGGGGCTCTGCTGGCGCTGGCGTTGCTGGGCGGTTGTGTGGCGCCCAAGACCATTGACTATTCGGCGTTCAAACAGGCGCGGCCCAAGTCGATCCTGGTACTGCCGCCGATCAACGAATCCCCTGAGGTGCAGGCGTCCTACGCCCTGGTGTCTCAGGTGACCTATCCGTTGGCCGAAGCGGGTTACTACGTATTGCCGATTGCCCTGGTGGATGAAACCTTCCGCCAGAACGGTCTGACGACACCGAACGACATCCAAGGCGTCGCCCCAGGCAAGCTGCACGATATTTTCGGCGCGGACGCGGCGCTGTACATCACCATCACTGAGTACGGCACCCGCTACATGGTGATCTCCAGCGAAACGGCGGTCACGGCTTCAGCCAAGCTGGTAGACCTGCGCACCGGTACCACTCTGTGGACCGGTTCTGCTCGCGCCTCCAGCGAGGAAGGTGGGAATAACGGTGGCGGTGGGCTGGTCGGCATGCTGATCACTGCGGCGGTCAAGCAAATCATTAACAGTTCAACCGACGCCGGTTACCCGATTGCCGGGATCACCAGTACGCGCTTGCTGTCGGCCGGCCAACGCACTGGAATCCTGTACGGGCCACGTTCTCCCAAGTACGGATCGGACTGATTCACCCGTAGTGAATCGCCTGGTCATCTTTGGGTGACCAGGCCCTGCGGCTTCGGTACCCGGAAAATTTTCCGACAGTTAACCCGAACCGCGAATACCCTACGTCTGAGCTTGTGAACGGATCATTCATTCACGAGGTTCAGCCCATGTCCCGTCCATTTCCCTTCATGCGTCCTGCTGCCCAGGGCTTCGCCGTGACTTTGCTGGTGGCGTTGGCCGGTTGTGGGTTGTCTTCGTCCCGGGAGGTCGCCAAGCCGGCCGAACCCGTGCCTGTGGCGCCCAGCGTTGCACCGCAAGGCGAGGTCGCCTATGCTCGCGAGCCCATGGTCAGGCGCATGGCCGTTCCGGCATCGATGCCCGCCCCCACGGTGGCGAACGACACCCTCGCCGGCGATTACCGCACCGAGCCACGGGAGCAGTACGAAAAACTGCCGGACAACCCTATCCATAGCGTGGCCGAAACACCCGTGTCGACCTTCAGCGTGGATGTCGATACCGGCAGCTATGCCAATGTGCGACGGTTCCTCAACCAAGGCAGCCTGCCGCCCGAAGGTGCGGTGCGGCTGGAGGAAATGGTCAATTATTTCCCGTATGACTACGCCCTGCCCACCGACGGTTCACCCTTCGGTGTGACGACCGAAGTCGCCCCCTCACCGTGGAATCCCCACACCCGCCTGCTGCGCATCGGCATCAAGGCCAGCGACCGCGCTGTGGCGGACCTGGCGCCAGCCAACCTGGTCTTCCTGGTGGACGTTTCCGGGTCCATGGACCGTCGCGAAGGCCTGCCGCTGGTCAAGAGCACGTTGAAACTGCTGGTGGACCAATTGCGCGATCAGGATCGGGTGTCCCTGGTGGTCTATGCCGGTGAATCCCGGGTGGTGCTCAAGCCCACCTCGGGTCGCGACAAGGTGGCAATCCGCAACGCCATCGATCAACTCGACGCCGGTGGTTCCACCGCTGGGGCCTCGGGTATCGAATTGGCCTATCAGATGGCGCGCGAGAGCTTCATCGACAAAGGCATCAACCGCATCCTGCTGGCCACCGATGGTGATTTCAACGTCGGCGTCAGTGATTTCGACAGCCTCAAGCAGATGGCGGTGGACCAGCGTAAAAGCGGCGTCTCCCTGACGACCCTGGGCTTCGGTGTGGATAACTACAACGAACACCTGATGGAACAATTGGCCGACGCCGGTGACGGTAACTACGCCTACATCGACAACCTGCTCGAAGCGCGCAAGGTCCTGGTGGACCAGCTCAGCTCCACCCTGGCGGTGGTCGCCCGGGACGTGAAGTTGCAGGTGGAGTTCAACCCCGCCCAGGTTAGTGAGTATCGACTGCTGGGCTATGAGAACCGCGCGTTGAAGCGTGAGGATTTCAACAACGACAAGGTCGACGCAGGCGAGATCGGCGCCGGGCATACGGTGACGGCGTTGTATGAAATCGTTCCGAAGGGCGAGCCGGGCTGGTTGGAACCGCTGCGCTATGCAAGCACGCCCAAGTCGCAGAGCACCTCAGGCGAATTGGCGATGTTGCGCGTACGCTACAAGCCGGCCGAGGGCGGAAGCAGTCGATTGATCGAACATCCCATTGCCAGCGTGCAGAACGACCGCAAGCCCAGCGATGACCTGCGCTTCTCTGCCGCTGTTGCCGCCTTCGCCCAACAGCTCAAGGGTGATGGACGCTACACTGGGACGATGACCTTGAAGGACACTGCGCAATTGGCGCGCTCGGCCCGCGGTGATGATCCGTTTGGGCTGCGCTCGGAGTTTGTGCAGTTGGTGGAACTGGCCCAGAGCCTTGAGCCTGCGGCCAAGCGCTGAGCCTGACTGCAACGAGGATCAAATGTGGGAGCGAGCTTGCTCGCGATAGCAGTAGCCCGATCATGTTCATCATTGACTGATCCGACGCCATCGCGAGCAAGCTCGCTCCCACAGGGCTCCCTTGTTGTCTGCCAGGATTGTGTTGCAATGACCGGAAAGGAGTTCGCCCCCCACATGCCCGCTGCGCTTGATTCTCCCAGCGACGAATCGCTGCTGGCCCGCTACCGCAATGGCGACGGGGCTTCTTTCGAAGTCCTGTACGCCCGTCATCGGCAAGGGCTTTACCGTTTCCTGCTGTCCTTGAGCAACAAAGCCGAGCTGGCCGAGGAGGTTTTCCAGGACACCTGGCTCAGCCTGATTCGCAGCGCCACACAGCCACAAGGCCGGGCGAGTTTTCGTACCTGGTTGTTCCAGATTGCCCGCAACCGCTTGATCGACCAGTGGCGCAAACACGGTGTCCACAACCCGTTGCACGACAGTTATGACGAGCAACTGCACGTCCAGCCCGACGACACCGGCAGCCCCGAGCAACAGCTGAGCCTGAGCCGCGACCAGGCGCGTCTCGACGCCGCGTTGCAGGCCTTGCCCGAGGATCAGCGAGAGGTTTTCCTGCTGCGCCTGCATGGCGACCTGGAGCTGCCACAGATTGCCGCCCTGACCGGCGCCCCGCTGGAAACGGTCAAAAGCCGCTTGCGTTACGCCCAGCAGAAATTGCAGCGACTGCTGGCCGAGGAGGTACCCGCATGATCGACCCCAAGCACACCCCGGATCCCAACGACGAAGTGCTGATCGAGCATTTCCGCCAACACGCTAGCGGCGAGCCGCCGGCCTCCCTGGACACCTTCATCCTGGCCACCGCCCGTCGCGAAGCACCGACGCCCACGCCAAGCCTGTGGCAACGCTGGCTGCAAGCCTGCCAACGGCCGCGCTGGCAGATGGCATTCGCCACGGTCGCTGGCGTGGCGCTGATGATTGGCCTGGTATTACGCTCACCCGTGCCCCACGAGGAACTGGCTTCACCCGCCTCGATGGAGTTTTCCGCCGATCGGCAAGCGCCTGCCGTTGCCGCCGCACCACCACCGGCCATGCCCGCCCCCGCCCCGATCACCCCCATGGCGCCCCAGGGCGAACTGGCCCGGGCCCCGGCAAGCCCGGTGCAATCCTTGGCGGAAAAGCCTGCGGCGAAAATGAGCAAACCCGCGCCGGCAGCATTGCCATCGCTGGAGCAAGGCCTGATGGAGATCCTGCGCTTGCGCGAGGCGGGTGAGAGCAAGGCCGCTGATGAGAAACTGCTGGCGTTGCAAAAACGCTTTCCCGAGGAAGACCTGCCGGCGCGGTTGGAGGCGTTGCGCAAGCGTTGAAGTCGGCGAGCACCAAAAGGCTGGCACAACGTCTGTGGCGAGGGAGCTTGCTCCCGCTACGCTGTAGGAGCTGCCGAAGGCTGCGATCTTTTGATCTTTCGCTTGAGACTCAACCGCCTGCGCAAAGATCGCAGCCTCGCTCCGCTCGGCAGCTCTTACAGGCCGAGCGACAATGTCTCATCCAAACCTGAAGTGAGCAGATGGAGAGGTCTGTGGATCGCTTCGGCCATGGTGGTATCCATGGGGTGTGCGCTAAATGCTATATCTGCTTTTCGGATATCTGCTTCTCAATGATCTACTGAATCGACGGATGGAGCAGCGCGCAGTTTCGGTGCCGTTGCCGGCTCTATCAATTCATCGGTTCGTCTGACAAGGAGTCAGCACATGTCGCATTACATCCCATTGCAAACCAACAATCCCGATTGTCCCGTCCTATTGATCGACAGCCAGATGCCCACCGCGATGCTGATTGACAGTGCGCTTAGCCGCATCAAGGCCGGAACCGACCTTTTGGAAAGCATCACTTCTGTCACGATCAAGGGCATCGACGATGGGGATTTGTATCGATTTACCAACGCGGCGTATTTGCTGCTGCGAGAAGGTTCGGATTTGCTGGAAGTGGTGAGTCGTAATGTCGATGGTGCTGGCAGACTGTAACCGTAGTTAGTAGGCGCTCGTGCGTGGGACTGCATGCAAGACGTGCCTGCTGCATGTCGCATTGATGGCGTCGAATTGAGTGAATGGACCTTGCACGCAAGGTGCGACGCTACTTAACCCCTAAACGTAAAGGCCCTCTCTCATGGTTATCATCAAGCAAGGTAGCGTCCAGGGACGTCTGTATTCTGTTGGCGGGGAGGGCGAGACGGTTCCTGTTCTGCTTGAGGGCACCGGTGGAGAAAATTTTCTTTGTGAAGCCGATGCGGCATTGGCAGAACACTTGGGCAATCTGTTGTTCATCTCCACTCGTGTCCATGGTGCAGGGGAGTGGGAAAGTCGGCCACAGGGTGGCTGGCGCCTGCGAAGAATGTTCATTCAATCCTACGAGAGGCTTGAGAGAGTCTCTTTGCGCTGTGCGGTTACTCAGCTCAAAGAACTCGATGGTACTGCCTGGAGCGAGATGGACGATCCTCATGGAGTGATTCAGGGCCTAAGGAAATGAGGGGCATATGGGGCATCTGATTGGCGACCATTTTCGTGATGTCACGAAAATGGTCAGCCTCGGTTCTGGCTCGCAGCGGTAGGCTGTCGACGGTACTGTCCTGACCCGCTACGCCTGCTTCCTGACAGCGCGAAACGGCGACCTGAAATATCCAGTCTTAGGACGGCGATTGCTGGTGAGGCCGTCATGGCTGGCGGGTGGTTGACGGGAGACTTCTGATCTCTATAATTGCTCGCAACACGGCCCCTGTCGGTTGATGCGCTTCGGCGCTGATACTGCTCAGGGGTTTTTTATTGTTTGAATTTTTTCCTCACCAGTCACGCTTCTGCCAATCATTATCGACGCCCATTCCCTCCAGATTAAGACCGAGGCGGGACAAATCTGGAAAATCATCCTCCAGCAGAGCCTTCAACCGCTGCCCCCAACTTGATGAGGGATTGATGGTTTTCATCAGATGCTGGGTGATGCACAAAAGCAGGAACGGGCGTGCACGTCCGTGCGTGTCGTCATGGAACGCGCTTAATGAAGGCGCCTGCTCTACAGGGGGCAGCTTCGGTTGATCGGCTATGTTCCGGTTCCACAGGCGACTATGATGGGCGCATACGTTTCGCAGGTAATTCAGGCTGCGGAGCCAAGTGGCGAAGATCCGGCCATTGCTGATGCCGTACTCTCGAGATATGGCATCTTGATCGATTTCGGTCATGCCCGCATAAAGGGTCGATAACGCGCCGAAGTCCCAAACTTCGCACGCCACCCAGACGGCGAGGGGAAGGCCGTATTTTTCTTTATTGTGCCGAATAAAATCTTCCTTCGAGCGATTGATTAACGCGGCGTGTTTACCTATCCACGCATGATGTTTGGTTAGTCCAGTCTGACCGTCCAACTGCGTAGAGAAACTTTCGTGGAACAGCTCAGGCTTTAGATAGGCGAATTTCTCGTGCCTCCCCAAGCCATGAGAGATGTCTACCCGCAGGGCGATTTCGATGCGTTCCAGAGCATCCAGGGTCAAGAGGCGGAGTTTCTTGTCGAAAACATACAGGTCAACGGCATTTTGAAATGTTGTGCCGGGCTTGAAATTGTCGAGAAGCAGTCGCGTAGGTTTCGTTTTGGATGGCTTGTGAATTCCCTGCTGGATGAGAGGACAGCAAAGCTCAGTGCGCTCGCGAAAGGCGAACCAGTAGCCGCTGAGGCGGTAATAACCAATGCGCTCCAAATATTCCAGTGCTTTAGGTTGATCAGTAACGACCATTCCCCGAGCTATCAACAATTCAAGCTGCGCTTGGTAGCTCTGCCAGGTTTTGGGATACCCCTGCTTCATTTAAACATCGCCTAATCCGCCCTTTGTCTGTCTTTTGCTTTCCACATACCCCTTCACGTGGCGGCTCCTTGTGAGCAAGTATTTTTGTAGGGCCAAGTTTCAGAGAAGGGCATCTTGGGAGCTCTGGGAGATGACTTTGCCATTCTCACCACACTCAGATGAGGAGCGTTTTGTAACAAGACTCGTCGTGGGTCGTGATCGATATCAACGACGTTCGATACGGAAAATTTCGCGTCCATAAAAAAGCCCCAATCCGTGAGGACTGGGGCTTTTGATTTTGCATGTATGGTGCACCAGGCGGGATTCGAACCCACGACCCCTGCCTTCGGAGGGCAGTACTCTATCCAGCTGAGCTACTGGTGCGACGCGGGCGCCATGATACTCATATGCATGGCGGGCGTCCATGCTGCTGAATCGCCTGTGTTTTTGGGCAGCTCGCCGGGTGTTGGCTACGCTGATCAGAAAAAACGGGCAAATTCGGTTTTTTCGTTCTTTTTTTCGAACAGGCTATTGTCCTTCACCCCCATCGGCCCTAGGATTCGTTTGAGATTTCAAACGCTCTTGTCTGGGTGCTGAACCGCACGT
Source organism: Pseudomonas sp. NFIX10 (assembly GCF_900111955.1). Lineage (NCBI taxonomy): Bacteria > Pseudomonadati > Pseudomonadota > Gammaproteobacteria > Pseudomonadales > Pseudomonadaceae > Pseudomonas > Pseudomonas sp. NFIX10. The sequence goes on along the minus strand of NZ_FOKH01000044.1, from coordinate 28,499 downwards.
CTGTGCTTATGTGCGTTATTTCTGTGCTTCAGCCCGGTGAATGATTTCCCTGACGGCAGCCCTCCAGGCGCCTTTCTACAAATCTAATTCGCTCCGCGTGCGCGCGGTGCTGTTAAGGAAAGCCGACATGCAGCTTAAAGACACCCAGTTGTTCCGCCAGCAAGCCTTTATCGATGGCGCTTGGGTCGATGCGGACAATGGTCAGACGATCAAGGTCACCAACCCGGCGACGGGCGAAGTGTTGGGCACGGTGCCGAAGATGGGCGCCGCCGAAACCCGCCGGGCGATTGAAGCCGCCGACAAGGCACTGCCGGCCTGGCGTGCACTGACCGCCAAGGAGCGCGCCAACAAACTGCGCCGCTGGTACGAATTGCTCATCGAAAACCAGGACGACCTCGGTCGCCTGATGACCCTGGAACAAGGCAAACCGCTGGCCGAGGCCAAGGGCGAGATCGTCTACGCCGCCTCGTTCATCGAATGGTTCGCCGAGGAAGCCAAGCGCATCTACGGTGACGTGATTCCCGGCCACCAGCCCGACAAGCGTCTGATCGTGATCAAGCAGCCGATCGGCGTGACTGCGGCCATTACCCCGTGGAACTTCCCCGCCGCGATGATCACCCGCAAGGCCGGTCCGGCCCTGGCCGCCGGCTGCACCATGGTCATCAAGCCGGCTTCGCAAACCCCGTTCTCGGCCTTGGCCCTGGTGGAACTGGCACACCGTGCCGGCATTCCGCAAGGCGTGCTGAGCGTGGTGACCGGCAGCGCCGGCGACATCGGTGGCGAGCTGACCAGCAACCCGATCGTGCGCAAGCTGTCCTTCACCGGCTCGACCGAGATCGGTCGCCAGCTGATGGCCGAATGTGCCAAGGACATCAAGAAAGTTTCCCTGGAGCTGGGCGGCAACGCGCCGTTCATCGTGTTCGACGACGCGGACCTGGATAAGGCCGTCGAAGGCGCGATCATTTCCAAATACCGCAACAACGGCCAGACCTGCGTCTGCGCCAACCGTCTGTACATCCAGGATTCGGTGTACGACGCGTTCGCCGAGAAACTGAAAGTGGCGGTGGCCAAGCTCAAGATCGGCAACGGTCTGGATGATGGCATCACCACCGGTCCCTTGATCGACGAGAAAGCGGTCGCCAAGGTGCAAGAGCACATTGCCGATGCCATCAGCAAAGGCGCGACCGTGCTGTCGGGCGGCAAGGCGATGGAAGGCAACTTCTTCGAGCCGACCATCCTGACCAACGTACCGAAGAACGCCGCTGTGGCCAAGGAAGAAACCTTCGGCCCGCTGGCACCGCTGTTCCGCTTCAAAGACGAAGCCGAAGTGATCGCGATGTCCAACGACACCGAATTCGGCCTGGCTTCGTACTTCTATGCCCGCGACCTGGGCCGTGTGTTCCGTGTGGCTGAAGCCCTGGAATACGGCATGGTCGGCGTCAACACCGGGTTGATTTCCAACGAAGTCGCGCCGTTCGGCGGCATCAAGGCCTCGGGCCTGGGCCGTGAAGGCTCCAAGTACGGCATCGAGGATTATCTGGAAATCAAATACCTCTGCCTGGGTATCTGATCCGCTTCAAGCGCAAAGGGCACGAGAGCGCTGTCCCTTTGCGCGTTTCACCCGTTCTGTTTCCTGTGGCCGGAACGCTGCGGCAGTCGATCATCGCATGCTGTCGCCGTTGTCTCCCCGCCATGTATTCCTTGAGCTACGCCGACCGATGAGCGGCGAATGAGGACATTTTAATGAGCAAGACCAACGCAGACCTGATGGCCCGCCGCACCGCCGCTGTTCCACGCGGCGTCGGCCAGATTCACCCGATCTTTGCCGAGTCGGCGAAGAACGCCACGGTCACCGACGTTGAAGGTCGTGAATTCATCGACTTCGCCGGTGGTATCGCCGTGCTGAACACCGGTCACGTGCACCCGAAAATCATCGCTGCCGTGACCGCACAGTTGAACAAGTTGACCCACACCTGCTTCCAGGTCCTGGCCTACGAGCCGTACGTGGAACTGTGCGAAAAAATCAACGCCAAGGTCCCGGGTGATTTCGCCAAGAAAACCCTGCTGGTCACCACCGGTTCCGAAGCAGTGGAAAACGCCGTGAAAATCGCCCGCGCCGCCACTGGCCGTGCCGGTGTGATCGCCTTCACCGGCGCGTACCACGGTCGCACCATGATGACCCTGGGCCTGACCGGTAAAGTCGTGCCGTACTCGGCTGGCATGGGCCTGATGCCCGGCGGCATCTTCCGCGCGCTGTACCCGAACGAACTGCACGGCGTGAGCATCGACGATTCCATCGCCAGCATCGAGCGCATCTTCAAGAACGACGCCGAGCCCCGTGACATCGCCGCCATCATCATCGAGCCGGTACAGGGCGAGGGTGGTTTCTATGTAGCGCCCAAGGCATTCATGCAGCGCCTGCGCGCCCTGTGCGACCAGCACGGCATCCTGCTGATCGCTGACGAAGTGCAGACCGGTGCCGGCCGTACCGGCACCTTCTTCGCCATGGAGCAGATGGGCGTTGCCGCCGACCTGACCACCTTCGCCAAATCCATCGCTGGCGGCTTCCCGTTGGCCGGTGTGTGCGGCAAGGCCGAGTACATGGATGCCATCGCCCCAGGTGGCCTGGGCGGCACCTACGCCGGTAGCCCGATCGCTTGCGCGGCGGCGCTGGCGGTGATGGACGTGTTTGAAGAAGAACACCTGCTGGACCGCTGCAAGGCTGTGGGCGAGCGTCTGGTCACGGGCCTCAAGGCCATCCAGAAAAAGTACCCGGTCATTGGTGAAGTACGTGCCCTGGGCGCGATGATCGCCGTGGAGCTGTTCGAAAACGGCGACACCCACAAGCCGAACGCCGCGGCAGTGGCCCAGGTGGTGGCCAAGGCACGTGACAAGGGCCTGATCCTGCTGTCCTGCGGCACCTACGGCAACGTTCTGCGGGTGCTGGTGCCGCTGACCTCGCCGGACGAGCAACTGGACAAAGGCCTGGCGATCATCGAAGAGTGCTTCTCCGAGCTCTGATCTGACGAACGCCGACTGTGCACTGATCCACAAAAAAACCCGCTTCGGCGGGTTTTTTCATGCCTGCGGGCATATCCCGCAGGTTTGAGCTGTCTGGAACGGCCTTCATTGTCTAAGGTGCATGTATGGCAAGGGAGCGATGTTGCATGACTGCTGTGGTTTTACCCGCTGTACCGCGTGTGTTGATCGCCGAGGCCGACCCGGCGTCCCGGGAGATGCTTGAGCAAGTGCTGTCGGGCGTGCGCTGCGATGCCCGAGTGGACACCTGCGGCGAGGGGCAACAGGCCCTGGATTTGCTGGCGCATAACGCGTACGACCTGGTCATCGCCGATTGGGAGCTGCCGGGTGTCGATGGCCTGACGATCCTGCGTGGTCTTCGCCAACAGCATCGAGCTACACCATTGCCGTTCATCCTGATGAGTCGACGTAACGACAGCGCCAGTGTGCGTGAGGTCGTTCCACTGGCGCCGACGGCGTATTTGACCAAGCCGTTGAACCGGGAAAGCCTGACCCTGCGTTTGCAAGGGTTGCTGTTGAGTGGCACTGAAGAAACCGTCGGCGATGTGCCGGTCCCCGGCCCGGGGCTGACCCTGATAGCCTTTCTGGAACGACGGCGTGATCTGTCCGAAGGCGCACCGCTGATGACCGATGTGCAGGTGGCGGTCAAGCGCTGCCTCAACCCCACGGGTCTGGATCTGAAACTGCTGGAAGAAGAGATTCGCACCGATCCGCAAATCACCGGGGTGCTGATTGCGGCGGCCAATAGCGCTGCCCAGCATCAGGGCGGCGGCCCGGTGCAGACTGTGGCCCAGGCGCTGCACCAGCTCGGCACCGGGCAAAGCATGAACCTGATCCTCGGCCTGACCCTCAAGCGCTGCGCCCGGCTCACCGTTCCCTGTCTGGCGGACTATGCCAAGCGCTACTGGGAATTGTCGCTACACACCGCCGAGTACGCCCGGATCCTGGCACGGTTGCTGGATCTGGAACCGGAGCGTTGTTACTGCGCGGGGCTGTTGCATCGCCTGGGCGATCTGGCGCTGCTGCGTTGCCTGGAGGAATGGACGCAGGCGGGGGGCGAACTGGATGAGTTGGAGGAAGTCGGGAACGCCCTCGATCAATACGGCGCCGGCTTCGGCTCGGCGCTGCGCACTCGCTGGCGCCTGCCGCTGGAGTTGCGTGAGTTGATCGCGGCGGCCTATAGCCTGGGTGGCGGGGTTTATTCCCGCGAGGCGCTGGTGATGAACATGGCGGCGCAGATGGCCCATCTGACCGAGCATGAAGGGCTTGAAGAACTGTCCCGGGGGCGCACGGCGCGGTTGCTGAAGATCGGGTTGCCGGAACTGATGCGGTTGCGCCGCAAGTAACACCGCCACCTGACCCCAGTGGGAGCGAGCTTGCTCGCGATGGCGGCATGACTGTCACCCCAGCATTGATGTCACGCCCTCATCGCGAGCGAACTCGCTCCCACAGGATCCGTGGCATGACTGGGTTCAACTGCGCTGCGATTGGCGTCAAGCCGCGATGATGCGGTTCTTCCCCCTGCGCTTGGCCTCGTACATGGCCGCGTCGGCGCGGGAGAACAGGCTGTCGAGGGACGGGTCTTCGGGGGTAATGGCGGTCAGGCCCTGGCTGACAGTAATGCCGAAGGTCTGTTCGCCGCATCGGAACATCAGGCGCTGGATTTCCCGTTGCAACCGCTCGGCCACTTGCAAGGCCATGTCGGGGGGGCAGCCAGGGAACACCGCAGCGAACTCTTCGCCACCGATCCGCCCGAACAGGTCGCCGCGTCGGAGCACGGACCGGCCGCTTTCGGCGATCTTCTGCAACACGGTATCGCCTTCCTGATGACCGTAGGTGTCGTTGATCACCTTGAAGTCATCGATGTCCAGCAACAGGAACGCCATGGGCGTCCCTTGTAGCCGCGCCTGCTCGAACTCACGGTGGGCGCATTCGAAAAAGTACCGCCGATTGCTGCTCTGGGTCAGCACATCGGTGGTTGCCAACCGCTGCAGCTCACTTTCCAAGAGCTTCTTTTCGGTGATGTCCTCGGCGATGCCGACCACGATCACCGGTTGCCCTGGCTCGGCCTGGCGGTTGATGAAGCATTTGTCGCTCAGCCAGCGAACCTGCCCATCGCCGGCGATGATGCGGTATTCACGGTCTTCGACGGCCCCCTTGACCAGGACTTCGGCCAGGCTGCGTTCGGCGTACTCCAGGTCATCGGGGTAGATTGCGTCGCGCCATTCGTTGTAGTCAGCCAGGACCAGGCCGGCGGGGCGACCGAAGATCCGTTCGTAGGCGGGGCTGACATACAGCACTTGCCGGGTTTCCCAGTTGAACGCCCACAGCACGGCATTGACGCTGACCAGCAGCGAGCTGAACAGTTGCTCACGTTCGCTCAGGCGCGCCACTTCGCCCTGGGCGTGCATCAGCGCCATGAGCGTCTGGGCCGCCTCGGGCCAATGAGGTAGAGCGTAATCCTGTAGGTTCTTGTCGACCATCGGCACAAATCTCAAAGAACGTGCACTGCTGTTGTTTTGCACGCACTTTTCTCCAAATCCCGCCTGGATGGCGAAGTGCTCTTTGAGATAGGGGATTCGGGGCGAAGTTCCTTTTCAGGCGACGAAGGGCGGGGGGAAACTCAGCCAATCACGTCATGAGGACTGAACCTGTGGCGAGGGGATTTATCCCCGTTGGGCTGCGAAGCAGCCCCTGGATCCTGATGGCTCGGTGTGTCAGATCAATTTGAGTTGACTGCTTTGGGGCTGCTTCGCAGCCCAGCGGGGATAAATCCCCTCGCCACAGGAGCCCTTCACCACAGTGATCTTGTCAGGCTGTGGCAGGCCGTAGCGAGTAGGTCTTGAGTTGGTCGGCGAAGTCCCGCAGGGACTGTATGCCGCTGGCCTCGGCTTCGTGGACCCATTCCTTGATGGCCGCGAGCATGTCATGGCCGTTGCTGCTGGTCTTGACCCAGATCTGCTGCAAGGCCAGGCGTTTCTCGTAGATGACCTTCAGTGCCTGGCTGTGTTCGAGCATGTTCTGGATTCGCACGTGGTGACGATCATCCAGCAGGCTGGTTTCCCGCGACAGCAGCCGTTTGGCCCGGTGGAACTGGTGACGCACCGAGTGATCGACCTTTTCCAGTTCCTGCTTGACCAGCGGCGCGATGACCAGCCGGCGGTACTGCGCCATGATCTGGAAGCGGTTGTTGAGGATCGCCATGGCCGTGTCCATGTCCAGGTGGCCCTTGCCTTCGACCCGGTGGGCGATAGGCGCAACGCGCTGGACCTTGGCCAGGCGCAGGAAACTGAACACCCGGATCCAGGCCCAGCCCAGGTCGAACTCCCATTTGCGTACCGACAGCTTGGCCGAGTTGGGGTAGGTGTGGTGGTTGTTGTGCAGTTCTTCGCCGCCGATCAGGATGCCCCAGGGCACCAGGTTGGTCGCCGCGTCGCGGCATTCGAAGTTGCGGTAGCCCACGGCATGGCCCAGGCCATTGACCACGCCAGCGGCCCAGACGGGGATCCACATCATCTGGATCGCCCAGATGGTGATGCCGATGGTGCCGAACAGCAGCAGGTCGATGATGCCCATGATCGCCACGCCCAGCAGCGGGAAGCGGCTGTAGAGGTTGCGCTCGATCCAGTCGTCGGGGCAGTTCTTGCCGTAGATGCGCAGGGTTTCCGGGTTTTCCGCTTCGGCGCGATACAGCTCGGCGCCTTTGCGCAGCACGGTGGACAAGCCCTTGATGACCGGACTGTGAGGGTCATCCTCGGTTTCGCACTTGGCGTGATGCTTGCGGTGGATGGCGGTCCACTCGCGGGTGTTCTGCGCCGTGGTCAGCCACAGCCAGAAACGGAAGAAATGTTTGAGACCTGCGTTGAGCTCCAGGGAGCGATGGGCCGAATAACGGTGCAGATAGACCGTGACGGCAATGATCGTGACGTGGGTCATCAGCAGGGTGACTGCCACCAGTGACCAGGCCGACAAGCCAAGAAAACCTTCGTACCACATAGGCTGTAGGGCCCTCGATAAAGATAGAAACCGCCGTTGCATTATCACCAGCCCCACGGATAAAACCAGTCGGCCTTTCAGATAAGAGTGGCTGAATGTTTCTTCCTCTATAATCCACCTCTTTGTAAGGACATGGATGGCCGAATGCCTGCCTATCAACGCAGTGCCATGCGCGTAGCGCTGCTTTACCTCGTACTGTCAGTCGTCTGGCTGCAGCTTGTTGGTTATTTATTGAGCAGTTTCTTCGATCAATTCGCTGACCGGCAGCGCTGGCTCCTGATCAACGGGTATGCCTGGATCCTGTTCAGCGCCGGGCTGATCTTCCTGGCCCGGGCGCGGATCTCGCGGTTTTTCGCCAAGGGTGAGCACGGCGCCGATCGCGAGCGCCTGCGCCAGGCCGCCGCCGTCTTCGATTGCACCCGCGAAGGAGTGTTGGTGACCGACTGCAACGGCTTGATCGTGCATGTGAACCGGGCTTTCATGGCGATCACCGGTTATGCCCGGGACGAAGTGCTGGGCCAGCGGCCCAATCTGTTCAAGTCCGGTCGCCATGGACCGGATTTCTACCGCGACATGTTTGCCGCCCTGGTCAATCTGGGCGAGTGGAGCGGCGAGATCTGGAATCGACGTAAAAGTGGTGAGATCTACCCGCAATGGCAGACGATCCGCGTCATTCACGATGACAACGGCCAAGTCAGCCATTATGTCGCGGTGTTTTCGGACATCAGCGCCATCAAGGATTCCGAGCACGAACTGGCCCACCTGGCCCATCACGACCCGTTGACAGGCTTGCCCAACCGCCTGTTGTTTTCCGACCGCACCGAGCAGGCCCTGGCGTCGGCGCAGTTGCACAAGCGTGGCTGTGCCCTGTTGCTGGTGGACCTGGATCACTTCAAGAACATCAATGACAGCCTCGGCCACAACGTCGGCGACGAGTTGCTCAAAGGCGTGGCCGAGCGATTTCGCGGGCTGTTTGCCCCGGGCGTGACCCTGGCCCGGCTGGGGGGCGACGAGTTTGCGGTGCTGGTGGAAAACTGTTCCCAGCCTGGCCAGGCCGCGGCGTTGGCCCGGCGCATCCTCGACGCCTTGAAAGAACCGCTGCGGTTCGATGAGCACGCGTTGTTCATCAACGCCAGCATCGGCATCAGCCTGTTTCCCGGCGATGCCCTGAACGCCGGGCAGTTGTTGCGCAATGCCGATTCGGCGTTGTTCAAGGCCAAGAGCGCCGGACGCGACGGCTACGCCCTGTATACCGAAGAACTCACCGCCCATGCGCAGCAACGGGTCGAAATTGCCTTCGAACTGCGTCGCGCGCTGCAGCAGCAGGAGTTGCGGGTTCATTACCAGCCGGTACACGACTTGGCGAGCAGCCGTCTGATCGGTGTCGAGGCGCTGGTGCGCTGGGAGCATCCCACGCGGGGGCTGGTGTCGCCGGCCGAGTTCATTCCCATCGCCGAGCGTACCGGCCTGATTGCCCAGGTCGATGCCTGGGTCATGGACCAGGCTTGTCGGCAGATGTGCCGGTGGCACCAGGCGGGCGTAGCGTTGTCGTTCGTCGCCGTCAACGTCTCGAGTCGGTTGTTTGCCCGTCGCGAGTTGTACGAGCAGGTTGCCCAAGTGTTGCACGACACGGGCCTGGATCCGGCCTGCCTGGAACTGGAAGTGACGGAAAGCGCGGTGATGGAAGACCCGGAGGTGGCGCTGGAGCAGATGCACCGCCTGCGGGAGTTGGGCGTGCGCCTGGCCATCGACGATTTCGGTACGGGCTACTCGTCGCTGCTGCGGCTCAAACGCTTGCCGGTGCAGAAGCTCAAGATTGATCAGGGCTTTGTCGCGGGGTTGCCATGGGATGAGGATGACGCGGCGATCGTCCGGGTGATCATCGCCTTGGCCCGCAGCATGGGCATGCAAGTGCATGCCGAGGGCATTGAACAGCGCGAACAAGCGGCCTTTTTGCTTGGACAGGCGTGTGAGCTGGGGCAGGGCTACTGGTTTGGCCGACCGGTGGCGGCGGCGCAGTTGGATTGGGACTGCGCGCCGATCATCGCTTGATGACCGATGGCATTGATGTTGACTGACACTCGGCTATCGCGAGCGAGCTCGCTCCACAGTTGTTTTGTGTTGCCTGTGATAGGCGCGCTAACCCGCTTTTCCCTGGGGGAGCGAGCTTGCTCGCGATGGCGCGATCACGCCCGCCGCAGGGCAGTGAAAGCCAAATATCGTTTTAGTTATATAAAAATTCTTAAATAGTCTTTTTAAGAATATCCGCACTTATCTAGTATTGCTCCCACGCCGCAAGCAGTGCCGCCCACTGCCAGGCATTCATTCAAAGGAGCAGCAGCATGAGCGCATCTCTACGTAGCGTTGACGGCCAGGACGAAGCAACCATCTTGCGCGAGATCCAGAGCGCGTTGCGCGATCTACGCTTTGGGGCAGTGGAAATCACCGTGCACAACGCCCAGGTGGTCCAGATCGAACGCAAGGAAAAATTCCGGTTGCAGCAACCGAGCCATAAACCGGGCTGAAACAGCTGGTTGTGGGAGCAAAGCTTGCTCGCGAAACAGGCGCCTCGATTTCTGGGGAACTGCGGCGCCTTCATCGCGAGCAAGCTTTGCTCCCACAGCGATTCGATTTGTTCAGGTCTCACGATTTATAAGCCATAAGAAAAAACCAGAATTCCAGGAGCTTTCACCATGTCGTCCATTCGTCGTTATGCCCTGGCCGCGCTGGCCAGTGCTGTTTTTGCAGGTTCCGCCGTCGCCAAGGATTACGAGCTGCTCAACGTGTCCTACGACCCGACGCGCGAGCTTTACCAGGATTACAACGCCGAATTCGTCAGTTTCTGGAAGAAAGCGCACCCGGACGACAGCGTGAAGATCCAACAGTCCCACGGTGGTTCGGGCAAGCAAGGCCGGGCGGTGATCGACGGTCTGCGGGCCGACGTGGTGACCCTGGCCCTGGCTGGCGACATCGATGAAATCGCCAAGCTGGGCAAGTCCCTGCCAGCGGACTGGCAGACACGCCTGCCGGATGCCAGCACGCCTTACACGTCCACCATCGTGTTCCTGGTGCGCAAGGGCAACCCCAAGGGCATCAAGGATTGGGGCGACCTGATCAAGAACGACGTGTCGGTCATCACCCCGAACCCGAAGACCTCCGGCGGTGCGCGCTGGAACTTCCTCGCCGCCTGGGCCTACGGCCTGAAGGCCAACGGCGGTGACGAAGCCAAGGCCAAGGAATACGTGCAGGCGTTGTTCAAGCACGTGCCGATCCTCGACACCGGCGCCCGTGGTTCGACCATTACCTTCGTCAACAACGGTCAGGGCGACGTGTTGCTGGCCTGGGAAAACGAGGCCTTCCTGGCGCTCAAGGAAGACGGTGGCGCCGACAAGTTCGACATCGTCGTGCCGTCGCTGTCGATCCTCGCCGAGCCGCCCGTGGCAGTGGTGGACAAGAACGCCGAGAAAAAGGGCAATGCCGAGATCGCCGAGGCCTATCTCAAGCACCTGTACAGCCCGGCTGGCCAGGAAATCGCCGCGAAAAACTTCTATCGTCCACGTGACAAGGACGTTGCCGCCAAGTATTCGCGCCAGTTTCCGAAACTGGACCTGGTGACCATCGACAAGGATTTCGGCGGCTGGAAAACTGCCCAACCGAAATTCTTCAACGATGGCGGCGTGTTCGACCAGATCTATCAGGCGCAGTAAGCTGGGTTTTGTCTTAGTGCCTGCCAGTTAAGCCACAAACCTGTGGGAGCGAGCTTGCTCGCGATGACGTCGGTTCAGTTTGCATTGATGTTGACTGATGCGCCGCTATCGCGAGCAAGCTCGCTCCCACAGTAAACCAAGGACCTCTATGTCGCGTCGCATATCCCCCGTCATACCCGGCTTCGGGCTGACGCTGGGCTACACCCTGGTGTACCTCAGTCTGATTGTGCTCATACCCCTGGCGGCGATGTTCGTGCATGCCGCCCAACTCACCTGGGAACAGTTCTGGGCGATCATCTCGGCGCCGCGGGTGCTGGCGGCCTTGAAACTCAGTTTCGGTACCGCGCTGTACGCCGCGGTCATCAACGGCGTGATCGGTACGCTGCTGGCCTGGGTGCTGGTGCGCTACACCTTCCCCGGCCGCAAGATCATCGACGCGATGATCGACCTGCCATTCGCCCTGCCCACCGCCGTGGCCGGTATTGCCTTGACGGCGTTGTACGCGCCGACCGGCCTGGTTGGCCAGTTCGCCACCGACCTGGGCTTCAAGATCGCCTACACCCCATTGGGCATCACCCTGGCGCTGACCTTCGTGACGTTGCCGTTCGTGGTGCGCACGGTGCAGCCGGTGCTGGCCGATATTCCCCGTGAAGTCGAAGAGGCCGCCGCCTGCCTGGGTGCCAAGCCATGGCAGGTGTTCCGCCACATCCTGGTGCCAGCGTTGTTGCCGGCCTGGTTGACCGGTTTCGCCCTGGCCTTTGCCCGTGGCGTGGGCGAATACGGTTCGGTGATTTTCATCGCCGGCAACATGCCGATGAAAACCGAGATCCTGCCGCTGTTGATCATGGTCAAGCTCGACCAATACGACTACACCGGCGCCACCTCCATCGGCGTGCTGATGCTGGTGGTTTCCTTCGTCCTGTTGCTGCTGATCAACCTGCTGCAGCGGCGCATCGAAACCCCATAAGGAGGCGCGAGCATGTCCCAATCGTCTATTTCCGCAGCCTCCACCAACGCCGCTCGCCGCGGCAGTGCGACGTCGCGGCGGGTGCTGATCGGCCTCGGCTGGCTGATTTTTGCGCTGTTTTTGCTGTTGCCGCTGTTCATCGTGGTGTCCCAGGGCTTGAAGCTCGGGTTGGGGGCGTTCTTCACCGCGATCTTCGAACCCGACGCGCTGTCGGCGTTGAAGCTCACGGTGATCGCCGTACTGATCTCGGTGCCGCTGAACCTGGTGTTCGGCGTCAGTGCCGCGTGGTGCGTGAGCAAGTATTCATTCCGTGGCAAGAGCATGCTGGTGACGCTGATCGACCTGCCGTTCTCGGTGTCGCCGGTGATCGCGGGCCTGGTCTACGTGCTGATGTTCGGCGCCCAGGGCCTGTTCGGGCCGTGGCTGTCGGATCACGACATCCAGATCGTGTTCGCGCTGCCGGGCATCGTCCTGGCGACCATCTTCGTCACGGTGCCGTTCGTGGCCCGTGAGCTGATCCCGCTGATGCAGGAACAAGGCACCCAGGAAGAAGAGGCCGCGCGCCTGCTGGGCGCCAATGGCTGGCAGATGTTCTGGCATGTCACCGTGCCGAACATCAAGTGGGGCCTGATCTATGGCGTGGTGCTGTGTACCGCCCGGGCCATGGGCGAGTTCGGTGCGGTTTCGGTGGTGTCCGGGCACATTCGCGGGGTGACCAACACCCTGCCGCTGCACGTCGAGATCCTCTACAACGAATACAACCACGTGGCCGCGTTCGCTGTGGCGAGCCTGTTGCTGATCCTGGCGCTCTTCATCCTGCTGCTCAAGCAGTGGAGCGAAAACCGAATCAACCGCCTGCGCGCCAGCGCCGCGGAGGAATAAGTCATGTCGATCGAAGTCCGTAACGTCAGCAAGAATTTCAACGCCTTCAGGGCCCTGGACGAGATCAGCCTGGACATCCAGAGCGGCGAGCTGGTGGCGCTGCTAGGCCCGTCGGGCTGTGGCAAGACCACCTTGCTGCGAATCATCGCGGGTCTTGAAACGCCGGACCAAGGCAGCATCGTGTTTCACGGCGAGGACGTGTCCGGCCACGACGTGCGTGATCGCAACGTCGGTTTCGTGTTCCAGCACTACGCCTTGTTCCGCCACATGACGGTGTTCGACAACGTCGCCTTCGGCCTGCGCATGAAGCCCAAGAATCAGCGCCCGAACGAAAGCCAGATCGCGACCAAGGTCCACGAACTGCTGAACATGGTGCAACTGGACTGGCTCGCCGACCGCTACCCGGAGCAGCTGTCCGGCGGCCAGCGTCAGCGTATCGCCCTGGCCCGCGCCTTGGCTGTGGAGCCCAAGGTACTGTTGCTGGACGAACCGTTCGGCGCCCTCGACGCCAAGGTCCGCAAGGAACTGCGCCGCTGGCTGGCGCGCCTGCACGAGGACATCAACCTGACCTCGGTGTTCGTGACCCACGACCAGGAAGAAGCCATGGAAGTCGCCGACCGGATCGTGGTGATGAACAAGGGCGTGATCGAGCAGATCGGCTCGCCGGGCGATGTCTATGAAAATCCGGCCAGTGATTTTGTGTACCACTTCCTCGGCGACTCGAACCGCCTGCACTTGGGGGAGGACCGGCATGTACTGTTCCGCCCTCACGAAGTCTCGCTGTCGCGCTCGGAGCTGGAAGACCACCACGCCGCCGAAGTGCGCGACATCCGGCCGCTGGGCGCGACCACTCGGGTGACGTTGAAGGTGGAGGGCCAGAGCGAGCTGATCGAAGCGGAAGTGGTGAAGGACCATGACAGCCTGGTGGGCCTGGCGAAGGGTGAGACGCTGTTCTTCAAGCCCAAGGTCTGGCAGAAGGTTTCCAACCTCTAAAAGCATCGCGAGCAAGCTCGCTCCCACAGTAGAACTTCAGTGAACACACTATTTGTGTACCTATGGAGATCCATTGTGGGAGCGAGCTTGCTCGCGATGGCGTCCTCACTGCCCCCGATCAGAATCTGAATAACTCTACCCAGCCTTGCTTCGATTGGTTCTACTTCAAAGCCTTTGCCCATCTCAAACCCTACCTAGACTCTGACTTGCCAGGAGGCGAGAGAGAGTCCAACGACGGACCGGTGTTATCTCCTGGCGCCCTGATGCCAAGGAGATGAAGTATGAGAATGGAAGTCAGTCGGCACGGCCCGCTGGGCTGTGCATTGCTAAGTGCCTTGCTGGTCCCGGCCGCCAGCGCCGCCCCTTCGTTGTCCCCCCAGATACCCTTCGATGTCACGGTGACCAAACCGGTTTCACTGCCCAGCCTGCAAGCCGATTTCGATGACCTGTCATGGCAGACCTTCATCGCCCTGAACTGGCCGGCGCTGGATAACGGTGATCCGAATACCGGCACGCCCATTGGCAAGCAAGATGGCGCCACGGTGTGGGAAAGCTGGAAGGAGAGTTACCAGATCTTCCGGGCCCAGGGCCAGACGCCGCTGCCCTGGAACGCATCGGCGACTCTCCCTGAAGCGTGCAAGTCGCTCAAGCCGGGTCGCTTGCTGCAGCAGATGGGCAAGGTTCCCGATGTGCTGGATGAGTTTATCCAACCCTTCGAGAGCGGCCCGTTGGTGGATCAGAACGGTACCTACACGCGCAACGAAATCGTGGTCAATCAATCGATGTTCAACGGGATCGTCGACAACGGTCTGTACAGCATTGAAGGTCAGCAGAAATTCTTCGCCGCCAACCCGAACAATACCGTGGCGTTCAGCTGTGGTTCCACCCAGACCAAACAGGTCGGCGCGGTGATGGTGAAGGCATCGTGGAAAGTGCTGGGCCCCAACGACAACCGCCAGGATTTCCATACCGTCGATGCACTGGTCTACACCCCGGGTAACAACGACCCGAGCCATGGGCCGATCGTCGCGGAGTCATGCGTGTCCGAGCCGGTCGGGTTGGTGGGGTTGCATATGGTCCATAAGACCGCCAGTGCGGCGCAATGGGTCTGGTCAACCTTCGAGCATGTGAAAAACGTGCCGGAAAAAACCACGCCTGTGGCCCAGCGCACGGGGCCTTATCTGTTCTACAACGCGGCCAGCAAAAGCGACATCAACCAGCCGCCGCCACGGCCGTGGAACCCGGCAGTCAAGGCGACACCCTCGCAGATCGTGCGGGAAGTGCCGTTGACCGAAGCCACCAAAACCCTCAATACCACCTATCAAACGCTGTTGCGTACGGTGAACCCGCGGAGTGTCTGGGCGAACTATCAACTGATCAGTACCCAGTGGCCGTCAGACCCGCCCAAGAACTGCCAGGTATCGGCCGCCAACCCACTGGGCAGCCCGGCCCCGTTGTTCCTGGCCAATGCCACGCTGGAAACCTACATCCAGGGCACCGTGCCCCAGGCGTCGTCCAGTTGCATGGCGTGTCACGGCAATGCCGCCACCCATGTCACCGAATCCCCGCGTACCAGTTTCGCGGACTTCACCTATTTGCTCGAACGCGCACAGTCCACCGGCGCGACAAGGAGTCAGCCATGAGCAGTGATCTGGAGAATTTCATTGGCCTTTCATCGGCCCTGACCGGCATTCCCACTGATCGGCTTGCGCCGGCGATCGACCAGGTGGGACTGCCGACGATCTTTCTTGAGTTCATCACGCCGCGAATCACGCCGGAGGTACTCAATGCGTTGCTAACCCAGTTCGCCGCGCAGGCGGCTGAAAAGTCTCATCCCGATCTGATTGCCCACAAAGTGTTGGTGGACATCGGAGTGCAGCCGGTCCTCCCGAAAACCGTGCTGGCCGCGCGTGCAATCATGAAGCTGTGGTTGCTGGGGGTCTGGTACCAACCCTATGACGCGGGGAGTTTCAAGGAGAAAGTCCAGACGGTGGTCTCCGACCAGGCCTACATCCAGAGCTGGGCCTGGAAAATTGCCCAGGCCCACCCCATGGGCTACAGCGAGATGTTTTTCGGCTATTGGAACACGACGCCACCGAGCCTCGAGGATTACACCGGGGTGCCCGCTCACTCACAAGGAGCCTCGTCATGAGTACCGAACAAGCAGAGGTGATCGTCGTTGGCGCAGGACTGGCCGGCAGCATCATCGCCTATCAGTTGGGCATGGCTGGCGTGGATGTGTTGGTCCTCGAATCGGGGCCGGAGATCCCGGTCAACCGTGCGCAATACCTGGAGCGCTTCTACACTGCCACCCTGAAAACTCCGGAATCGCCCTACCCTCCGCTATCGACCTTGGACACACGGCGATATCCGACCAAAGAAAATGCCCCTCGGGCTACCATCGCCGACTTGATCAAGGGCTGGAACGATCACGACGTCAGCTATCTGGTGCAGAAAGGTCCGCTGCCGTTCAACAGCACCTATGAACGGGTGGGCGGCGGGACGACCTGGCACTGGGTCGGGACCTGCCTGCGCATGGTGCCGAACGATTTCCGCCTGAGGAGCAAGTACGGCGTCGGGGTGGATTGGCCGATCGGCTACGACGACCTGCAGAGCGCCTATTGCCGGGCGGAGGCGGAAATCGGGGTGTCGGCCAATGTCGCCGACCAGGCCTACCTGGGCATGACCTTTCCCGAGGGCTATTCATTCCCGATGCACGGCATTCCGTTGTCGCTGGTCGATGGCAGTTTTGTCGCGGCCGTGACCGGCAAGAGCTTCGACGGGTTGCCGCTGGTGGTCAGCCCGACGCCGGCCGGCCGCAACTCCCAACCCTACGCCGGGCGCCGGGTGTGTGCCGGCAATACCAACTGCACGCCGATCTGCCCGATCCAGGCCAAGTACGACGCCACTGTGACCCTGAACAAAGCCCTGGCCACCGGCAAGGTCCGGGTCATGTACCGGACCGTGGCCAGCAAAGTGAACGTGGGTCCGGACAAGAACATCAATGGCATCGAATTCATTCAATATCAACTTGGCGAGGGGCCGAAGACGGGAACCGGCGTGGCTGTCGGACAACGTTATGTGGTCGCCGCCCATGCCATCGAAACCCCTAAATTGTTGCTCAACTCCAAGACGACTGACTGGCCCAACGGTGTGGCCAACAGCAGTGGGCAGGTGGGACGCAGCCTGTCCGACCATCCGATTTACCTGGCGTGGGGCCTGATGCCGGAAGGCAAGGCGGTGTTTCCGTATCGTGGCCCGGTGTCCACGGCGGGCATCGAGAGCTTGCGTGACGGCGATTTTCGCAGCCAGCGAGCGGCGTGGCGCATCGAGATCGGTAACGAGGGTTGGAACTGGCCGGTGGGCGACCCTTACGTCACCGTGGCCGATTTTATCGATGGGGATAACGTCAGCCGCACTAACCCATTGCTATCGGAACAGACACCGCCGCTGCCCAGTGAAGTGCTTTACGGCACGGCTCTGATTCAAAAACTCAATGACTTGTTCACCCGTCAGTTTCGGATCGGGTTCCTGGTGGAGCAGGTGGAGGACAATCCCGACCATTCCAATTGCTACATCGTGCCTTCGACGGATGGCTACACGGATGGGCTTGGCCTTCTGCGCCCGGAAATCCACTATGACCTCTCCGATTACACCAAGGAAGGTTTCAGGCGGGCGAAAGTGTTGGCGACGAAGATCATCACGGAGATGCTCGGTGCCGTGGAGCTGACGGTACCCATCGGCCAAGGCAAATTCACCTACAAAGGCGAGGAGTACAGCTTCCAGGGCGCCGGGCACCTGATGGGCACCTACCGCATGGGCGATGATCCGGCCAAGTCGGTGGTGGACAAGGACCAGCGCAGTTGGGACCACAAGAACCTGTTCCTGGTGGGCGATGGCGTGTTCCCCAGCACCGGCACTTCGAACCCGAGCCTGACGATCGCAGCGTTGTCGTTCCAGGCCGGGGACACTGTGGCCAACGACCTGAAGGCGGTGACGATGCAGGTCCAATCCAACATCGCCTGGCAGGGCACTGGCGTGCAGGTCAACGGGGTGGTACCGCGCCTGGTCCGCTACGTCAGTGGGCTATGGTGTGCCAGTCCGCAGGGCGGCAATGTCGATGGAAATGGCGGTTCGAGGCACATCGACTACAGCAGCTATGCCTTGCCCGGTGCCGCCGAAGGCGCCTTGATCGGTCGCGTGGGCAACGGTGGCAAGCCGTTCCTGGTGGGTGATCTGGCGCAGGTTCCGGGCAATCAGCAAGGGGAGCTGCAACTGTGCATCAACGATGACCTGACCGGGCAGCACGGGTCTGGCTTGAAAGATAACACCGGCGCGCTGACGATACGGGTCGAATTCGGAGCCCTGTAACGCTTGAGCGGCAAGGTCTGACTCTTGTGGGAGCGAGCTTGCTCGCGATAGCGGTGGATCAGTCGACACGGATGTGTCTGGCCGAGCGCAATCGCGAGCAAGCTCGCTCCCACAGAGGGCTATGGTTTTTTCACGCCGCCGAACGCTGGTTGCGCAACGCCACCGGCCCGACACGCTCTTCGATCGCCCGCTTCAGTTCGCCGCGAAGCCCCAGCAGGAAGCCTGCTTCCACCACCACGAACAACGGCCCGACGATCAGCCCGGTGAGGTCGTCGACGAACGCCGGCTTGCGGCCTTCGTAATAGTGGCCGACGAACTGGATCGCCCAGCCCACCACGAACATCCCCAGGCCACTGCCCAGCCATACCCAGGTGCCTTGCGCGGCGAGCACCTGGCCCAGCCATACCGCCAGGCCCAGCAGCACCGTCATCAGCACCCCCAGGCGCAACTCCAGGCGCAGGTAGAACCAGGCGCTGGCCACCGCCGCCAGCAGCGCTGGTGACACCAGCACCGTGCCCACTGGCCAGCCGGGGCGTGACAGCAGCACGGCGACGGCGACGAAAATCAGCGGGATCCCGATGAAATGACTGGCGATGTTGCGCGGGTCTCGGTGATAAGCAGCGTATTGACTGAGATGATCGACGAGGCTTTTCATTGTTGTTCCTCCTGAGGTGATGCCTGCATGATGCCCGGGTACCACGAGGCGTTCTGTCAGTTAGCCGACACTTGTCCCGGAGTTTCCATGAATTCTCATCCCTGGCACTCGCACCTGATGGCCGGCCACTGGTACAGCCATCTGCCTGATGAGTTACAGAATAGTCTGCTGGGCATGGCGCGGGTGCGCCGCCTGCCAGCGGGGCATCGGCTGTTCCAGCGCGGCGATCCACCCTGTGGGCTGTATGCCGTGCTAGAAGGCGCGGTGCGCGTCGGTGCGGTGAACGAACAGGGCAAGGAGGCGTTGCTGAGCGTGGTGGAGGCACCTCACTGGTTCGGTGAAATCTGCCTGTTCGATGGCCAGCCACGGACCCATGATGCGGTCGTGGTGGGTCAAGGTACGCTGCTGCACGTGCCCCAGGCGCCGTTGCTGGCCTTCCTGCAAGCGCAACCGATCTACTGGCGGCATCTGGCATTGTTGATGAGTCATAAACTGCGCCTGACCTTCATCAACCTCGAACACCTGAGCCTGATGCCCGCCCCGGCCCGCGTGGCCCACCGCCTGCTGATGATCGCCGAAGGCTACGGCGAAATC
Source organism: Pseudomonas sp. NFIX10 (assembly GCF_900111955.1). Classification (NCBI taxonomy): domain Bacteria; kingdom Pseudomonadati; phylum Pseudomonadota; class Gammaproteobacteria; order Pseudomonadales; family Pseudomonadaceae; genus Pseudomonas; species Pseudomonas sp. NFIX10. The sequence goes on along the minus strand of NZ_FOKH01000044.1, from coordinate 9,295 downwards.
GAACCGCCGCGCCGGGTCTTGCAACTGCCCCAGGAGCAACTGGCGCTGATGCTCTCGCTGTCCCGCCAGACCACCAACCAGATCCTCAAGGACTTGCAGGCCCAGGGCATTCTCCACCTGGGTTATGGCGAGATCGAAATCGTCGACATCGAGCGGTTGCGGGCGCTGACCACCATCTGAACCGACCTGCCCCCTGTGGCAGCGAGCTTGCTCGCGAAGGCGACAGGTCAGTCGACATCAATATTGACTGATACACCGCCATCGCGAGCAAGCTCGCTCCCACAGGGGGGTTGTGTTGCCGCAGATATCGCGGTCACACCGTTCCCAATGTGGGAGCGAGCTTGCTCGCGATAGGACCAGCCCAGCCAACGCAAATCCCTAGCGCAACCCATCCCGAAACTGCCCCGGCGTCATCCCGGTCCAGCGCTTGAAGGCGCGGCTGAAGCTGCTGGTATCGGCGAAGCCCAGCAGGTAGCTGACTTCGCTCAGCGAGCATTGGGGATCGCGCAGGTGCAGCAGCGCAAGGTTTTCCCGGCATTCGTTGAGCAGTGCGTCGAAGCGGCAGCCTTCGTCGGCCAGATGCCGTTGCAGGCTGCGCAGGCTCAGGTGCATGGCCTGGGCGATGCGTTCGGCGCTGGGCTCGCCTTCGGGCAGTTGGGCCTCGATGGCCGCGCGCACCTTGCGTTCCCAGGTCAGCGGCTTGAGCTGGGCGAGGGTGCGTTCGAGCACCGTTTCATTGTGCTCGGCCAGTTCCGGGTTGGCGTCGTCCAGGTGGCTGTCGAAGTCGCTGAGGTTGAACTCCAGGCAATCCTGGGCGGCGCCGAAATGCACCGGCGAGCGAAACACTTTATGCCATGGGCTGGGGTCCGCCGGTTCCGGGCGGCGCAGGTACACCGCCAGTGGCGCGTAATCACGGCCGAGGCGGTTGCGACAGGTGCGCACGTAAATCGCCGCGAACGCATCGATGGCTTCAAAGGCCGGTGACGGGCTGCCCTGGGGCACATCGAGATTGAAGCGGTAGCGGTCTTCGCCGCGGCTCAGTTGCAGGGTCAGTGCATCGCTGACCACCGGGTGATAGCGCACGATCCGCTCGAACACTTCCCGCAGGCTGCCGCTGGCCACCAGGGCATAACCCAGTGCGTGAAACGTGGTGGGGCTGACGAAGCGCGACACCCGCAGGCCGATGGCCGGGTCGCCGCTGGCCTGCACGGCCAATGCCCACAGGCGCGTGGTGGCCGAGAGCGGATAACGGGCGTTCGGGTCGTCCATCCATTGCGGGTCGAGCCCCGCCTCGACGCACAGGGCATGGCTGTCCAGGCCCAATGCATCGAGCTGCTTGCGCAGGGCGCGGGTCCAACTGGCGAGGGAGGTCGGTTCCGTCATGACGATTGGCGCTTGCGGTCAACAGGTTGGCGTTTACGGCTACCACCCCATGGGACAACGCCCGGCAGGATGAGCACATCTCTGATAGAGGATGTAAGCCATGCACGGCACTTGCGCAAGCCCCGAGCGATTGAATGCACAACAACGAGCGGCCCATATTCGCCAGGTGGTCCTGGCCCGGGGCGAGGAGTTGCGCCAGCGTTATCCGATCCTGCGCCACCAGGATGCGTTGGGCGCGGGCATCCTGGCCCTGGCCCTGGCTGGGATGATCGGTTCGGCGCTGCTCTACATCAACGGTTACCTGGCCGGGTGGGCGTGCCTGTTGCTCAACGGGTTTTTCGCGTCCCTGACCCACGAGCTGGAACATGACCTGATCCACAGCATGTATTTCCGCAAGCAGCGCCTGCCCCACAACCTGATGATGGGGCTGGTGTGGCTGGCGCGGCCGAGCACGATCAATCCGTGGATCCGCCGCCATCTGCACCTCAACCATCACAAGGTGTCCGGCAGCGAGGCCGATATGGAAGAGCGCGCCATCACCAACGGCGAACCCTGGGGGCTGGCGCGGTTGCTGATGGTGGGCGACAACGTGATGTCGGCCTTCATCCGCCTGCTGCGGGCCAAGAGCTGGGTGCACAAGCGCAGCATCCTCAAGCGTACGCTGAAGGTTTACTTCCCGCTGGCGTTGCTGCACTGGGGCGCCTGGTATGTGTTCCTCGGTTTCCACGGGGCCAACGGTGTCGCCAGTCTGCTGGGGACTTCAATCGATTGGTCGGCCACCACGCTGGCGACGATGCAGGTGATCGACATCGCGGCGGTGGTGATCATCGGGCCGAACGTGTTGCGCACCTTTTGCCTGCATTTCGTCAGTTCGAACATGCACTACTACGGCGACATCGAGCCGGGCAACGTCATCCAGCAAACCCAGGTGCTCAATCCCTGGTGGTTGTGGCCGTTGCAGGCGTTCTGCTTCAACTTCGGCAGCAGCCACGGCATTCATCATTTCGTGGTGAAGGAACCGTTCTACATTCGCCAACTGACGGTGCCGGTGGCGCACAAGGTGATGCGGGAGATGGGCGTGCGGTTCAATGACTTCGGCACGTTCGGGCGGGCGAATCGGTTTGTGCGCCAGGAAGCTGTGGTGCGGGAGGAAGGGGATACGGTTCGGGTTTGAAGCTAACCCGTCCAAAGAGCAGAAGCAGAATCTGTGGCGAGGGAAAGTGGTGGGCCGGCTAGCGCGGATCGATCGTTCCCACGCTCCCGCGTGGGAACGCCGCCAGGGACGCTCCGCGTTCCGCTTCTGCAAGGTGACGCAGAGCGTCACGGGATGCATTCCCACGCGGAGCGTGGGAACGATCAAGCCTGTGGCGCTTAGAACTGGTAACTCACCGTCGCCGCCACATTGCGCTCTTCGCCCAGGTAGCAATAGCTCAGGCTCGCGCACGAGGCGACGTAGCTTTCGTTCGTCAGGTTGTTCGCGTTCAGGCGCACGTCCACGCCCTTCAAGCCGACCTTGCCCAGGTCATACCCCACCGAGGCATCGAACAAGGTGTAGGACGGCACCTTCATGGTGTTCTCCGCATCGGCCCAGCTATAGCCGACGTAGCGCACGCCGCCGCCCAGGCGCAGGCCATCGAGGGTGCCGCTGTCGAACGTGTAGTCCGCCCAGGCCGAGGCCATGTGGCGCGGCGCCTGGGTCGGTGAGTTACCCTTGTTTTCGATGATGTCGGTGGGCGTGCTGAGGGTGCTGACCATCGATTTCGAGTATTCGATGTCGGTGAAGGTGTAGCTGCCCAGCACTTTGAATTGTTCGGTCAACTGCAGGTGCGCTTCCAGCTCCAGGCCCTGGGAGCGCACGGCACCGATGGCGCGGTAGAAGTTGTCCTGGGGCAGTTTGGTCGCCAGGTTTTCCTGGTCGATGCGGAACAGCGAGGCCGTGTACAGGTCATCGGTGCCCGGCGGCTGGTACTTCAACCCCAGTTCCCACTGCGTGCCATCGGTCGGCGGCAGCGGGTTGCCGGCGCTGTCGGCATAGGAGTTCGGGTTGAACGACTCGGAGTAGCTGATGTACGGCGCCAGGCCGTTGTCGAACAGGTACAGCGCCCCGGCACGGCCAGTGAGCTTGGTGCGTTTGTCGTTGATCTCGGTGCCTTCCGGACGACCGAACTCAGCGATGCGGTTCTCATCCGAGGTTTGCACCCAGTCCTGGCGCAGGCCGAGGGAGAAGCGCCACTTGTCCATTTCGATCAGGTCTTGCAGGTAGACGCCGGTCTGCTCCAGGCGCCGCAGGTAGCTGGTGGGGCTGAAGTAGGTGATGGCCGAGTTGCCGTAGACCGGGTCGAAGGCGTTGATCGGTGCGAGGCTGCCGCTGGTCCAGTCGACCACGGTTTTGCGGCGCTGGTAGTCGACGCCCATCAGTACGGTGTGCTGGGTGGCGCCGGTGAAGAATTCGGCTTGCAGCATGTTGTCGACGATGAACGAATGGAGCTTTTCTTCGGCGCCGGTGTAGTAGCGGTTCAGCTCGTTGCTGGTGGGCGTGGTCCATTCGTAGGCATAGACCTGATCGTTCTTGACCTCGGAGTCCAGGTAACGGAAGTTCTGCCGGGCGGTGAAGACATCGTTGAAACGGTGTTCGAACTGGTAGCCGAACGACTGCTGGTCACGCTCATAGCGGTCGATGCCGGGTTCGCCTTCAAAGAAGTGCTCGGAAATCCGTCGACCGTTGCGCTGATGCAAGGTGCCGTCGGCCGGCATGCCACCGTGGTAGCCGCCGTCGGGGTCATGCTGCAGGTAGGCTTGCAGGGTCAGCGAGGTGTCCTCGCTGAAGTCGATGTTCACCGTGGGGGCGAGGGCGAAGCGTTTTTCCTTGTTGTGGTCGAACTGGGTGTCGGAGCTGTCCGCCAGGCCGATCAGGCGATAGGTGAGGCGTTTTTCGTCATCCACCGGGCCGCTGAAGTCGAAGCCCATGCCGCGCTGGCCCTGGGTGCCGACCGTGGCCTGGACCTGGTGATAGGCCTCGTACAGCGGCTTCTTGCTGGTCAGCGCCACCAAGCCGCCCGGCGAACTGCGGCCGTAGAGCACCGAGGACGGGCCCTTGAGAATGTCGACCCGCTCGAGGAAGTACGGATCGACCTGCATGGAGCTGTAGGTGCCGCTGTCGCCCATGGACTTGAGGCCGTCGAGGTAGATGTTATCCACCGAGCCGTCGTTGAAGCCGCGCATCGCCACATAGTCGTAGCGGTGGGTCGCGCCGTAGGGATTGGTCAGCACGCCGGGGGTGTAGCGCATGGCTTGGGACACGGTTTGCGCGCCCTGGTCGTCCATTTGCTCGCGGGTGACCACCGACACGCTCTGGGAGGTTTCCCGCAGGGCGGTGCTGGTCTTGGTGGCGACCTGGCTGTGGGTGGCGTTGTAGCCTTCCATGCTGCCCAACGCATTACCCAGGGCGAAGCCCTTGATGTCGGTGGTCGGCAATTCCAATGTGCTGCCAGCGGTCTCGGTTTGCAGCACATAGCTGCTGCCATCCTGGCTGATGGCAACCAGTCCTGAGCCGCTGAGCAACTGCCTCAGGGCTTGGTCGGGCGAATACTCGCCCTTGAGCCCCGGGGACTGGACGCCGCCGGTTTGCGCCGGGGTGCTTGCCAGGGTGATCCCGGCCTGGCGGGCGAACTGGTTCAGCACATCGCTCAATGGGCCCGGGGCTATGTTGTAGCTCTGACGGCTGGCAGTCACGCCGTTTTGTGCGGCCAGCGCGAGCATCGGCACGACGCTGACCCCCAGTGCCGTGGAGAGCAGTGCGGCATGAATCGCCTGGCGCAACAGGCGCGGTTGCGAAGAAAAGCCGAAGGAGTTCTTGAGAGGTACGCGCTCAGTCATTGTAGGTTCCGTAGGAGTCGCTGAAGGCAGATAAGGGTTGCTTACTGTCCTAGCCGGACGCCGGTCTGAAACCCGCCAAAAAAAATCAAGCCAGGCGTTCCACCGTGATCCACCAACGGGTTCGATAGCGCAGCTGTACCGGAAGCGTGCGGGGCAGGACGGCCAGCAATTTGTCGGTGTCTTCCAAGCGAAACACCCCCGACAGGCGCAGGTCGGCGATCGACGCTGCGCAGTGCAGATAGCCCGAGCGGTAGCGTCCTACTTCATTGAGGAAGTCTTCCAGGCGCATGTTGCGCGTGACGATCAAGCCGTCGGCCCAGGCGCCTGCGTCCATGTCCAGCGGCGGTGCCAGGGACGCTGTCGATGCAGTGACCAGATAGCTTTGCCCGGCCTCGACCTGGATGGGCGGGCCATCGCTGCTGGGGTGCGAACGGATGACGACGTGTCCGCTGGTGACGCTCAAGCGCGTGCAGTCGCTGTCCTGGCGCACGACGAAGCGTCCTTCCAGCCCTTCGAACAGGCCATGTCTGCTTTTCACCAGCAACGGCCGTCCCGGGTCGCGGCCACAGGTGACCATGATTTCGCCGCGGGCCAGGGTAATCAGGCGCTGCCGGGCGCTGAAGTCCAGGTCGGCGGCGCTGTGGGTATTGAGCTCGAGCCGCGTGCCGTCTGGCAACTGGAAACCTCGGCGTTCACCGGTGGCGGTGGCGAAATCGGCATTCCACGCTTGCCAGCCCAGGTCCTTGCCCAGCCATGCCGCGCCGCTCACCACGGCAACGCCCGACAGCAACTTCAGGGCCTGACGACGACTGAGGCGCTGGGCACTGTTTTCCAGGGTGTCCAGGGCGATATGGGCACCGGGCACCGCCCGCAGGTTGGCGGTCAATTCGCTGTGCAGCGATTGCACCCGTTGCCAGGCCAGTTCGTGTTCAGGGTGGGCGGCGCGCCAGGTGTCGCACTCTTGGCGCAGGGTCGGGTGAGCGGTGTGATTGCGCAGGCGCAACAGCCAGTTGATCGCCTGCCTGACCACCTGTTGCGACGGGCCGTTGCGGCGGCTCTGCAAGTGATCCGCCGGCTCAGCTTTCATAGCGCAACACATAGCAGTGGTACAGCGCATCGGCGACGTAGCGCTCCACCGAGCGCAGCGAGATGCCCATCTGTTCGGCGATCTGCTTGTACGTCAGACCCTCGCACTGGGCCAACAGAAAGGCCCTGCGCACTTTCGGCTTGAGGCCTTCGAGCATCCTGGCAATGGCTTCGAGCAGTTCCAGGATCAAGGCCTGGGCTTCAGCACCAGGGGTTTGGGCTGGCGGCAGGTGAGCGATGGTTTCCAGGTAGGCGCGTTCGATTTCCGCTCGCCGCCAATGGTCGATCACCAGGCCTTGGGCGATGGTTCGCAAAAAGGCACGTGGCGTCCTGAGCTCCAGGCGTTCGCTACGCTGCAACAGGCGCACGAAGGTGTCCTGAGCCAGGTCCGCCGCGTCGGCGGCATTGCCCAACCGGGTGCGCAGCCACGTATTGAGCCAGCCGTGATGCCGGCTGTAGAGCGCCTGTACTGCAAACTCGGGAGATGACATGGACGCGACGGCCTGGATGTTACAAATGATAATAGGTCGCATTGTCATCATCGCCCGGCGAATTTGCAACCACCGTTCGCTCGCCTTGTCCTCCCGTCGTCTATTTCTTCGAATCCCTAATTATTTGTACAGGCTTGCCGACAGAGTGATATGCGTGCACCAAAGTGGAGCGAAGTGACAACCGCCCGCGTCGTTATATGGAACGTTGCAATCTGGAATGCACCCCCACTCCTTGCATAAGAAGCCCCATCGATGAATCTAAAGTTCAGCCACAAAATCCTTCTCGCCGCCTCTGGTGTGGTGGTTCTGGCTTTTGCCCTGTTCACGCTCTACAACGATTATTTGCAGCGCAACACCATTGGCAGCAGCCTTGAGTCGTCCATCGAGCAATCCGGCGATCTGACGGCCAGCAGCATCCAGAACTGGATGAGTGGCCGGATACTGGTATTGGAAAACCTGGCGCAAAACATCGCGCACCAGGGCCCGACTGCCGATTTGCCCGGGCTGGTTGACCAACCGGCGCTGACGTCGAACTTCCAGTTCACTTATGTGGGCCAGGCCAACGGTGTCTTCACCCAACGGCCTGACGCGAAAATGCCTGACGGCTACGACCCGCGTCAGCGCCCTTGGTACAAACAGGCGGTGACCGCCGATAAAACCATGCTGACCCCGCCTTATATGGCGGCGGTGGGCGGCCTGGTGGTGACCGTTGCCCTGCCGGTGAAGCACAACGGCGAACTGCTCGGCGTGGTGGGCGGCGACCTGAGCCTGGAAACCCTGGTGAAAATCATCAACTCCGTGGACTTCGGTGGTATCGGCCATGCGTTCCTGGTGAGCGGCGACGGTCAGGTGATCGTCAGCCCGGATAAAGACCAAGTGATGAAGAACCTCAAGGACATCTACCCCGGCACCCCTGTGCGCATTGGCAAGGGTATCCAGGAGGTCGAGTTGAATGGGAAGGACCGCATTCTTTCGTTCACCCAGGTGGCGGGCCTGCCGAATGCCGAGTGGTACATCGGCCTGTCGATCGACAAGGCCAAGGCTTACGCGCCGTTGAGCCAGTTCCGTACGTCGGCGTTGATCGCGATGTTCGTCGCGGTGGCGGCCATTGCGTTGCTGCTGAGCATGCTGATCCAGGTATTGATGCGCCCGTTGACCACCATGGGCCGCGCCATGCAGGACATCGCCCAGGGCGAAGGCGATCTGACCCGGCGCCTGGTGGTGCAGGGCACGGATGAGTTCGCGGTGCTGGGTGGTTCGTTCAACCAGTTCGTGGAGCGGATTCATGCGTCGATCTCGGAAGTGTCTTCCGCTACCCGCCAGGTGCATGACCTGTCGCAACGAGTGATGACCTCGTCCAACGCTTCGCTCGTCGGCTCGGATGAGCAGAGTGCCCGCACCAACAGCGTGGCCGCGGCCATCAACCAGTTGGGCGCCGCGACCCAGGAAATCGCCCGTAATGCCGCCGATGCCTCGCAGCATGCCAGCGGTGCCAGCGAACAGGCCGATGACGGTCGCCAGGTGGTGGAAAAAACCATCCAGGCCATGACCGAGCTGTCGCAGAAGATCAGCCTCTCGTGCACCCAGATCGAAACCCTGAACGCCAGCACCGACAACATCGGGCACATCCTGGACGTGATTAAGGGCATCTCCCAGCAAACCAACCTGCTGGCCCTGAACGCTGCCATCGAAGCGGCCCGTGCCGGTGAAGCCGGCCGCGGTTTTGCGGTGGTGGCCGATGAAGTGCGTAACCTGGCGCACCGTACCCAGGAGTCGGCGGAAGAAATCCACAAGATGATCACCTCGCTGCAGGTCGGCTCCCGTGAAGCGGTCACCACGATGAACGCCAGCCAGACCTCCAGCGAAGAAAGCGTGGAAGTGGCCAACCAGGCTGGCTTGCGGTTGGTCAGCGTGACGCAGCGCATTGGTGAGATCGACGGCATGAACCAGTCGGTGGCCGCCGCGACCGAAGAACAGACCGCGGTGGTCGAAACCCTCAACATGGACGTCAGCCACATCAACCTGCTGAACCAGCAAAGCGTGGCCAACCTCAATGAAACCCTGAAGGATTGCGATGCCTTGTCCCAACAGGCCAATCGACTGAAGCAACTGGTGGACAGCTTCAAGATCTGACCCCAGTCGCAAGCCGAGCCACCGCCATCGCGAGCAAGCTCGCTTGTATGGTAGGACTTGAAGGGGGGAGGAGGGACAAAGCTCGATTCTGACTGTTAGCCGCAGTACAGACCGTGGGAGATTTCACCCCTCCTCCTTTCACCCAAGCGCCGATAAAGAATGCATCTGGCCTAGACCGACGATAGGAACAAGCCTGCGCCTCTGGGTGAACCCTTCAAGTGTTCAAACCTTAGCCCGGAGGATTTTCAATGGCAATGCCGGTTTCTGTCGCAAAGCCGATCGTGGGTGTTGATGTCGCCAAAGATGAGTTGGTGATTTATCACGCA
>NZ_FOKH01000066.1:0-1202 GCF_900111955.1 Pseudomonas sp. NFIX10 | reverse complement strand
GTCTTGCCGTCGATAGCCAGTTTTTCGTAGTTGCCACCCTTGGCGTCGTCGATCTTGACGCTCAGGTTATCGCCGCCGGTAAGAGCGTCGTTCGTTGTAACGAAGTTCACCGAGCCGGAGCTGGCGCCGACCGGGATAGTGATGGTTTGGCCGTTGCTCAATGTCACCACGAGTGGCGCACCGGTGACTGGAGCGTTGACCGAGGCGGTGTAGACCACAGTGCCGCCTTCGGCGACGGTCGATGTGGCAGTCAGCGAAACGGTGCTGGTGTCGATGGTATCGGTCACGTCAGTGACAGCCGGGTTGGTGCTCGGAACAAGGTTCTCGAAGTTGCCACCAGTCGCTTTATCGATGCTGACTTCAACCTTTCCGGCGTCTTTGTAGACGTCGTCTTTAGGGGCATCAACGGTGACGGTGCCAGTGGTCGCGCCAGCAGCAATGTTGATGACGGCACCATTGCTCAAGGTGACGGTGACTGGCGAGCCGGCAGCGTTGGTCAGCGTGGCGGTGTAAACAATCGAGCCGCCCTCGGCCACGGTGTCGGTGGCCGAGAGGGTCAGACCAGTGGAGTCCTGAACGTCGGTAACGGTCGTATCGGCAGACTTGCCATCGATGTCGAGTTTTTCGTAGTTACCACCCTTGGCGTCGTCAATCTTGACGCTCAGGTTGTCACCGCCCGCGAGGGCATCGTTCGTCGTAACGAAGTTCACCGAGCCGCTGCTGGCGCCGACTGGGATAGTGATGGTTTGGCCGTTGCTCAATGTCACCACGAGTGGCGCACCGGTGACTGGAGCGTTGACCGAGGCGGTGTAGACCACGGTGCCGCCTTCGGCGACGGTCGATGTGGCAGTCAGCGAAACGGTGCTGGTGTCGACGGTATCGGTGACGTCCGTGACGGCAGGGGTCGTGCTCGGGACGAGGTTCTCGAAGTTGCCACCGGTGGCCTTGTCGATGCTGACTTCGACCTTGCCGGCGTCCTTGTAGACGTCGTCCTTCGGCGCGTCGACAGTGACGGTACCGGTGGTCGCTCCGGCAGCAATGTTGATCACTGCGCCGTTGCTCAAGGTGACGGTAACCGGCGTGCCGGCCGCATTGGTCAGCGTCGCGGTGTAAACAATCGAGCCGCCTTCAGCAACCGAATCAGTCGCACTCAAGGTGAGGCCAGTGGTGTCCTGGGTATCCGTCACCGAGGTATCGGCAGA
>NZ_FOKH01000067.1:0-1223 GCF_900111955.1 Pseudomonas sp. NFIX10 | reverse complement strand
AAGCACTTGCTGCGTAAGCCCACGCCGGTCGAAGATACCAGGCCGCTGCGACTGTTTATTAAAAACACAGCACTCTGCAAACACGAAAGTGGACGTATAGGGTGTGACGCCTGCCCGGTGCCGGAAGGTTAATTGATGGGGTTAGCTAACGCGAAGCTCTTGATCGAAGCCCCGGTAAACGGCGGCCGTAACTATAACGGTCCTAAGGTAGCGAAATTCCTTGTCGGGTAAGTTCCGACCTGCACGAATGGCGTAACGATGGCGGCGCTGTCTCCACCCGAGACTCAGTGAAATTGAAATCGCTGTGAAGATGCAGTGTATCCGCGGCTAGACGGAAAGACCCCGTGAACCTTTACTATAGCTTTGCACTGGACTTTGAATTTGCTTGTGTAGGATAGGTGGGAGGCTTTGAAGCGTGGACGCCAGTTCGCGTGGAGCCATCCTTGAAATACCACCCTGGCAACTTTGAGGTTCTAACTCAGGTCCGTTATCCGGATCGAGGACAGTGTATGGTGGGTAGTTTGACTGGGGCGGTCTCCTCCTAAAGAGTAACGGAGGAGTACGAAGGTGCGCTCAGACCGGTCGGAAATCGGTCGTAGAGTATAAAGGCAAAAGCGCGCTTGACTGCGAGACAGACACGTCGAGCAGGTACGAAAGTAGGTCTTAGTGATCCGGTGGTTCTGTATGGAAGGGCCATCGCTCAACGGATAAAAGGTACTCCGGGGATAACAGGCTGATACCGCCCAAGAGTTCATATCGACGGCGGTGTTTGGCACCTCGATGTCGGCTCATCACATCCTGGGGCTGAAGCCGGTCCCAAGGGTATGGCTGTTCGCCATTTAAAGTGGTACGCGAGCTGGGTTTAGAACGTCGTGAGACAGTTCGGTCCCTATCTGCCGTGGACGTTTGAGATTTGAGAGGGGCTGCTCCTAGTACGAGAGGACCGGAGTGGACGAACCTCTGGTGTTCCGGTTGTCACGCCAGTGGCATTGCCGGGTAGCTATGTTCGGGAAAGATAACCGCTGAAAGCATCTAAGCGGGAAACTTGCCTCAAGATGAGATCTCACTGGGACCTTGAGTCCCCTGAAGGGCCGTCGAAGACTACGACGTTGATAGGCAGGGTGTGTAAGCGCTGTGAGGCGTTGAGCTAACCTGTACTAATTGCCCGTGAGGCTTGACCATATAACACCCAAGCAATTTGAATGCTCCAAGCCTAAGGGCGA
>NZ_FOKH01000047.1:0-44612 GCF_900111955.1 Pseudomonas sp. NFIX10 | reverse complement strand
AGGGTCTGCACACCGTCCAGCGCGGTCACGGTGAATGTGCCGTTTTGAGTCAGGGCCGGTGCGTCCGGGCTGCTGCCGTCGCTGAGGTTTTTTTCCTGGACCGTCAGCTCACCACCTTCGGTGTCGAGGCCGGTGATGATCACCGGGTCGTCGTTGTTGTGCACTTGCAGCACCAGGTTTGCGGTGCTGGTGTCGCCATCGGCGTCGGTCAGTGTGTAGGTGAACGTCTCGGTACCGCTGCCCCCGCCATGCAACGCGATGAATTGCGGGTCGCTGGTGTTCAGGGTGTAGGTGTACGTGCCGTTGGGGTTGAGCACCAGGGTGCCGTAGGTACCGGTGAACGTCCCGCCAATGATCGGCCCGCTGTCGGGGCCGGTGGGGATCCGGTCGGCGCCCTGGTGGTCGTTGGGCAATACGTTGCCAGTAAGGGTGACCAGGGTTTCCGACGCCGTGTTCGCGTGGCTGTCGTCGATCGCCTGCGGCACGTCATCGGTGATGTTGACGTCCAGGGTGCCGGTGGCCGTGTCGCCGTCGGTGTCGATGGCCACCACGGGGAACTGCTCGGTAATGGTGTTGGCACCGCCGCCGGCAGGATGGGTTTCATTGTCCGTCAGGGTGTAGGTGTAACTGACCACCCCCGTGGTCGGGTCATAGCCCGTGATGGTCAACGTGTTGCCCAGCGCCGACGTGATGGTCTGAGGAAAGCCTGCGGGCACGCCGCCGCTGATCACGTTGATACCGCCGATGCTCAGGCTGCTCAGCCCGTCAGGCGCGGAAACCGTGAAGGTGCCATTTTGCACCAGCGCCCCCGGATTGCTGGCCGAACCATCGGCCAGATTGGCCTCGTTGGTGGTCAGTTCGCCGCCCTGGACATTGACCCCGTCGAGGGTCACGGGGTTGTCCGGCGTCTCAGGGGTTACCGGCGGCACGGCGGCATTGTCGCCGGTGTTATCCGGGTCACCGGCCAAGCGTAGCTGGGGAAATTCGGGAATCCCGTTGAACCCGGCCGTCGGGAAACCGATCAACGGATCGACCTCCCCGCCCACTTCTTCCAACAGCACAAAACTGTGCCCACCGCCTACACCGCCCGGGTTGCCACCTTCAGGCCCGGCGGCCGTGGCTTCGCCGGTCTGGGTCGGGTCGGCGCCGGCGGCGATGGCTTGCTGCAGCTTTTGCACATCGGTCAGTTGCGCGTCGCTCGGCGTCGTCGTGTCGGGCGTGTCGACATGAGGCGCATGGTTGGCCAGCAGCTGCGGGGTCAGGGTCAGGTTGCTTTCGCGGCCCAGGGTCAACGACTGGCCGTTCTGCAGATGCACAGCCACGGCCCCTTCGGCACCGGTGACCAGGTGTTCGCCGGCATAGAGCCGATCGCCTTCGACCAAAGGCCGCCGCAGGCCACCAGCCGCTTCTGCGAACACTTGCCCGACCACTTTGCTGACGATACCGATGAGCGCTGCCATGTGCATTTCCTCCGTTGCCGACCGCAATCGGCACCTGTCTGGGTGAAGAATTCGTCCTCAGGTTTGGCGACCCAAAAAGCTGGAAAATCTGCCAGCTTTCGCGGAAGCAGAAGTGCTGGCAATTCGCCTAAACGACAAAAAACCGTCACAAAAAACCGCTTCTCACATCGCCCTTTCGGTACTTCTTCACATTGCGTAAAAATCTGCCTGGAACTTTTATTGACGCCTAAAAGCCGTCAGAGCCCGCAGATTAAAAGGCTTTCGCTCTGAACAATGTGCTGGTTTTTTTCAAGTTCATAAGTTTTTTTCGGAATAAGACTTATGAGAAATTCTTCTTAGGTTTTGCTCAGGATGTTCTTAGCTGTGTTGTTACAAGGTTGAAACGGTTTTGATCTTAAACACGTCAATATTTTGGCGACAAGCGAAGCACTACGGACCTCAGGAGATGCACCCCATGCGCGTTCTAACCCCCCTCTGCAGCGCGGTTTTGCTGGCCATGGCCTGCTCTTCTCAGGCGCAGGCCATGTCATTGACCGAGGCGATCCAGAGCACCATCGCGACTCACCCGGAACTGGCACAACGGGTGGACAGCCGTCTGTCGGCCAATGAAGACGTCAAGGTCGCCAGAGGGGGCTTTTTCCCATCGGTGGATCTGAATGCCGGTTACGGCCGTGGCTACAGCGACAACACCAACACCCGCGCCTTGGGCAACCACCACACCAATATCCTGACCTACACCCAATCGGAACTGCGCCTGCGGCAGATGATCTTCGACGGGTTCAACACCGCCAATGAAGTGCAACGCACCCAGGGCGTGGTCAATTCCCGGGCCTATTACGCCCAGGGCACCGCCCAGGATCTGGCGCTGCGTACCATCGAGGTCTACCTGGAAGTGCTCAAGCGTCGCGAGCTGGTGACCCTGGCCAAGAACAACCTGCAGGCGCACCTGCGGGTCAACGACCAGATCGGCCTGCGCACCCAGCGTGGGGTGGGCAGTACGGCCGACTCCGACCAGTCCAATGCCCGTCGGGCCCTGGCGGAAAACAACTACGACACCGCCCAGGTGGACCTGGCGGACGCCGAGGCGAACTTCTACAGCGTGGTCGGGCGCATGCCCGATGAGCTGGAGGCGCCGCCCTCGACCAAAGGCGAAATCCCCGCCGACCTGCGCGAAGCCCAGCAAAGCATGGTGGACAACAACCCGTACCTGAAATCGGCCCAGGCCGACATACAGTCGGCCGAGAGCCAATATGAAGTGGCGAAGTCGCCGTTCTACCCGCGCTTCGATGCCGAGGCAGCGGTGGGCGCCAACAACAACCTTGGCGGCGAAGAAGGCCACGACAACAACTGGCGTGTGGGTGTGGTGATGAACTACAACCTGTTCCGCGGTGGCAGCGACAAGGCGCGGCTGGCGTCCAACGCCCACCAGATCAACCAAGCCATGGACATCCGCAACAACGCCCTGCGCCAGCTCAACGAAGACACGCGCCTGGCCTGGAACGCGATGCTCAACGCCCGCAAACAGACCCCCACCGCCCGCGAATACGCCGACACCACCGCCCGTGTGCGCGCCGCGTACCAGGACCAGTTCGGTCTCGGCCAGCGCACCCTGCTTGACCTGCTCGACAGCGAAAACGAGCTGTACAACGCCAACCGTCGCTACACCGAAGTGCGTTACACCGAGGAGTACTCGATGTACCGGGTACTGGCGAACATGGGCCTGCTGTTGCACAAACAACGGATCGTGCTGCCGGCCGATGCGGTCGCGCAGACCGAAGTCAAGAATCAGGCACGGCTGCCGGAACTGAAGTAGCCCCCTCCAAAAAAAACGGGAGCGAACACTGTGACCAGCATGGAACCCACAACCCTCGGCGCCGATCCGCGCCTGAACTTCGATGATCCCTTGCTGGACGGCCTGTTGATCCTCTGCAAACTCCATGGCGCGACGGTCAGCCGCGCCAGCCTCAGCGCCGGGCTCCCTATGGCGCACCAACGCTTGAGCCTGGACCTGCTGCCCCGCGCAGCGGCCCGGGCGAGCTTGCAGGCGCGGTTGTTGCGTCGTGAGCTGACGGACATCTCCCCCCTGAACCTGCCGGTGATGCTGATCCTGGCGGGGGGCCGTTGCGCGGTATTGCGGCGCTGGGGCGAGGATGGCAAGGCGCTGATCCTGCCCAGCGAAGCCGATGGTGGCGAGCAGTGGGTCAGCCGCGAGGAACTGACCACCGATTACAGCGGCCAGGCGCTATTCGCCCGGCCGCGCCATGAACTCGAAGACCTGCGCGCCCCCCTGGTGCCGCGGGTCGAGGCGTGGTTTCGCGACACCTTGAAACTGTCGCGCTGGCTGTACAGCGACGCGATCCTGGCGAGCTTCCTGATCAACCTGCTGGGGCTGATGGTGCCGCTGTTCGTCATGCAGACCTACGACCGCGTGGTGCCGAACCAGGCCACGTCCACCTTGTGGGTGCTGGCCGTGGGGCTGTTGATCGGCACCGGCTTCGAACTGGTGCTGCGGGTGGTGCGCGCCCATCTGCTGGACACCGCCGGCAAGAAAACCGACGTGATTCTGTCCGCCACCCTGTTCGAACGCATCACCGGCATGGCGATGAAGGCCAAGCCGGTGACCATCGGCGGCTTCGCCCAGAGCATCCACGACTTCCAGGGCCTGCGCGAATTCCTCACGGCTGTGACGCTCACCAGCCTGATCGACCTGCCCTTCGCCCTGCTGATGCTCGTCGTGATCGGCCTGCTGGGCGGCTGGCTGGTGGTGATTCCCGTGATCGCGTTTCCGATCACCATCGTCTTCGCCATGATCATCCAGGTGCGCCTGCGCGACACCGTGCAAAAAAGCCTGGCCCTCGGCGCCCAGCGCCAGGCCCTGCTGATCGAAACCCTCGGCGGCCTGGAAACCCTCAAGGCCTGCAGCGCCGAAAGCGAGCGCCAGCATCAATGGGAAAGCACCCACGGCGCCCTCACCCGCCTGGACAGCCATGCGCGCAACCTCTCGGCACTGGCGACCAATGGCACCTTGTTCCTGCAACAACTGGCGGGCATGGCGACCATCGTCGCCGGGGTCTACAGCATCATTGCCGGCAACCTCAGCGTCGGCGCGCTGGTGGCGACCTACATGCTCGGCAGCCGGGTGCTCGCCCCGCTCGGGCAGATCGCCGGGCTGATCACCCGCTACCAGCAAGCCCAGCTCACCATGCGCAGCACCGATGCCCTGATGGCGTTGCCCCAGGAGCGAGACGCCAAGCAGCGGCCCCTGGACCGTACCCAATTGCAGGGTGCTCTGGACGTCAGCGGCGTCACGTTCCACTACAACGGCCAGAGCGCCCCGGCGCTGACCAATGTCAGTTTCAGCCTCAAGCCCGGCGAACGGGTCGGGATCATCGGCCGTAGTGGCTCGGGCAAGAGCACTCTGGCGCGCCTGGTGATGGGTTTCTATGCCCCGGAGGAAGGCCAGTTGCTGCTGGACGGCCTGGATCTGCGGCAACTGGACGTCGCCGACCTGCGCCAACAGATCGGCTACGTCGCCCATGACCTTCCGCTGCTGGCCGGAAGCCTGCGGGACAATCTCACCCTGGGCGCCCGCTACATCAGTGATGCGCGCATGCTGGAAGTGGCGGAACTGACCGGAGTCACCGAACTGGCGCGCCAGCATCCCCAAGGTTTCGACCGCCCCGTGGGCGAGCGCGGGCAATTGCTGTCCGGCGGCCAACGCCAAGCCGTGCTGCTGGCCCGGGCCTTGTTGCTCGACCCGCCGATCCTGCTGCTGGACGAACCCACCAGCGCCATGGACAACAGCAGCGAAGACGTCCTGCGGCAGAAGCTTCACCCCCATGTACAGGGCAAGACGGTGCTGCTGGTCACTCACCGCACCTCGATGCTGAGCCTGGTGGACCGGTTGGTGGTGCTGGATAACGGCCGGATCGTGGCGGACGGGCCGAAGGAGGCGGTCATCGATGCCTTGCGCAAGGGACGGGTAGGCTCTGCGGCGGTTTAACAACCGACACCACACCTGTGGCGAGGGAGCTTGCTCCCGCTGGGCTGCGAAGCAGCCCCAAAGCCATTCACTCGATTGTGTCAGACGGACCGCATCGACAGGCTTTACGACGGCTTCGCCGCCGAGCGGGAGCAAGCTCCCTCGCCACAAAAGCAGCACCCCGCTCTTTTCTAAAAAGCAGCGACCGGCTCCATTTCACTCAACTGACGGGTACCGCCCATGTCTGCTCAAACACCGGATTCAGCCGCCCGAAGCTACTTCGGCAGTTTCAGCAAAAGCGCCGAAAGCGAGTTCATGCCGGAAACCGCCGGCGCCACGCTGCAGGATTCGCCGCGGCGCTCGCGGGTGACCGTGTGGCTGGCCGCCGGGTTGATCGTCACCGGGCTGGTCTGGGCGAAGTTGGCGGTCTTGCAGGAAGTCACCACCGGCGAAGGCAAGGCGATTCCGTCGAGCAAGATCCAGGTGATCCAGAACCTGGAGGGCGGCATCGTCACCGAGATATTCGTGCGCGAAGGGCAGATGGTGAACAAGGGCGACACCCTGCTGCGCCTGGACGACACGCGATATCAATCGAACAAGGGCGAGAGCGAAGCCGACCGCTATGCCTTGACCGCCCAGGTCGAACGCTTGTCGGCCGAGGCCGAGGGCCGGCCCTTCAAGCTTTCTGCGGAGGTGATCGCCAAGGCCCCGCAAGTGGCCGAGGACGAGCGCTCGCTGTACGAACAACGCCAGCGGCGCCTGGCCAGCGAACAACGGACCCTGACCGAACAGCTGCGGCAGAAGACCCAGGAGCTGGCGGAGTTTCGCTCCAAGCAAGGCCAGTTCAGCTCCGCCCTGGCCTTGTTGCAGGAAGAAATGAACATGTCCGCGCCGCTGGTGCGCACCGGGGCGGTGTCGCCGGTGGAGATCCTGCGACTCAAGCGCAGCGCGGTGGAAATCCGCGGTTCGCTCAACGCCACCACCCTGGCGATTCCCCGAGCCGAATCGGCGATCAACGAGATCAAGAGCAAGATCGACGAATCGGAACAGACCTTCCGCTCCGAGGCAGCCAAGGACCTCAACGAGAAACGCACCGAACTGTCGAAAATCACCGCCTCGAGCATCGCCATCGACGACCGCGTGACCCGCACGACGGTGGTCTCGCCGGTACATGGGGTGATCAAGCAACTGAAGGTCAACACCATCGGCGGCGTGGTGCAGCCGGGTAACGACATGGTGGAAATCGTGCCCCTGGAAGACAACCTGCTGATCGAAGCCAAGGTCCGCCCCCAGGACGTGGCGTTCCTGCACCCGGGCCAGAAAGCCATGGTCAAGTTCAGCGCCTATGACTACACGATCTATGGCGGGCTGAGCGCCAGGCTCGAACTGATCGGCGCCGACACCATCACCGATGACAAGGGCAACAGCTTCTACCTGATCCAGGTGCGCACCGACAAAAACCACTTGGGCGGGGATGCCAAGCCGTTGCTGATCATTCCGGGAATGGTGGCGACGGTGGACATCATCACCGGGGAGAAAAGTGTCCTGGATTACTTGCTCAAGCCGGTATTGAAGGCACGGACCGAGGCGATGCGCGAGCGGTAGTTCCTGACTGGAGTCTTCTCTGATCAATAGGCCGCCATCGCGAGCAAGCTCGCTCCCACAGGGGGTCTCCGACGCACAAAAATCCACTGTGGGAACGAGCTTGCTCGCGATGAGGCCGGCAGCCACACCACCTATTTTTCAGCATGATTACGACGAAACGTCTCCTCCCCCATCGCCACAATCTGCCCCTCGATCAAGGCCTCGAACGGCCTCAACAACGCCTCGAAACTCACCGGCGCTTCCAGCACCTGCAACGCCTGGACAATCGCCTCCACCGTCGACAACGCCCCCGGCCCGGGCGCCTTGCGCAAGCGGTAACGGGACACAGCGCCTTCGGCCAGGGTCACCCTCGGCAGCGCCGCCAGCAGCGGGTTGAGGTGCAACAGCTTGCGTGCCTTGCGCCAGGTGCCATCCGGGACGACCAGCAAGATCGGCTCATCGGACGGTGCGCGGGCCTGCAACGGTAGCGCCTCGTCGCCGGGAAACAACAACCGCGCCTGATAACCCGGTTGATCGAGCAACCGGGGCAGATCCTCGAACACCTCACCCACGATCAACTCGGCATTATTGAGCCCCAACGCCGCCAGGCGGGCGGTGTTCAAGGCATGGTTCACTTCGCTGGGATGCTGCAACAGCAAGATGCGGGTGCGGCTGTCGAGGCTGGGGATCAGCGGGCACAGGCAATGGCTTTGTGGCCTGTGGCAACGCGGGCACTGGATTCTGGACATGGTCAGGCCTGATTCAGTTGAGCTTTGAGCAAATCACGAAACGTCTGGATCAGCGGCTCGCGGCTGCGACCGCGGCGCACGATCATCGAAAACGGCGCCTGATAGCCGAAGGTCGCTGGCAGCAGCACGCGCAAGTCGCCCTTGTCGACCCAGGCCTGGGCGTAGTGCTCGGGCAGGTAGCCGACGTAGGCACCGGACAGCACCAGGATCAACTGCGCCTCCATGCTCTCCACCGTCGCCGCGCTGTGCTTGAAGCCGTGGCGGGCCAGTTCGGCCTGGCTCCAGTAACCGCGCCCGACCATGCGTTGCTGGGTGATGACCTGCTCGGGAATGCGCCGCTCGTTGAACAACGGGTGACGGTTGCTGCAATACAACCAGTGCTGCTCACGGTACAGCGGCATGTAGACCAGCCCGCTCATGCGCGTGGAAAACGCACCGATGGCCAGGTCCAGGCGGTTGTCCTGCACGCCGAGTTGCAGCTCGTAAGGGCTCATGACCGACAGATGCAAATGCACCGCTGGATGTTCCTGGCTGTAGGCGCCGATGGCTTCGGCGAACGGCAAGGCCTTGTCGCTGACGGTGGAGTCGATCACCCCCAGGTTCAACGTACCGCGCAGCTCCCCCTTGAGTGCGGCGGCGTACTGCTCGAACCCTTCGAGCTCGCCCAACAGGCGCAGGGTTTCCTGATGGAACAGCTCGCCCTTGCTGGTCAGGCTGAACCCGCCCCGGCCGCGATGACACAGCACCAGGCCCAAGGCGGATTCCAGCTGGCTCATGTAGGTGCTGATGGCCGACGTGGACAGGTTGAGCTCGTGCTGGGCATTGGCGAACCCCTGGTGCCGGACCACGCTGACGAAAATACGCAGCAGTTTCAGGTCGGGTAGAGCGTTGGCCATTGGGGGTCTCCATACAATCGAGTCAATGCACATTTGTGGCGAGGGGATTTATCCCCGCTGGGCTGCGAAGCAGCCCCAATACCATTTTCCTGACACACCGAGCTTTCAGGTTTTAGGGCCGCTTCGCGCCCCAGCGGGGATAAATCCCCTCGCCACAGAACCACACCCATCCAAACAGGGGGACCGTGTTGCCGCGAAGTCTATCGCCCCCGCTCGCCATTAGTTTAGAAAAATCTGAACTAAGTATTTGCCCCCAGCGATTCTTCACGGCAACGGCTTTTCGCAGAATCGGCCCCTGATAAATAAAACCGCGATGAGGCCCTACCCGTGGACAAGACTCTTCACCAACCACTGGGCGGCAACGAAATGCCGCGCTTCGGCGGCATCGCCACCATGATGCGACTCCCCCATTTGCAAACCGCTGCCGGCCTGGACGCGGCCTTCGTCGGCGTGCCGCTGGACATCGGCACCTCCCTGCGCGCCGGCACCCGTTTCGGCCCTCGCGAGATCCGCGCCGAATCCGTCATGATCCGCCCCTACAACATGGCCACCGGCGCCGCACCGTTCGACTCACTGTCGGTGGCGGACATCGGCGACGTGGCGATCAACACCTTCAACCTGCTGGACGCGGTGCGGATCATCGAAGAGTCGTACCACAAGATCCTCGAACACAACGTCATCCCCCTGACCCTGGGGGGCGATCACACCATCACCCTGCCGATCCTGCGGGCGATCCACAAGAAACACGGCAAGGTCGGCCTGGTGCACATCGACGCCCACGCCGATGTGAACGACCACATGTTCGGCGAGAAAATCGCCCATGGCACCACCTTCCGCCGCGCCGTGGAGGAAGGCCTGCTCGATTGCGACCGCGTGGTGCAGATCGGCCTGCGAGCCCAGGGCTACACCGCCGATGATTTCAACTGGAGCCGCAACCAGGGCTTTCGCGTGGTCCAGGCCGAAGAGTGCTGGCACAAATCTTTGGCGCCGTTGATGGCCGAAGTGCGCGAGAAAGTCGGCGGCGGCCCGGTGTACCTGAGCTTCGACATCGACGGCATCGACCCGGCCTGGGCGCCCGGCACCGGCACCCCGGAAATTGGCGGCCTGACCACCATCCAGGCGATCGAAATCGTCCGGGGCTGCCAGGGCCTCGACCTGGTCGGTTGCGATCTGGTAGAAGTCTCACCGCCATACGACACCACCGGCAACACCTCGCTGCTGGGCGCCAACCTGCTGTACGAGATGCTCTGCGTACTGCCCGGCGTGGTGCACCGCTGAAGGTGCGGCCATGAACGATCGAGATCAAATCCTCAAGGCCGCCGCCGAGCTGGTGTCGGCCTTCGCCCGCAATGACCGCGACGCCTACTTCGGTGCGTTCACGGCCGATGCGAGTTTCGTGTTCCACACCCTTGAACAGCCCCTGCTGTCACGCAATGCCTACCAGGCATTGTGGGATCGCTGGCGGTCCGAGGATGGCTTCGAGGTGCTGAACTGCACCTCGAGCAACGCCTTCGTCAGCCGGCAAGGGGACGTGGCGATCTTCATCCATGACGTGGCCACCGAGCTGCGCATGCAAGGGGAGCTTCACCGTAGCCAGGAGCGCGAAACCATTGTGTTTCGCCAAGAACAACAAGGCCTGTGGCTGGCCTGTCACGAACATTTGTCCGCAATACCGGAAGGGCTGCCATCCCCTTAGCAACAGGCGACATTCACATTCGATGAACGCGCCTCGATGATCGGAGCAGATCATGCATAACAATAACGATAAAAGCCTTACGCACATTGAAACCAACGGGGTCGAACAGATCCCGGACCACGAACGCACTGCTGGCCCGGGCGACCTGTTTCGCCTGATTTTCGGCGGCGCCAATACCTTCGCCACCGCCGTGCTCGGCAGTTTCCCGGTGCTGTTCGGCTTGTCGTTCCAGGCCGGGGTCTGGGCGATTGTGCTGGGCGTGTTGGTGGGTTCGATCATTCTCGCGCCGATGGGCCTGTTCGGCCCGCTCAACGGCACCAACAACGCGGTGTCTTCCGGTGCGCACTTCGGCGTGCACGGGCGCATCGTCGGCTCGTTCCTCTCGTTGCTGACCGCCATCGCGTTTTTCTCGCTGTCGGTGTGGAGCTCGGGCGATGCGTTGATCGGCGGCGCCAAGCGGCTGGTCGGCGTGCCGGAAACCGACCTGAGCCTGGGCCTGGCCTACGGCCTGTTCGCCCTGTTGGTGTTGACGGTGTGCATCTACGGCTTCCGCTTCATGCTGTGGGTCAACCGCATTGCCGTGTGGGCCGCCAGCCTGCTGTTCCTGCTGGGCATTTTCGCCTTCGCACCGACCTTCGACAGCCAGTTCGCCGGCACGGTCAGCCTCGGCCAGCCGGGCTTCTATGCTGCCTTCATCGGCGCGGCGCTGGTAGCCATGAGCAACCCGATCTCCTTCGGAGCGTTCCTGGGCGACTGGTCGCGCTACATCCCCCGCAACACGCCCAAGCGCCGCATCATGCTGGCCGTGATCGCGGCACAACTGGCGACATTGATCCCATTCCTGTTCGGCCTCGCCACCGCCACCATCGTGGCGATCAAGGCGCCGGACTACATCGCGGCCAACAACTACGTAGGCGGGTTGCTGGCGGTTTCGCCGGGGTGGTTCTTCCTACCGGTGTGCCTGATCGCGGTGATCGGCGGCATGTCCACCGGCACCACCTCGCTGTATGGCACCGGGCTGGACATGTCCAGCGTGTTCCCGCGGGTGCTGTCGCGGGTCAAGGCCACGCTGCTGATCGGCGTGCTGTCGATTGCCTTCATCTTCATCGGGCGCTTCGCGGCGAACCTGGTGCAGAGCGTATCCACATTCGCCGTACTGATCATCACCTGCACCACACCGTGGATGGTGATCATGATCATCGGCCTGCTGGTGCGCCGCGGCTTCTACTGCCCGGATGACCTGCAAGTGTTCACCCGCGGTGAAACCGGCGGGCGCTACTGGTTCAGCCACGGCTGGAACTGGCGTGGCCTGGGGGCGTGGATCCCCAGTGCGCTGGTGGGGTTGTGCTTCGTCAACCTGCCGGGGCAGTTCGTCGGGCCGCTGGGGGAATTGGCCGGCGGGATCGACATCAGCCTGCCGGTAACCCTGGGCCTGGCCTCGGTGGTGTACCTGGTGCTGCTTGGGGTGTTCCCTGAGCCGGCGGCGGTGTATGGGCCGGATGATCCGCGTAGGAACGATTCGGCGTCCATCGATAAACCGCAGCTCGGGCAGACCGCCTGACCCAAGGTGAATGCCTCACCTGGCTTTAAATGCAACACCTGAGGCTGGGAGCTTTTGTGGCGAGGGAGCTTGCTCCCGCTCGGTTGCGAAGCAATCGCTATTTTGGGAGTGCTCCGCACTCCAGCGGGAGCAAGCTCCCTCGCCACAAAAGCGTCACCCGACATCATCCCGACCTTCTTATAAAAAAGACAATCGGAGACACGCCACCATGGCTTTGGACTTAATCGTCGTTCTCATCTACGCCGCCGGCATGATCGCCCTCGGCTGGTACGGCATGCGCCGCGCCAAAACCCGTGACGACTACCTGGTGGCCGGGCGCAACCTCGGCCCGGGCTTCTACCTGGGCACCATGGCCGCCACCGTCCTGGGCGGTGCGTCCACCATCGGCACCGTGCGCCTGGGCTACGTCTACGGCATTTCCGGGTTCTGGCTGTGCGGCGCCATCGGCCTGGGCATCGTCGGCCTGAGCCTGTTCCTCGCCAAGCCGTTGCTCAAGCTCAAGATCTACACCGTGACCCAAGTGCTGGAACGCCGCTACAACCCGGCGGCGCGCCAGGCCAGTGCGCTGATCATGCTGGTTTACGCACTGATGATCGGTGCCACCTCGACCATCGCCATCGGCACCGTGATGCAGGTGTTGTTCGGCCTGCCGTTCTGGGTGTCGATCCTGGTGGGCGGCGGCGTGGTGGTGCTGTATTCCACCATCGGCGGCATGTGGTCGCTGACCCTCACCGACATCGTGCAATTCTTGATCATGACCGTCGGCCTGGTGTTCCTGCTGATGCCGATGTCCATCAGTGACGCGGGCGGCTGGGATGCCATGGTGGCTAAACTGCCGGCCAGCTACTTCGACTTCACCGCGATTGGCTGGGACACCATCCTCACCTACTTCCTGATCTACTTCTTCGGCATCTTCATCGGCCAGGACATCTGGCAGCGCGTGTTCACCGCCCGCAGCGAAGGCGTGGCCAAAGTGGCCGGCACCGCCGCCGGCCTGTACTGCGTGCTGTATGGCCTGGCCGGGGCGTTGATCGGCATGGCGGCCAAGGTGTTGCTGCCGGACCTGGAGAACGTCAACAACGCCTTCGCCAGCGTGGTACAGACCAGCCTCCCCAACGGCATTCGCGGCCTGGTGATCGCCGCGGCCCTGGCGGCCTTGATGTCCACCGCCGCGGCGGGCCTGCTCGCCGCGTCCACCACGGTGGTCCAGGACTTGCTGCCCCGTCTGCGCCAGGGCCGTGAGAGCGGCAGTGGCGACGTCCACGAGAACCGCATCGCGACCCTGCTGATGGGCGCGGTGGTCCTGGTGATCGCCCTGGTGGTCAGCGATGTGATCAGCGCCCTGACCCTGGCCTACAACCTGCTGGTGGGTGGCATGCTGATCCCGTTGATCGGCGCCATCTACTGGAAACGCGCCACCACCGCCGGCGCCATCACCAGCATGTCGCTGGGCTTCTTGACCGCGCTGTTCTTCATGCTCAAGGACGGCCTGGACGCCAACACGCCGATCTACTACAGCCTGAGCGTGGCGCTGGTGAGTTTTGTGCTGGTGAGCGTGCTGTCGCCACGGCCGAAGGTGGTGGCCGAGGCGGTTTGACCGCCAACGCCTGACAACGAGATCCCTGTGGGAGCGAGCTTGCTCGCGATGACGGCAGTACATTCAACAGGAATGCATGCCGGTCCACCGCTATCGCGAGCAAGCTCGCTCCCACAGGTTCTGTCTTCAGAAATAAAAAGATCGCAGTTCCGGGCCATCTCAATTGAAATGGTCCGGAACTGCGATCTCTCCAAATTCGGCGATGTATTTACCGGCGACGCGGTTGGCGGCGGCGTTGCTCGTCATCGGTGCGGATCGGTACCGGTTGCATCGGCGGTTCGATCAGGCCAAGCGCGACACCCAAGTCGTGAAGCCAGTTCTGGATTTTCTCTTTCATCGTGGTGCCCCCTCAGGGTGGTGCGAGCGGCAGATTTCTGTGGCCCCTTCGCACTGATAATAGTCCGATGTTCTACGCAATGCTCGTCTCAGTTTGCAATGATCTGTTACTGAATTGATCCAAATCCACCTCCCGGAGTTCAAGCCGATTGCGCCGTGAGCATTGGCCCCCGCGGCCAGGCCTGTTGTTGCAACTCGATCCAGGCGTTCAGGTTGGCTCCGACCATGCCTTTGCGCCACATCAGCCAGGTGGTGGCGCTGGCGAACGGCTCGGCCAGCGAATGCACCGTGACCCGCTCGCGGCCCGGCAGGCTGGCCAGCATCGACTCGGACATCAACGCCACCCCGGACCCGGCGATCACACACGCCAGCATCCCCTGGTAAGACTCGATTTCCATCGCCCGGCCCATGGTCGCGTGATCATGGGCAAACCAGGCCTCTAATCGCATCCGGTACGAGCAACCACGCCGGAACGTGAACACCGCACGGCCCTGCACATCCAGGGCACTGCGTACCGGCGGGTGATCGGCCTCGGTAATCAGCACCAACCGCTCGTCGCACAACGGCACGCCATCCAGCCCCGCCAGCTCCAGCGGGCCGTCCACCAGTGCCGCGTCGAGCCGGTTGGTGAGCAGGCCTTCAAGCAGCTCGCCACTGGGCCCCGACTGCACTTGCAGGTTTACCGCCGGGTACGCCCGGTGATAAGCCGCCAGCAGGTCCGGCAAATGCGTCGCCGCCGTGCTGTACATCGTGCCCAGCAGGAAATCCCCGGCCGGCTGGCCGCCCTGCACGG
Organism: Pseudomonas sp. NFIX10; assembly: GCF_900111955.1. Lineage (NCBI taxonomy): Bacteria > Pseudomonadati > Pseudomonadota > Gammaproteobacteria > Pseudomonadales > Pseudomonadaceae > Pseudomonas > Pseudomonas sp. NFIX10. Next base: position 29,958 of record NZ_FOKH01000047.1, on the reverse strand, counting down.
CGGCATGAGCCTCGTCGTGCAAGGCGAACAGCTTGGCCGCATAGTCCAGCAACACTTTACCTGCGGGCGACAACTGCAAACGCTGACGCTCCCGCAGGAAAAGGTCCACACCCAGTTGCTCTTCAAGCTGCTTGAGCCGGGTCGACAGGTTCGACGGCACCCGGTGCAGGCGCTCGGCGGCCCGGGTGATGGAACCTTCCTCGGCCACGGCCTGGAAAATCCGCAGTTGGCTGAACTCCATGACCTTCTCCAAAAAAGAACAAGTTACTCACTATTATTCATTTTTAATGAAAGTCAATCAGTCCTAGCCTGACGGTCATTCGCCCCGACACCGGAGAACGACCATGTCACCTCTTATTCGCCTGCTCGGCAGCTTCATCGCGCTGATGATGGCCATGGGCATTGGCCGCTTCGCCTTGACGCCCCAGTTACCTCACTTGATCGGCGAAGGTCAGGTCGACTTGACCGCCGCCGGTCTGATTGCCGCCGCCAACTACCTGGGGTACTTCATCGGTGCGCTCGATGCGATGTTCGCCCGCCGTCCGGAACAGGTGCGGCGGCGGTTGCTCGGCGGCCTGTGGCTGTGCGTGCTGTTGACCCTGGCGTCGTTCTGGGCCTGGGGCTTCTGGCCGCACCTGGCGTTGCGCTTCGGCACCGGCGTGGCGAGCGCCTGGGTGATGGTGATGATCACCGCCCTGAGCCAACCCTTGGCCGCGGCGGTGGGACGGCCACGGCTCGGTGCCCTGGTGTTTGCCGGGCCGGGCCTGGGGATTTTCCTGACCGGCCTGCTCGCCCTCGGCTCGAACCTGCTGGGCCAGACCTCCGCCACCCTGTGGCTGGTGTATGCCGGCGTGGCTTTGGCGATGTTGCTGGTGATCTTGCCGATCCTGCCGCAGCCGGCAGCCGCAACACCTGTCCCTGGGCCGACCGCCCCTTCGCCGAACGCGGGCATCGCTCGACTGGGCGTGGTGTACGCCCTGTACGGCGTGGGCTACATCATTCCGGCCACGTTCCTGTCGCAAATGGCCTCGGCGCAGTTCCACGGCCAATGGCTGGCCGATCTGTTCTGGCCCTGCTTCGGCCTGGCCGCCGCCAGCGGCGTGTTGCTGGTCAGCCGGCGACGGCCGAACCCGAACACCACCGGCCGCTGGCTGATCGGTACGCTCTGGCTGCAAGCCGCCGGGGTATTTGCCTGCCTGCTGGGCAGCGGGCCGGGGCTGGCGCTGGGGGTGATCCTGTGTGGCACACCGTTCCTGGCCTGCATGCAGTTGGTGATGCTGCGCTCCCGGGAACTGGCGCCCCACGCCACCCAGCGCAACGCTGGCCTGTTGACCGCCTGCTTTGCCGTGGGCCAACTCAGCGGCCCCCTGCTGGCGGCGCTGAGCAGCCATTTCAGCGGCGGTCTGCAACCGGCGCTGATCATTGCCGGCAGCGGCCTGGTGCTGGCCGGTGGCCTGTTGCTGCGGCCCGCCAGCCGAGGCGCGGCGAGCCCTTGCGCCCAGACCGCCCTGCGTTGATCAGGCCTGGCCGGCCGGGCTGAACGCCTTGCTCGACTGCGTGGCCGGCTCGCGTCGCGCCAAGGCGAAATACAACACCCCGCCCAGGAAGCAACCGGTAAACCAGGCAAAGTTGGCCATCGGTTGCAGCACGGGGGTGAAGGTGATCGCCACCCCCATCAGCGTCGCCGGAATCAACGCCTTGACCGCCGTCCAGTTGATGCCGCCGCTGTAGTAGTAGCGCCCGCTCGGCCCGTCATTGAACAACGCATCGACGTCGATCTGCTGCTTCTTGATCAGGTAGTAATCCACCAGCAGGATCCCGAACAGCGGGCCGATGAACGCCGCCAGCACATCCAGGGTGTAGTGGATCACTTCGGGGTTGTTGAACAGGTTCCACGGCGTGATGAAAATCGAGGCCACCGCCGCGATCATGCCGCCAGCGCGCCAACTGATCTTGCTGGGGGCGACGTTGGCGAAGTCGAAGGCCGGCGAGACGAAGTTGGCGACAATGTTGATGCCGATGGTGGCGGTCACGAAGGCAAAGGCCCCCAGCAAGACCGCCACGTCGTTGTCGATGCGCGCCACGGTGGCAATCGGATCGTGGAGCATTTCACCGAACACCGGCAAGGTCCCGGAAACAATCACCACGGTGACCAGGGAAAACGCCAGGAAATTCACCGGCAGCCCCCAGAAATTACCCCGGCGCACGTCAGACATGCTCCGGCAGTAACGGCTGAAATCGCCGAAATTCAGGGTCGGGCCGGAAAAGTACGACACCACCAGGGCCGTCGCCACGATCACTTGGCCGAACGCCTGCCAGCCGGACAGGGACTTTTCCGCCAGGGTGAAGCTGATGTTGCTCCAACCGGCCTTCCACACGATCCAGCCGGCCAACAGGAACATCACGGCATACACCACCGGCCCGGCCCAGTCGATGAACCGACGGATCGATTCCATGCCGGTCCAGAACACCAGCGCCTGGACGAACCACAGGCTGAGGAAGCCGAACCAACCGAGGTAGGACAAACCGGCAAAATGCGGCGTCGCGTAAACTTCCATCGAAGGAAAAAACCGCAGCACCACGATGATCAGCGCGCTGGAGGCCAGGTACGTCTGAATGCCGTACCAGGCCACGGCGATCAAACCGCGAATGACCGCAGGAATATTCGCCCCGAATACCCCGAACGCCAGCCGACAGATCACCGGGTACGGCACCGCCGCCTGTTGGCTCGGCTTGGCGACCAGGTTGGCGATCAGCTGCACGATGCAGATCCCGCCGAGCAAGGCGATAAGCACTTGCCAACTCGCCAGGCCCAAGGCGAACAGACTGGCGGCGAAGACATAACCGCCCACGCTGTGCACGTCACTCATCCAGAACGCGAAGATGTTGTACCAATTCCATTTCTGCGGCAGCGGGCCCAGGTCCTCGTTATAGAGGCGGGGGCTGTAGCCGTTGGGCAATTGCTCGGACATTGCGGGGCTCCTTTGAGTACCGCCGTGCCCCCGTATCGACCTGCTCACCATACTGCGCACGGGAGCCGGCATGGTTTGTATACGCGTTGCCACGCAGAATGCGTGCCATACGCGCAGGATGTGAGACAAACCGGGGTGTGTGGCGCAGAGGAAGGCCGCGCAGGAACAGGCATACGCCCACGAACAGGGCGCGGGTGCATGCTAAAGGTGCAGGAATTTGTATACAGCGAAGATCAATCTGTGGCGAGGGAGCTTGCTCCCGCTGGGGCGCGAAGCGGCCCCTTCGAACATGCCACCTCGGTGTGTCAGCTTGGATTGAGTGCACCTGGTTTGGGGCTGCTTCGCAGCCCAGCGGGAGCAAGCTCCCTCGCCACAGGGGATTGTGCGCAGTTAGCTCAATTCAATACGATCGGCATGAATGACAATCTGCCCATTCTTGTACAGCGCCCCAATGGCCTTCTTGAAATTGCCCTTGCTCACGCCAAACAGGCTGCTGATCAGCGCCGGGTCGCTCTTGTCGCTGACCGCCAGGGTGCCGTTGTTCTCTCGCAACTTGGCGAGGATCTTGGCGTTCAGGCTGGTGGCGGCTTCCTGGCCCACCGGCTGCAGGCTCAGGCTGATCTTGCCGTCCGGGCGAATCTCCTTGATGAAGCCTTTTTCCTGCATGCCGGCGCGCATGAACTTGAAGATTTCATTCTTGTGGATCAGGCCCCAGTGCTTGTTATTGATGATCGCCTTGAACCCCATGTCGGTGGCTTCGGCGACCAGCAAATCCACTTCCTGGCCCGGCGTGTAGTTGGCCGGGGTCTTGTCCAGATAACGATCCAGGCGTGCCGTGGCGGTGATGCGGCGGGTGTGCTTGTCGAGGTAGACGTGCACCACGCAGTATTCGCCAGCGGTCATCTGGCGCTTTTCTTCGGAATACGGCAGCAACAGGTCCTTGGGCAGGCCCCAGTCCAGGAACACGCCGATGCTGTTGACCTCAACCACTTTCAGGCTGGCGAACTCACCGACCTGAACCTTGGGTTTTTCGGTGGTGGCGATCAATTTATCGTCGCTGTCCAGATAAATGAAAACATTGAGCCAGTCTTCATCTTCACTGGGAATATCCTTGGGAATATATCGATTGGGCAGCAGGATTTCGCCGTCCGCACCGCCGTCCAGATATAAACCGAAGTTAGTGTGTTTAACCACTTGCAAACTGTTGTAGCGCCCGACTAAAGCCATTTCCAATACCCTCATTGCGTGGGCGGCATTCTACCCGGTTTTGCGGCGCGATTCGTGGCCGCCAGCAAGGTTTGCCTGGAAGGCCCGGCACAAGCGTTGATTTTCCTGGGTTTTCGTCCGAGGCACAGCCATTCGTCAGGCCGGTGACGGTGCGTGTCATCCGTTCTCGGCGCAATATTCTTCACACGGTTGTTATTTAAAACAGAGGCTTAGGGCAATTATTGCCGGATAACGGCCAATTATTTCCGTCATGCCAGCGATAATTCAGAAGAATATTTGCCAAGCAATTGTCAAGTATTTCCTGTACGATGCCTGGCCCAATTAATTATCTACAGGTTAATGGCCGTCATGCGCGTAAAAGCATCCAACAGCAAATCGAAGCCAGCTCCAGCCGTTGAAACCAGCGAGTCGATCAACGACCAGATCGCGGCGTTCCTCAAGTCCGGCGGCGAGATCCAGCAAATTGCCAAAGGCGTCAGCGGCCAGACATTCGGCCCATCCAAGCAGATCAGCCTGGGCAAGAAGTAACCTACGCGTCACCTGGTCCCAAAGCGCTTTGAGCTTCGAAGCGCTTGGACTGGACCCCTCCCCCGCTCTATTCATCGCCCATGAACCGACGAACGGCCTTCGCTGCCGATCATTCGCCGGTATCCTTGCACCTCTCTAGCTCAAGCGTTTCAGCTTAGTTCCTGCTCCTCGCTATTTCATGGAGTGAAGCATGCGTATTCCTATTGTTGCGCTGGCGATCAGCCTGTTGACGTGCTCCCTCGCCCAGGGGCAGGTGTTCCAACGCGAACTCGGCGACTTCGACCTCAAACTGGGCACCACCCCCAGCCGCAGCATGGCCGAGGGTCTCGTCACGCCATCGAGCACCGGTTCGTTTCATGGTGGGTTGGACCTGAGCCACGACAGCGGCTGGTACATCGGCCAGTGGTCACCCAGCGCCGGCCTGACCTCCTCGGCCGACCTTGAAATCGATTCCTACATGGGCTTTAAACACCCCTTCGACCAGACCCTGGGCTACGAAGTCGGCCTGATCCACTACAGCTACCCCACCGCCGATACCCTCGACAGCCAGGAGTTCTACGGTGGCCTGACCGTGCTCGGCAGCCGTTTCGGCGCTGCCCTGAGCAACGATCCGGACAAACAGAACAGCACGCTGTTCGCCGACCTCGGCGGCAACGTGCCGTTCGGCATTGGCATCAGCGCCAAATACACCACCCACCAGCTCAATACACCAGTCTCGGTCGAGAACGGTTACGTAGGCAGCTTCAGCGACTGGTCGTTGAAAATTTCCCGGCCCTGGAAAGGCATCGACCTGGACCTGATCTACAGCGACTCAAGCCTCAGCGGTAGCAGTTGCTCGGCGTATTCCGGCCACAACAGCGAATGCGACAGCCTGCTGACCCTCAAGATGGCCCATCCTTTTTACTAAGCGTTACGTATTCGATCGGCTGAACTGCTGCGTGTCTGCCATGCTCCAACAAAGCAACTACGCTTTTGCAAGGACTCGCTCATGTCGCGCTGGTTGACCCGCACTGCCCTGTTCATCGCCCTGCTGCTGACGCTCACCGCCTGCAGCCGCGTAGGCCTGGCCTACCGCAACCTCGACCTGATCATCCCCTGGACCCTCAACGACTACCTGGAGATCAACGGCGAACAGAAAGACTGGTTCAACGAACGCCTCAAGGAACACCTAACCTGGCACTGCACCACCCAGTTGCCCGGCTACCTCGATTGGCTAGACCGTTTGGAAACCATGGTGCAGACCAATCAGGTGACCGACCAAGCCCTGCAACAGCGCACCCGGGAAGCCAAGGCCGCTATCGCCGAAACCGCCCGTGCAATCACCCCCTCGGCCATCGAATTGCTGCAAGGCCTGAGCGACGACCAAGTCGCCGACATGGACGCCGCCTTCGTCAAGGACCAGCGCAAGCGCCAGCAGCAATACCTCAAGCCGACATTGCAGGAGCAGATCCAGGAACGCAGCGAACGCATGGTCAAACGCCTTGACGACTGGCTCGGCCCGCTCAACGACGCCCAGCGCCAGCGGGTAACGGCCTGGTCCACCGCCCTGGGCGATCAGAACCAGCAATGGATCGCCAACCGCGCCCACTGGCAGAACCAGTTCAGCGAAGCCGTGGCCCAACGCCACAGTCCCGATTTCCCGAAACGCATCGAGCAGTTGCTGGTCAACCGCGAAAGCCTCTGGACCCCCGCCTACCGCGAGGCCTTCAGCAAAACCGAAGCCCAGGCTCGCAGCCTGCTGGTGGACCTGATGGCCGAAAGCACCCCGCCCCAGCGCGAACGGCTGCTGAAGAAAATCGACGGGGTGAAGAAGGATTTCACTGATTTGAAGTGCCTGAAAGCAGCACGATCTTAAAACCACTGAAGATCCAATGTTGGAGCTCCAATGTGGAAATGTGGGAAATGTGGGAAATGTGGGAAATGTGGGAGCGAGCTTGCTCGCGATAGCGGTCTGACATTCAACAGATGTGTTGCCTGTTCAATCGCTATCGCGAGCAAGCTCGCTCCCACAAGGTTTGTGCCTGGTTCCTAGGCAATCTGCGCCTTGGACGCCAAATCATCAAAGGTAAACTCATCCAGCGCATCTTCCTGCTCATCCAACACCTGGCGCGGATGATCATTGCCCGGAATGCTGCTGTCGATCAGGCTCAGCAACCGCGAGCCACGGGGCGTCAGCACGAAATTCTCGCCATTACCGCCCTCGTCCTCCGGCCGCGGCTCGATATAGCCACGCTCCAGCAGTAATTTTTCATACTCACCGGCGACTGCTTTCAGATGATCGAGGTTCTCGATCTCCTCGCCTGCAGCTGCTTTCTCTGCCGCGTACTGCTCCGCATAAGGCCGAGGTGTAAAGCTGTGGCCGGCGCCGTTCTGCACTTCGTGCAACAACTTTTCGATCAAGTCCCAGTTATAAGTCGTCATCCTGATCCATCCTCTGAAGAGTGAGATGCCTACCTAGGTTGTGACCGAGGTGCTGCGCTGCCGTTCAGCCGGGTTTCCGGGTGGTCTCTGCCTTGAGCCGACCAACGGCCTGTCGAATACATCGAAGGCCAAACGACCAGTTGCTGAAGCGCCCACTCAGCAGCTCTGCCATGCAGGAGAAATCACCATGAACGTAGAAAATCATCCGGTCGTCTCGCGGGAAGAATGGCTCGCCGCCCGCCGCCAACATCTGGCCCACGAAAAAGCCTTCACCCGCGAACGGGACAAACTGAGCGCCGAACGCCGCGCCCTGCCCTGGGTCAGAATCGACAAACCCTACCGCTTCCAAGGCCCCCACGGCGAACTGAGCCTGGGCGACCTGTTCGGCGGGCGCAGCCAACTGATCGTCTACCACTTCATGTTCGGCCCCGGCTGGACAGAAGGCTGCCAGGGCTGCTCCTTCCTCTCCGACCACATCGACGGCGCCAACCAACACCTGGCCCACCATGACGTGGCCGTGGTCGCCATCTCCCGCGCCCCGTTCGCCGAGTTCCAGGCGTTCAAACGGCGCATGGGCTGGGCGTTCGACTGGGTCTCGTCCAACGGCTGCGACTTCAACTACGACTTCGGCGTCAGCTTCAAAGCCGAAGACACCGCCGGTGGAAAAGCCACCTACAACTACGAAAAAACCGACACCACCGAAGGCGAACTCCCCGGCCTGAGCGTCTTTTATCGCAACGAAGCCGGCGACATCTTCCACACCTACTCCACCTACGCCCGCGGCCTGGACATCCTGGTCGGCACCTACAACTACCTCGACCTGACGCCCAAGGGCCGCAACGAAGACGAAATCATGGACTGGGTGCGCCACCACGATAAATACGACGAGGCCAAGCCACACAGCTGCTGCCATGGCTGACCCCACCCCAAGTCGAGCACAGCCCCTGTGGCGAGGGAGCTTGCTCCCGCTCGACTGCGTAGCAGTCGCCTGCATTGCCTGACCCGCGGCAGTCCAAAAAGCCGACTGATGCAGGGCCAAAGGTCCTACACAAAGCTCGGAAAGTGGCGTCTTGTGGCTCTGGAACGGGGCGGTCTATAGTCCGTTGTCGCCCAAGAAGCGACCGGGTTTGGCGACCCGATCCACAGAGAGACTCATTAATTTTCGAGGCTCTGAATATGACCAGATACATGCCCATCACCGGCATTGATTGTACCCCCGCTACCCTGCTCATCGACACTGAGGCCCCGCTCGACGTTCTCTTCGAAACTGCCGACTATCGCATTCGCACCGTGACCCAACTGCTGGAAAACATCGCGTTTCGTTCGGATATCAGCTCCGATACGGTGGTGCTTTCTGACTTTTGCAAAATGCTGACGATAGCGTTGCGCGATGGGTGTGATGTGATGGATGTGATTGGGAGGCGGTTGCGGGCGCAGGCTGCTGAGTAATGAAAACGGGCGACCTTAGGGTCGCCCGTTTCAAACGTGTGGAGAGTACAAAATGACTGAGATTTTTACAGAATTTGACCCCGCAGAATACCTCAGTACTTCCGAGGCCATTGCGGAGTTTATAAGAGAAAAGGGGACAGATTTATTTTCCAGACCTAAATAAATCTGCCTCCTTTTTTTCCATATTCCCCAGATAACGTGGTCTACCCCCGTTACTCCTAAGAAGGTTAAATAAGTGCCATTAAAATTTATTTCCTTTCTTTATTCCCTGCGCCTATTGAACCAGCTAATCAGACACTATTTTTTGCACCAAACTCGCAACCTCAGCTCTAAGCATTTCGTCGTCAAGTTCATACTCTTCCCTTGACTCGTTTGATTCGTACATATCCGCAGCACAAAAAATACTTGATAGGCACTCACTTAACGAGGGCTCATCGAGTTGAAGAATTTTCCTGTCTCGCTCAATTTTCCAAAGTTCAATATAAGCTTCAGAGAAAATTTCGGCTGTCAGTCTTCCCGCTACAAACGATCGTGCAAACTCTAAAATAGTAAGACTCATCGCAGCACTCCACAAAAAAGGGGACCACAAAAAAGGGGACACGCAAAAAAGGGGACAGATTTATTTTCGCGGCTCAGCCCTCGGCCGCCCCTGCCCTCGCTGCTCTACCCGCACACCCACAATCCGCTCGACCTCGTCTACGAAACGGCTTGTACCCGTCAGTTGACCTCGCTGCAAAGCATCGCGGATTAATCGAAGCTGATCAGTCGGAATAGCTTGGCGCACAAACTCTTCATACCGAAGCCGCCGCTCCATCGAGGTATCACCCAAGGCCATGAAGCATGGATCAGCATCTAACCAGCCCCCACCAGACTCATCATCTACCCGGCTTCGATAGCTCGACCATGCATAGTCTGCGACGTTGGCGACCATGCGAGCGCGCACAGGATTCAATTCAATGTAACGACTACAAGCGAGCAAATATGAATCCGACTGCACCACACTGGATTTGTAACGACTTTCCCACAAGGTGCCTGAGCGCCCTTCCAATCGATTGCGATAGCGCGTCGCACGGGCAGCCAGTGCTTTCATTAATTGCCCCAATCCAGCGGCTGACTCCCCAGGAGCTAGCAACAAATGGACATGATTCGTCATCAAGCAATAGGCGTAGACCTTCACCCCGAACGCATCTTTTAGCTCGCGCAGATCAGAGAGATAGCGCTGATAATCCTCTGCCGCCGCAAACACCACCTGCCGGTTATGGCCTCGCTGCACTACGTGATGCGGGTAATTTGGTAAAACAATACGTCCCATCCTGGGCATATTTGATTCCTCCTCCATGGAAGCTTTCAGCGTAGCAAAAAATCAAATAAATCTGTCCCCTTTTCCACAATCCATTTTTTCGCAGTCGTATCAGCTAGTTAGCTGTTAAGTAAGTGCCATTCAAATCTGTCCCCTTTTCGCTTCATCCTACCTCGATGAAAACAGGAGAATGGAGATCTATTTGCAAACTAAACCACTACAACATCACCGGAATCCAAATAAATTGAATAGGCCTCATACCCACTACCACTATCAGCCTCAACGACGATCGTGTCGCCAGAATGGAATGTTATCTTCAACCCTGCGCCTTCAAACTCTTTAACCGACGCGACATCTTGTAATAAAAAGTCCAGTAAAGGCGCACTCGTATACGAATCAGAAAACTCTCGCCGCCCTAAAGTGCCCCCGACCTCATACGTCAACCCTCCTTCTATACAGAAAGAGACTTTATATGGAGGCACACCTGGGGCCACTTGCGGACGTGCAAATTCCAATTTGGTGATTGCCACCCCAAAACCAACCATTTCCAAGTAACACTCGGACAATAGCAAAAAATCAAAATCATCGGGCAATGCGTACATACGTCACCTATGTCAAACCTCAAGTTCAACGCCGAACCGGCGGTAAAGTGTCGGGGGGGAAGAGGAACATGTGTGTCGCCCTGACCCTTCCCAGGTTTTCCTGTCGCGGGGTTCATTGGTTGTTTGCCGGAGTTTTAAGGTCGCCCGTTTAGCTTGGGGAGGGCGACTACTTGACCGGTATATACGAGTATCCCTTCACCATAGCTTTCCCTTCCTCGGCGTTCCGTACCCGGACCATTTCGACCGCATGCTCCTGTGTATATTCAACGAAGTACTCTTTGCCCGGTTCGACCGGCAAGTTCAGAAATACGTTGTTGGGATGCGGATGCTGCCCGGCCGATATCTTATATAAGCCCGGGCTTACCTGCACCCAGGAATAGGTTTTGTTGTTGAGTCCTACAACCGCACTGTCGTTGATACTGAACACGCTGTCATAAAAGCTGCCTAGAAGGACCTGGGTCCGCATCATGTAAATCAGCGCCTTGCCCTGTGGTAATGGCGGCGGCTCAAAATATGGTTGACTGGAGCTGGTGTGAGCGCAGCCAACCAACATCAGTATGAGCAATAGGACCGGCATACTTTTTAATGTTGAACTCATTTATTATTCTCTAATAACTGATTAATAACAGGTGTCATTTTCTGCTCGACTGAGGCTATCTTGGAAGGATCTAAACCACCCTCGCCCGCCAAATGGTATTGCCCAAAACCTATCTGCTGATCGCCCTTGAAGAGCCGGACGCTAGCATCGGACAAGTACCGGGCAATATCCCAGGAATAAGTGGCGGTATAAGCAAGACGATACTCACAACTACTTGGAACAGGCGCGGCGTAAAACCGACTTTCGATGCCGTGCTGACGCAGCAGTGTTTGCAGGCCATCCACGAAATCACCCGTCACCACTTTCGGATTTTCTTCGATGCAGAGATGCGAGATTTTATATTGAGAGGCAACTGGCTCGACTGTGATATTGGTACAACCGGCCAATGCCAATAGAAGTCCTGTTGTGATAGCTCTGGGTAGCATGTTTGGTCCTTGGAATACGAAGCAAAAAGGGGACAGATTTATTTTCCCGACTCAACTCTCGGCCGCCCCCCGGTAAAACATTCCGGGCATATAAGGATCCTCCATCCGTGGAAGTTTTCAGCGTAGCAGAGAGTTGAAAAATAAATCTGTCCCCTTTTCCCGCGGATTTCATTACGCCCTCCTGAAAACGGATCAGAAGGTGTAAACCTTATTCAGGACGGGACAAAAAAATCAAATAAATCTGTCCCCTTTTCCAGTCACCTTTTCTCTGCACCTATAAAGTCCCCATCACCACCACCTCGGATACCCTTCAAACGCCTGTAAAATCCGCTCCTTAGCACCCTCCAACAAACCCTCTTCCCCATTAGCGGCTATTGTATTACCGGCAATATCCTTCTTAATGCAAGACCAGCTCAACTTACCATTTCCAGCATCAACAACTAGAGAAAATTCTTTATCCATATCTTCAATACGCGCCCCACATCCCCGTCTAAGCGACTCAATGAATGAGTCAAATATTGCGCACTCCACCCAGCAAGTTTTTTTTATCAAAACCGAGCAGTCAAACTTCTCAACAAACACCTCCACAGAAAACCTCATGGACGGAACTCGCTCATCAAACTCAGACACAATTATAGACACCCGAATCGGCCCTTCTATATAAATATCCACCTAGTAAGCTCCTGTATATCTGGCGTGTATTATGGCCGGGAGTTCGCCTTCTGCCCTAGGCGGTTTGAACTCTAGCTGCCAACCGTCCACGCTAATCCTCTCACCATAGGGCATTTTGGTTTTAGTAGCACTGTTAACCGCTGCCTGAAAGCTCTCCAGCTGAACCTGACTTGTTAACCGTACTGCTTCTGGAGTGTGAGTGACAGCTTTTGAGGCGGCATACTCTGCCATATGTTCCGTTGCGTTCCCGTGCACCCATACTGTTTGGCCATTAGGCAGCTTCATTTCAAAAGACTTTGGAATTACAGATCCAGGATAAACTTCTTGGGAAAAAGGGGACAGATTTATTTTCCTGACCTAAATAAATCTGTCCCCTTTTCCATCACTACTGTTACCCCAACCCGCCACTTTAATCATTTGATTTCTAAAAAATTGGAATCGGTTTCTCTAACTTTCGACTCCTTCAAAAAATCCGCAAACTTATCCAACATCATCTGCAAATTATTGTTAAATTTTGATGGTATTAAACTGAGAACGTCCTCCAACTCACAACAATCCATAAGCAACTCAGTGACTTTTGGAGAAATTCCTTTTTCCCTCAAAACCCTCGAACTTCTTGGCGAGAAAAGCAGTCGTTCAGCTTCATCCAGCGACATCACACCATTTTGCACAGAAGTCAACAGACCTATTGATAGTGCGGACAGAAACCTAGCAGACTCCTCAGCCTCAAAAACCTCCAATACTAAAGACATTTCTTTCATTTAGTTATTACTCCATCCGGGCTTAGTTTTCACATTGAAAACCTTCCCACTTTCGCTCTGAAAATAATGAACTGAGACTTTAGACCCGTCTGAAGCAAAGCCGTCCTTGTAGACCTTCGCCCACTTCCCAGGCTCAACTTTTCGCAAGTCATCTAGCACTTCCATATTATTTACTACATTTCTTGTTGTCCCACCAATTCGTTCCTTAAACCCTTCCGGGTACTGGGGGGCCTTTCTTATTGATTCATATATATTTTTTATCCCTGAATTTGCACCGTCCTCTACAACCCCATTCTTAATTCCAGTTGTACCACCCTTCCCCCCAGCAGTCGATGCGAACAAATCCGGATACAGCGCACCCAAAGCAACGTCCGTCAACAGCCCTACTACCTGCCCATTTTCAGACCGGGACTTCTCTACAATGCTGGTATTGATGGCCTGCTGGTTATTTTGTGTAGACAACCAAAGTTGTATTGAATCTGCAAAACTGGTTTTGCTGCCGGAAACCCTGACCGCCTCAAGCAGTTTCTCATTTTCAGGAATTTCAGCCACCAACTGCTGCGTGATCTTCCCGCAGTCCGTTGGGTTCTGTCGACAGAACTGCCCAAACTCCTTGTTCCGAGCAGCGTCAAGATTGTTGTAGTAGTCCCTGATGGACTGGCACTCGCTCGGCGACGTGCAAGCATTGAGCCTTTGTTCCTTTTCAACCAGTTCCGCGTGAAACAGATAGTTGAAGGTGGTTGCATTCTGAGTGATCTTAGAGGCGGTATCCAGATCGCCTCCAACCGCGGCGGCCGCCAACAACCCTGTTAGCTGCGACAGCATCACCTGCAGCTCTTGGTTTCCATTCGCAATTTTGGTCATGCCGGGAATCAGCGCTTCATTCAAACCAGCGGCGACCGCCCCCGTTTTGAAGTCACTCCCCATGGCTTCAGCCAGCAGGCCACCCATGATCGCGTGTGCAACGATTTTCTGAAATCCGCCATCTGGGAACTTGATGTTATCGCCAACCCAGTTAAACCCCGTGGCCATCGCCACACTGCCCGCCTCGCCCATCAGCGCGGCACTCAGGTTGTCACCAAAACTGCCTCCCCCAATGGCAGTTGAGATGCCGCTGGAAAGCACAGCTCGGCCCCCAGTCCGTATTGCAACGTCAGTGAAGTTATTGCTGGTCAGCAGGTTCGCCGACTTCGAACCTTGCGAGGCGGCCGCGAACCAATTTTCGTCCGCGTAATTGAGTACGCCCGCGGTAACCCCCGCAATGGCGGCCCCTTTCAGGCTATCCGCACTAAACGTTTCCTTAAATGCAGCCCCAAGATTGCCCTTGTTGTTAATGGTGCTGGTCACCGCCGTAGTTGCCAGACTGGTGGCGAAAGCCCCACCAGCGCCTGCGCTCACCACGCCCAGACCTGCCGGGCCCATAACCACGGACATCATGATCGCGATGATCAACTGCGAAGCAGGCCCCAACCCAGAGTTGCTGTACTTGAACGACTCGTGAATCTCCTTCACTTGCCGCCAATCCACGTCACCCCGTGCTTCGGCTTCTTTCAGCCAGGCCAGTTTCGGATCGGCCTTGACCATCGCATCGATGGATTGGCTGACCGTTTCCTTATTGACCTGCGTAACATCGATATGAAGCCCATCGACCGCCTTGATCATGATGCTGCCGGCGGCCACCATCTGGGTCTGGCGCAGGGTTTCGTCGGTGTTGCCCTTTCCTTTCGATGAAGTCCAGAACGCATCGCCATTGCTCTTGGTATGCGTCTCCTGGACCAGATCCTTCACACCCTCAAAGGTAATCGCCCCTCCACTCTGCACAGTCAGGTCACCCCCACTGTTCAGCTTCGCAGCCTGATACCGCTGGTCATCCCCACTGACCAACGTCAGATCACCGCCCGCAGTGATTTCACTCCCCACGTTCGTGACCTTGGTCACCTCGTCATGCTTGGTCTTCTTTTTCCCCCAGCTACCCTTTTTCTTCTTGTCATACAGCGAATAGTCACTGTCCTGCGCCGCCAGCACATCGAGGTTTTCGCCCGCCACCAGATAAGCCTCGTCCCCGGCGCTGATGCGGCTGGAGATGATGGCCATGTCTTTTCCGGCCCCCATCGTCACGTCACCGCCGGCGGTGATGGCGCTGCCGATCTGTTTGACGTGATCTTCCTGGATGGTGACTTTTTTCGTTTTGGAATAAGAGTGGGTTTCGTCAGCCGCGGAGGAGATGGTCATATTCTCCCCGGCGGTGAGTGCGACGTTGCGCTCGGCCCCGAGTTGGCTGGCGATGGCGTTGAGATCCCGGCCAGCATTCACGACCAGGTCACGACCTGCTTGGGCGCTGGAACCGAACTGCGTCACCGCGCTTTTGCGGACACCATTGTTGCTGGCACTTTCCTGTTGGGCTGAGACGATGATCGCGTCCCGGCCGGCATCGATCGTGGTGTCACGCCCACTGACCATGACGCTGCCGACACTCTTGATATCGCGTCCGGCGCCCATGTCCAGATCATTGGCAGCCTCGATACGGGCGGCGCTGTCCATGAAGTCCTGTCGCCGATTGCCGTTCGCGGTGGTCACGGTACGCTCGTTGACGACGTCCCCCATCACCGCCTTGATGTTGACGTCACGCCCGGCGAGGATCCCGCCAGCCTGGTTGGCGATGCTGTTGACCGCCAACAGGTCCAGACGATTACCGGCCTGGATCAAGCCACTGTTGACCAGGTCGTTGCCTGCGGTCGCCGACAGGTTGTTGGCGGCGCGCAGGGTGCCGACGTTATCGAGGTTTTGGCCGGCGATCAGCGTCACGTCATTACCGGCGATCAGCGCACCGGTAGGCCCGAGGCGGCCTTCGGCCTGGGCCAGGTACAACACCGGCACCAGGACTTTTTCGCCGTTTACCTCGTGCTCTTCGAGCCAGACGATGTCGTGGGTCAGCGCCGCGACTTGCTCCGAAGTCAGCGTCACGCCCACCGACAGGCCGAGCTCCTGCTTGCTGGCGATGGCGTTGTTCATCAGGTACTTGAACAAACCTTCGTCGCTAGTCTGACCGTCGATGAAACGCTGGCCGGTGCGGGCAACGACCGCTTGTTGGATCAAGCGCTGTTCGTAGAGGCCATCGCCCAGACGTTTGGCGCTTTGGTCCGGGTCGTAGCCGAGGTTTTGCAGGAGGTAGTCCGAGCTCATGAACGACTTGAGGTCGGTGAGTACGGGGTTGGTCTCGATCAGGTATTTCTGCGGATTGGTCTTGAAGGAGGTCTCCGGTACACCTTGAACGCGCACGACCGCCTGGCTGGCGGCTGGGGTATCCACCGCATTGCCCACCTGTGGAACGACCTGTGCCGTTGGGAGCAGGTTGGTACCCGTGACATTCACGGCGGCCACTTGAGTCCCGGCGCCGACGCCGCCGTTGCGACTTGGCATTGGCAGCGAGTGGCTGCCTTCAACGGGCGCGCTGACGTTGAGCGTACTGGCGCTCACGTTGCTGTCGTTGGCTTGACGAGCGATCAGGGCCAGTTGCCGATCACTGGTGCCCACCGCCGCGATAGCACCTACCTGGACATCACGAGCTTGAGCATCGGGCAGATCTTGTTGACGCTGGCGGGTGCTGATCGAGGCGCTGCCCATGCTCCAGTTTTGCGAGCCGGTGCTGGCCTGGGTGGCCTGTTGAGCCGAACCACCTTGGCCGCTCAAGCGGAACAGACCGTTTTGCCCGGAGGGCAAGGCGAAGCCAGGAAGGCTTAGCGGGTTCACCTGCTGCTGGGCGCGATCAGGTGGCAGCTGATTGTTGATCCTTACAACCGTGGTGCCGGTGCCGCTGGCCTTGGTGTCTGCAACCTTGTTGGTACCGCCACTGGCGGCGTAGTCCTCATGGATGACACTGTTCTGCAGGTCTTTGGTTGCGGTGATCGAGACGTTACCGCCGGCCTGGATAACGGCGTTACGGCTGCCGACTGTACTGGCGGCGCCGGAACTGTCTTTGACGATTTCGATGTCACTTAGAAGGTTGTACTGATCCAGGTTTGGCATCTGAAGCAGGTTGTTCGGGTCGTACTGGGATTGCGTGGTGTTTTCGAAGCCGTAGCTCAGCCCGGGCAGTACGAGGTTGTAGTCTCCACGTGTTTTGACAGTGGCCCCTGTATCGACATCTGTAAGAGCCACCACGGAAAACGATTCACCGTCTCGCCCCCCTTCCCTGTAGCGAGTCGATTTGGGGATGGCCTTGTGAATATTCCCGTCCAGATCAAGGTAATAGACATATGGGAAATCAGGGTTATTGCGCTGGTTGTAAGGCGTCAGGACGTTGGCGAAGAACCGCCCGGTACCGCCGTCACTCATACCTGCGACTTGGTACATGCGCGTGCGCTCGATGGTTCCGTTCTGCGCACCGATGTTCTGTACGTTGTCGGCCACGATGTTGATATTGCCGCCAGCGCTCACCGTACTTTTACTGTTGAGAAAGCTGCTGCCTTGGAACACGAAATCCTTGCCGGCCGTCAGCAGCGCCGAGGCACTGGTGTCGTTGTCAACACTTTCAAAGACCTCACGGGCCGCCAGCGTGAAGGTGTAATAGTCCCCTTTGCAGTCATTACATATATTGGCGATAAACCCCGAAATCAGCTTGCGCCCACCAGACGCCACCGCGCCCTCGGTACGGTTCTGGAACCCATCGGCGTTGATCGTGAATGTGCCGCCGCTCTCCATCGAGCCGGAGACGTTGTTCACGCTGGCGGCTCGTGCGGCGCCGCCATAGCCACCCATCAAAACATTCCCCAACCCGTAAAGATCACCGCTCTGGTTGGTGAAGTTGCTCACGCCCAGCGTCATGTCCGCACCGCTGAATACCAACCCGCGGTCATTGAGCAGCGAAGGGGTTTTCAATACGAGGTTCCGGGCCGAACCCAGGGTTCCGGAATTGATGAGGTTCCCGGCCTGGACGGTCAGGTTTGCGCTGGAGGTCAGACGCCCGGCATTGGTCAGTTGTCCACCGATGTTTACCGTGGTGTCGCCACCACCAGCGATGCTGGAAGCCGCGCCCAAGTTCAGTTGCGCTGCGGTCAGGTCGATGCCACCGAGGCTCGACATCCGCCCGCTGCCTCCGTAGCTCCCCCCCAACGCCAGACTGATCGAACCATCACTGGCAATCAGCCCATCGTTACTCCAATTCCCCCCGTTCCCCACCAGGCTGGTAGAAGCCAGCAACTGCCCGGTCCCGGTCTGAGTCAGGTTGTTCACGTTGACGGTCAGGCGTCCGGCCTGGATCACGCTGCTGTTGGTCCAGCTGTCGGCGGTCAGCGTCAAGCCGCCGCGGGTGACGAGGCTGCCGCCGGCGTTGGTGAGGTTGGCGGTGGAGATATCAAAGTTGCCGCTGCCCACGTGTAACAGGCTGCCGCCCTGGTTCTGGAAGTTGGCGGCGTTGAGGATCAGGCCATTGTTGGCGGTTTCCAGCGTGCCATTGCGGTTATCGAACAGGCCGCCGATCTGGAAGTTGGTCGTACCGCTGCTGCCCAAGGCACGCAACTGTCCGGTCTGGTTATCCAGGCTCGCCGCCTTGATCGCCAGGGTGCTGTCACTCTCGATAATCCCCAGGCGGTTGTTCAACGCGCCGGTGAGGTCCAAGTCGATCTGGCTGCCAGCGATCTGGCCGTCGTTGTCGCCACTGTTGTCAAAATCGTTGGCGCTGACGTTGACCTTGCCTTTGGCATAGAGGCCGCCGTTGCGGTTGTCGAAGTTGCGGGTGGTGACGGTGGCGTCGCCGGTCTGCGCGGAGATGCGCCCGCCGTAGTTGTCGAGGCCGCCGAGGGCGATCAGGTTCAGGCGCTGGGCCTGGGTGATGCCGCCCTGACGGTTGTTGTTCAGGTCGTAGCCGTTTTTCAGCACGCCGGTCAGTTGGGTGGTGAGCAGGCCTTGCAGGCTGGCGAGGACGCCGCCACGGTTGTCGACATGGCGCCCGATAATGGTCACGTCCCCGGCCTTCGCTTGGATTCGACCGCTCTGGTTATCGATGTCCGCATCGACCGTGAGGTTCAACCCTCCTTGGCTTTGCACCACACCTTTGCCGTTGGTAAGGCTGGCCGCGTCGATTTCCACGCCGCCGTTCTGGCTGTAGATCAAGCCATCGGCGTCGTTCTGCACCGCACCAGCGGTGTTCATGATGAGCTGATCATTGGCCGCGACGGTACCGCGATTGCGGTTGTCCAGGCCGCCCGTGAGCAGGGTCAGCAGGCCCTGGCTGGCGACCTGGCCGCCCTGGTTGTTGATCTGCGTGGCGCGTTCGACCCGCAGCGGGCCGGCGCTGGCGAGCTTGCCGTTGGTGTTGGTCAGGGCGCCGAGCAAGTCCAGGGTCACGGCGGCGTTACCGATCAGGTTGCCGCCGCTGTTGTCCAGGCTGGTGCCGGTGAAGCTCAAGGCTTTTTGTGCGTTGACAGTACCGCCGACGTTGCCCAGGGTCATGGCCTTCATGACCAGAATGGCGCCGCTGTCGATCAAGCCGCCTTGGGCGTTGTTCAGCAAACCGCCAGTGACGGTCAGGGTCTGGTCGCCACCGCTGGACAGAATCCCGCCCCGGTTATCCAGGCTGGCGGCGCTGACAGTGAGTTTTTTCTGGCCGACCAGGGCACCGGCAGCGCTGTTGAGCAGAGCTCCGCTGAGGGTGACGCCGACGTCTCCATTGCGGCTGGAGAGCGTGCCGTTGTTGCGGTTGTCCAGGCTGCTGCCACTGACCTGCAAGTCTTGCCATCCAGAGATCAAGCCGTTCTGGTTGACCAAGCTATCGCCCTTTAGGCTCAGGCTCTGGCTGCTGATCAGTTTGCCGCCGCTGTTATCGAGTGTCTGACCGCTGAGCGTGAAGCTCTGGCTACTGGAAATTTCGCCGCCCTGGTTGTTCAGGTTGCGCAAGCCGTTGAAGGTCAGCGGACCTTTAGCGGTGATCAGGCCATTGCGGTTGTTCAGGTCATGGCCGCCCAGGTTCAGCGCCATGGCTTGTTCGCCCAACAGACGTCCGCCGTTTTGGGTGAGCGCCGCGAGGGTCAGGTTCATATCGCCCTTGGCCGACACTTCGCCGCCGTCGCTGGAGTCCAGCGCGTTGGCAGTCAGCGTGAGGTCACCCTGGGCATTGATCAGGCCGTTGGCGCTGTTGTTGAGCGCGATGGCGTTGAGCAGCAAGGCACCACTGGCCAACACGCTGCCGCCCTGGTTGTTCAAATCGCCGCTGTTGAGCGTGAGCAATTGCGCGGCGCTGATGAGACCTTGGGCCTGGTTATCCAGTTGTCGATCGATCGCCAGGACGAGGTTGCCGCGGCTGGTGAGGACACCCCCGTTGTTGTTCAGGCTCTGGGCGTGGGCATCGACGGTTGCCGCGCCGATCATGCCTTTGACGTTGTTCAGCGCCTGGGCGATGCGCAGGGTCAGACCCTGGTTGCTGAGCAGCCGGCCGCCATCGTTGGTGAGGTTTTGCGCCGCCAGGGTGAAGGCTTGGGCGCTGGAGATTTCGCCGCCCTGGTTGTTCACACCGAGGAGGTTTTTCAGCAGCAACGTACCGGGTGCGTTGATCAGGCCGTTCTGGTTGTTGAGCTGGCCGTTGTTCAAGTCCAGGCTCAGCGAGGTGTTGCTGAATAACTGCCCGCCCTGTTGATCCAGGCCGGAAACCGAGGCAGTCAACGCGCCCTGGCTGCCGATACGGCCGCCATCCTGGTTGGTGACCTGGGTCGCCTTGAGGTTCAGCGTGCTGCCACTGTTGAGGCGTCCATTCTGGCTGTTGTCGAACGCGCCGGTGGTGACGTTGACCGCGCCCTTGCCGCTGATGTTGCCTTGCTGACGGTTGTCCAGGGCCGTGCCGCTGAGCGATAACGCGCCGTCGGTCACCAGTTCGCCGCCCTGGTTGTCGAGGCGGCCCAGGCTTTTAACGGTGAGGTTCGCCGCGCTGGACAAGCTGCCGCCGCTGTTGCTCAGGTTGGCGGCGCTGACGTCGAGGGTACCTTCGCTGCTGAGTTGGCCCTGGGTGTTGATCAGGTCGCCACTGAGGTCGATGCGCTGGTTCTGCTGGCTGACCAGATAGCCGCCGCTGTTGTCCAGGGAACTGCCGTCGAGGCTCAATTGGGTCTTGGCACTGAGCAGGCCTTTGGTCCGGTTGAGCAGCTTGTCCACGGTGAGCTTCAGGCTTTGCCCGGCGAATATTTGGCCGCTGTCGCTGTTGTCGAGGTTTTTGCTCACCAGTGTGACGCCGGCGTTACCGCTCAGCTCGCCGCCACGGTTGTCGAGGTCGTCGACGTTGAGATCCAGCACTTTTGTCGCGCCGATCAAACCGGCCTGGCGGTTGTCGAGGCGGGAGGCCTTCACTGTCAGGTCCGTGGTGCTGACCAGCGTGCCTTGACGGTTATCCAGCGCGGTGACGGTAGCGTTGAGCCCGGCTTTGCCGGCGATGCTGGCGGCACGGTTGTCCAGGCGATCAGCGTTCAACGTCAGCGCGCCGTCGGCGATCAGCGAACCGCGCTGGTTGTCGAGCAGTGCATCTACGTTCAAATCGAGCTGATCGAGACTGCTGACCAGGCCATCGCTGTTATCCAGGCTGGCGCTGTGGCTGTCCACGGACGCGGCCGAGATGATCCCTTTGGCGTTGTTCAGGGCCTGGGCTGTCCTCAGGACCAGGCCTTGATTGCTGAGCAGCTTGCCGCCGCTGTTATCGAGGTTCCGCGCCGCCAGGGTGAACGCTAGCCGGCTGGAAATTTCACCGCCCTGATTGTTGACGTCCTTGAGGTTGCTCAGCAGCAACAGGCCCGGGGCGTTGATCAGGCCGCCCTGGTTGTTCAACTGGCCCTGGTTCATGTCCAGGCTGACGCTGGTGTTGCTGAACAACTCCCCTTGCTGTTGATCCAGCCCGGTGACCGATGCGCTCAAGGCCTGGCTGCTGGCGATACGGCCGGCGGCGTTGTTCACCTGAGCGGCGGTAAGCTTGAGGGTGTTGCCCGAGGTCAGGCGGCCACCTTGACTGTTGTTGAAAGCACCAGTGCGGACCTCAGTGGCGGCGCTGCTCGAGATCAGGCCTTTCTGGCTATTGTCCAGGCTGGCGCTTTTGAGGCTCAGCCCGGCGTCGGTGCTGATGGAGCCGCCCTGGTTGATCAGCCCGCCCTGGCTGACGATGGACAACGCACCGGCGCTGCCCAGACTGCCAGCGGCGTTATCGAGGCTGCCGGCGTTGACGGTCAGTTCACCTTCACTGCTGATCAGGCCTTTGTTGTTCAACAATGCGTTGTCGAGTGTGATCACCAAAGCATTCAGGCTGCTGAGTGCGCCACCGCTGTTGTCCAGCGTACTGCCTGTGAGCGTGAGGCGGCCTTGGGCGTGGATCAGGCCCTTGGTCTGGTTGATCAGTTGCGCGACTTTCAATTCAAGCGCGCTGCCGGCAATCAGTTTGCCGCCGTCGCTGTTCTGCAGCCGTTGACCGCCGACCTTGACGTCCAGCCCTGCGGACAGTTCGCCCGCCCGGTTATCGACCTGCCCAACCTGCAAATCCAGCGCTTTTGTGGTGCCGACCAAGCCCCCGTTGCGGTTATCCAGAACACTGCCGGTCAGGCTCAGATTGCCTTGCGAGACCAGCGCGCCGCCCTGCTGTTGCAGGGTATCGATCCGCGCGGTGAGGTCGGTTTGGCTGGAGATGCGGCCAAGGGCGTTTTGCACCTCATTGGCCTTCAAGTTCAGCGGGCCGACGCTGCTCAGCAGGCCACCGCTGTTGTCCAGCCGCGTGACTTCGACACCGACGCCGGCCTTGCCGGTGATGATCCCGTTGCTGCGGTTGTCCAGTTGCGCGACCGTCAGTTGCAGCGCTTTGTCGGCGCGGATGTTGCCGCCACGGTTGTCGAGCGAATCGCTGCGCACGGTCAGCAGGTCGACCCCGGTGAGGCGACCGCCGCGGTTGTCGAGGCTACCGGTTTGCAGGCTGAGTGCGCCCTTGGCGATCACTTCGCCCTGGTTCTGGTTGTCCAGCAGGCCGCTGATGCGTGCGCTCAGGCTGCCGTCGCTGATCACCTGGCCGGCGTTGCCGTTGTTCAGGCTCGCGGCTTGGATGTCCACGACCTTGCCCGAACCGAGCACACCCTCGCGGTTGTCCAGCGCACCGCCCAGGCTGATGTTCAAGGCGTTATCGCCCAGCACCTGACCGTTGCGGTTATTCAGGGTCATCGCGTTGAGCCGGGTCAGACCGGCACTGGACACTTCGCCCTCCAGGTTGGTCAGCGTTGCGTCGACGTTCACGCTCAGGTCGGCGTCGCTGCTCAAGGTGCCGCCGCTGTTGTCCAGACTGGCGGCGCGCACGGCGAGGCCATTGGCCGAGACCAATCCTTGGGCGTTGTTCAATGCCTGGGCAATGGTCAGGTTGAGGCCCTGCTTGCTGACGACCTTGCCGGCACTGTTGTCCAGGCTGTTTGCAATCAGGCTGAAGGCCTTGTCGCTGGAGATCTCGCCGTCACGGTTGTTCACGGCGGCGAGGTTGTTCAACAGCAGCGCGCCGGGAGTGCTGATCAGCCCGCCCTGGTTGTTCAATTGCCCATGGTTGAGGTCGAGGGAAAGGCTGGTGTTGCTGACCAATTGGCCGTTCTGTTGCTCCAGCCCGGTGACGCTGGCATTCAGGGCTTTGCCACTGGCGATGCGGCCGGAGGTGTTGTTCAGCTGACCGGCCTTCAGTGCCAGCGTGTCACCGCTGATCACGCTACCGCCGAGGTTGCTCAGGGTCGCGGCGCTGTCGATGTTCAACGCACCGACGCTGGTCAACTGGCCCGCATCGTTATTGATACCGGCGGCTTTGACGCTGGCGCTGGTGTCGCTTTTGAGGCTGCCTTGGGCATTGAGCAGTTGCCCGCGCAGGTCCAGGTTCATCCCTTGCCGGGCGTAAAGCGAGCCCTGGCGGTTGTCCAGTTGCCCGGCATTGACGGCCAGGGCGCCTCGGGTGGAGATCAACCCTTGGCTCTGGTTGGTCAGGCGTTCCAGGGTCAGGCGCAGGTCGTCGTAGGCGATCAGTTTGCCGCTGTTGCCGTTGCTCAGCTCGGTGCCGGTCAGCGCCAGGGCACCCTGGCTCGACAGCTCACCACCGCGGTTATCCAACGTGCCTACGGTGAGGCTGGCAGCCTGGCTTGTGGTGACGACGCCGCTCTGACGGTTGTCCAGGCTCGCCGCGTTGAGGGTCAGCAGTCCGGCCGAAGACAGCAATCCCGCCTGATTCAGCAACTGCGCCGAAATGCTGGCGGTGAGCGCACCGTCACTGAGCAAGCGGCCTGCGGTGTTATCCATCGACGCAGCGCTGAGCTGCACGCTCTTGCTTGAAGTGATCCGGCCGCTGCGGTTGTTCACCTGGCTGCTGGCGTTGATATCCAACCCCTGCCCCGCCGCGACCAGACCCGCTACGTTGTCCAGCGAAGCAACGCGCAACGTAACGCCGTTCAAGCCGGTGAATTCGCCACTGGTGTTATTCAACTGCCCGACATTGGCCGTCAGGTTGCCGTTGCTGCTGACTGTGCCCTGGGTATTGAGCAGTGTGTTGGCGGTGATGTTCAGTGTATTGCTGCTGAGTACCCGTCCTTTACTTTGATTGTCCAGGGTCGCGGCGTTGACCGTGGTGGTCTGCCCGCCGCTCAGGGTTCCGCCCTGGTTACTCAACGTCTGCGTCACGTTGGCTGTGAGGTTACGACTGGCAACAACGCTCTGACCATTGTTATTCAGGCTCTGCGCCGTCAGGCTCACATCCCCCGCCGCGTTACGGGTGTTATCCGCGTTGACCCCGGCCTCGATAATGCCGTTGTTGCTCAACTGCCCACCCGCGTTCAGGACGATGCCGTCCCGCGCCGCGAGGGTTTGTTGGTTAGTCAGATTGCCCTGGGTTTGGGCGTTCAACGTCGTGCCGGCGTAGACCGGTCCACGGGCGTCGAGGCTGGCCGCCTTGACGTTCACAGCGCCACCGGCCGAGGTATCGACCATGCTCAAATGCCCACTGGCATCGAGCTGAATATCCCCGCCACTGGCAATCAACTTGCCATCCAGCTTCACCCCAACCCCGGCCTCGGTGCCCACCAGTTTGATCGCGCCGGCGTACATACCGCCCAGGGCCGAAGAGTCGATAGCCAGTTGCGGCTTGGCGCTGCCGTCGTCGGCGCGGGCCGTGGCGCTCAAGGTGTCGGCGTTGACGTCGTTACGCCCGGTGACGATGGTCAGGTTCTTCGCCTGAATCTCAGCGTTGATCTTGGCGCTGCGAGTGATGATTTCGAAACTGTCGACGTTGTTGGCGTTCAGGCCCGCGCCTTCGATGGCGACGCTGCCCTGGTCGACCTGATAGCGGCTCACCTGGCCGTTCTCGATGATTGGCTTGCCGGTGGTCAGGGTGGCCTTCGGGGTATTGATGAAGCCGCAGCCGTTGCAGGTAATGCCGTAGGGGTTGGCCACGATCACGCGGGCCGATTGCCCGGCCACTTCGGTGTAGCCGCGCAACTGGCTGGGGTTGCCGCCGTTGACTTCGTTGAGGATGGTGGTGGCGGCCGTGCCGTTGAGGTTCGGGTTGCCGATAATGATCCCGCCCAGTTGCGTGGACTGGGTGCGGGCGGTGGCGTTGTTGAGGATCACGCCGTTGCTGCCGACGTTGTAGTCGCTGAACTGGTTGTGAGACAGCCCACTGCCGTTGGGTTTGGCGATGTTGACGATGGGTACGCCGTTGCCTGCCTGACTGAGGCCGGTACCCGGGGCGCTGACCACAATGCCGTCGGCCTGGGCCCACATCGGTTGCCAGAACATGACGTTGGCCAGCAGGAACGCCAGGCCACGCTTGGGCATGCCCCAGAAGCGGTCACGGGCGTGCAGGGCTGCGGAAGGTTGGCGGGCCAGGAAGGCGTATTGGCGGTCGTCCATGTTCAGGTCTCGTTGCAGCAAAATTTAGAGAAATGCATCAATGCGGAAGTAGATCGGCGCTTCGCGCTCGGTCAGGGCATCCGGGCGTTCCAGGGAATGGGCGAAGGTGACACTGGCGCTCAAGTGCTCGCCGCGGGCGAACAACTCCACCGAGTTGCTCGACATGCGCCCGTGCTGGCCGCCGTTGTAGCGGTCGCCGCGAATCACGCCCTGGTCATAGCCGAGGCTGGTGCCGTATTCGGCGAACACCGGGCGCAGCCACTCCACCGCCACCGGGCGGCTCCAGCGCAGGTCGTTGCGCCAGTAGCCGCCGCTGTCGCCGGACAGTGATTGGTCCTTGTAGCCACGAATCGACGATTGACCGCCCAGGCTCATGCGCTGCGGGCTGAACAGCACGTCTTCGCTGCGCTGGCCGGTCATCAGGCTGCTGAAGCTGAAGGACTCGTCCCACAGCTTGAAAGGCTGCAGGTAGCTGGCGGTGGCGGTGTATTTGCGATAGCGCGCATCCGGCACACCAGGGCCCGGGTCGTGATCGCCCTGGGCGTCCAGGGCACCGATGCCCTCCTGCATGCCCAGGTCGAGGTTGACGAAAGCACTGCCGACTCGCCGTCCGTGGTTGATCCCGAACTGCGCCTCGCTGATGCGATTGCTGCTCTCGCGAAGCTTGCTGTCTTCGATGAAGTTATTGGTGCGCAGGTACGAAAGACCGGTGTTGAGGGAAGTCTTGCTCAGCGCATCGCGGTGGATCACCCGCTCGACCCGCACCTGATGGTTCTGGCTGTCGCCCGTCTGCTTGAAGTTGAAACCGTTGGCCGGGATTTGCGAGCGGTATTCGCTCTGGCTGTAGGTGTAGCTGACGTTCCAC
This sequence comes from Pseudomonas sp. NFIX10, assembly GCF_900111955.1. NCBI lineage: Bacteria > Pseudomonadati > Pseudomonadota > Gammaproteobacteria > Pseudomonadales > Pseudomonadaceae > Pseudomonas > Pseudomonas sp. NFIX10. The sequence goes on along the minus strand of NZ_FOKH01000047.1, from coordinate 3,256 downwards.
CAGCCCCAAGGCAGGTTGTAATAAAGCATGGCGTTGTTGGAGGTGTGCTGGTGATCGGTCATCCCATCGTGACCGCCACGCAACATCAACTGGTCGGCCAGGCCCAGCGGGCTGTCCCACTCGAAGCTGCTGCCCCACTGCTGCTCACCGGTGCTGCGCTGGCCGTCGTTGCTGCGCGACAGGCCGGCGCGCCAAGGCTTTTTCGGTTCATTGGTGACCCGCACTTCACTGCCACCGACTTCCTGGCCGGGGGTCAGCTCCATTTTGGCCTGGTTCGACGGCAGGCGATTGAGCTGATCCACCATCTGCTCGATCTCCCGCAGGTTGACCAGGTCACCGGTCTTGCCGGGAAAAGCCATCGCCAATTCACGGTCCGACAGCTTGCTGTTCTCGGCCCCCTTCAGGCCTTCGAGTCGCCCTTCCACCACCAGCACGCTCAGATGCCCACCGGACAGGTCTTGCTGCGGCAGATAGGCACGGCTGGTGACCAGCCCCTTTTCGATGTAGTGGTCGGTGATGACTTTGAGCAGTTCGTTAAGCTGCGGCACACCCAGGCATTGGCCAATGTAGGGCTTGAGCAGATGCTCGCGCTCGCTGGCGGAAAGACTGTTGGCGCCTTTGAGCTCGATGGTCTTGATGGGGAAGCAACGGGTATCGACAGGTGCGCTCGGCTGGGCCGGCTTCGCCTCCTGGCCGGGCAGGTCCTTGAGTTCCTCCAGGCGACGACGCTGCTCTTCGAGCAAACGGTTCTGGCGCTCGCGGATCAGGTCCGTCTCGCCTGGAGTGGGGGCGGCGTGAGCCAGGGTCAGCGGAGAAAGGCACAGCAAAGCCACGCACAACCTCGCCCAAAAGGCGGGTGAGGACATGTTCGATCCCTCGAATGAAAATGACATCAAAATAGTGGCGCGATATTAATGAGCCACCATTTTGACGTCAACTAAATGAATTGGGCTTTAAGGCTATTGCTGGAACCATTCATCTGAAATCGGATGGCTCCGGTACGGAGGTACGAAAGGTCCCGAGGCAGACCTGGAAACCTCCTACAAAACGGACAAGCAGCGTTCGCCGGGGGTGATTTTTGTATCGACGGGGCTTCATAAAAAACCGGACTCAAGGTCCGGTTCTTTTATGAAAGAGCTAGGCATTCGCCTCGGAAAGCACGGATACCCTGCAGGGCAGAGGGTTGACGACTACTTGCTTGCGTCCTCAACGGCTGCCGTGTTCCGAGGACCGAAAGAATATTTCAGCGCCCTTGCCTTCATGGTGCGCGGATCAGGTAAGCCTACGGTCTCTGGGCCCGCAAAGCCGGTGACACCGTTGTTGAACGTGGGATTGATCGCGTCGAACAGGAAGCTGAAACCTTGTTTCAGCGAGCTCTGGGCGATGCCGTGACACCCCATGCAACCGCCCATGGTCAGGCTTTGGGTGCTGTGGTCATAAACCGGCACCTTGATGTTCGGCTGGTTGCGCGCATTGGTCAGGGTGTTGTTATTCGGAATCGGGAATACGTTGCTCCCACGAAACAGCTGAATCCCCGGCTGGCTGCTTTCGACCATGATATTGGCCAGGTAGTAATCCGGATCGGTTTGAGTACTCGACGGGATGGCCTGCACGCCTTTGAGCCGATAGTGCTTCCAGACCGAATTATCGAACTCACTGCTGCTATCCATGAGTTGCTTGACCTGGTTGTTCACCGCCGCAACTTCGGAATAAATGGTCAGCGGTTGAACGACACGAATCGGGCCTGCCTGCCCCTCGGGGATTCCATTACTGTTGGAGTAGACGGGAGGATTGAGGTTCGAATTGGCGACTGGCCCCGCCTTCGGTAAAAAAACCGTATGGGTTTTGCTGCCGTCAGAGAAAGTGGCCGTTGGGGGATTTGTATCGGAACCGGGGTAGGCAATCTCGTTGTAATTGGCGATGTAGTAGAGTCCGCTCGGCGACTTGCCATCGGACAACGTCAGGGCATCCTCATGCTCGAACGTGGCGAATATGAAGGTCGGGTAGTTGGGCGTCTTGTGGATGATATGCAGGGCAACCAGCGCGTAGTCTTCATTGTGCGCCACCGGCGCATCGTCTTTGCCCTGGTAGGTCACCACCGTCGCTGTATGGTAGCGCCCGCGATTCTGTACCGGAATGTCTGCCAGCTTGCGCCATGCCGCCTTGACCTCCACCGCGCCGTCGGGCAGCACTACATTAGTATCCGGGAAACTGGTCAGGCCTTTCGCATATTCGTAAACGACGGGGTTCGCCTTGGCCTCGAACAGGATCTGGCTGTCGTTTGAAGGTGCATAGTCGTTTCCTGTCTTCGCCGCATTCGGCGGGTTGACCGGGAAAAATATCGCGTTCTGACCTATCTGGGTCGCCTCGTCCAGATTGTTGTAATGAGCATAGGTGGCGCCAGCCGCCAAGGGTGCCCCAGTGGGGAAATTGATGTAGCTGTATTGCGGGTCGGAACCAAACGGACGTATAGGACCGCCAGCGGAGTTTTTTTGTTTTCCCGCCGGAAACAGCTCGGTACGGTGAGCGAAGGTTTGCCACAACAAGGGATTGGGAGATTGTGAGGCCTTGCCCGAATCGGCAAAGCTGCCGGTGGGATTGCCGACGCCACGGTTAGCCGGCAACGGGGTCTTGGCCGTATTGTTCAGTGCGAAAAAACTCCGCCAGGCGAACGTCGCATAGTCGGTATGGCTAAGACCCGTTGCCAGGTCCGCAGGCAGTTGTGGGTTGTCTGCTGTCAGATCGCTCGTGGTAACGGCATAGGAAACGCCCAGCCCCGGCGCGCCCGTCAAATCCCCGGGGAACGTCTTGGAAAAATAGGGGCTCCAGTTGACTCCGTCGGTTGAAGCAAACGTATTCGTGCCACTGCTGATGAAAATGCGGTTGCCGATCATTGTTGCACGACTCAGGAGAAGCTCATTGGCGATGCCCGACAGCGTGGGAGTGTCAGAAATTTTGTGTTCGGGCATAACATGAGTAAGAGGTGCATGTATGCCAACCAAAAAGAAACCCCTGCGTGACCTGCCCAAAATCCCCAAAGAGCTGCTTGAGCAGTTTGGTGAGGGGCTGATGACAGCGGAAGCCATCGAGGACGCCTCGGCAGCGTTCAAGAAGGCCCTGATTGAACGAGCCTTGACCGCTGAACTCGGCCACCACTTGGGCTATCCCCCGGGCGCGCAGCGCCCGGAGGATGAAACTAATCAGCGCAATGGCAAGAGTGGAAAAACCGTTTTGACCGGAGATGGTCCGCTGCGGC
>NZ_FOKH01000048.1:0-37040 GCF_900111955.1 Pseudomonas sp. NFIX10 | reverse complement strand
GGAATGCCTCCACGGACGCTCCGCGTTCGGCTTTGGAAAGGGACGCAGAGCGTCCCCGGCGGCATTCCCACGCGGAGCGTGGGAACGATCAATCCTCGCTACACCTCGGCCGAACTGGCTGGTGCCTCGACCTGATCCAACGCCTTGTCCACCAGCAACTGGCACAGCTCCACCAACTGATGAATCCCCAACGCCACGCTCCGACGCGTGCCCTCCACTTCAAAAGCCAGGTCTTCGGCCATGGCTTTTATCGAGGCCAGGGTTTCCGAGGTGCTGGTGAGCAGCGTATCGGTGTCGGCTTTGGCGGTGACTGAAAACAGGCTATCGATGCGCTGATCGGTGCTTGGCTCTGGTTTTTTTGGATTCAGGTAATGATCGAGGGCGCGCTCGGCGGCGGCGCGGTCTTTTAGGAGGTCTTCGATGGCGTCGAAGCCGGAAAGAGGATTGGTTTTGTTGAAGGGTGGGTCGGGGACTGACTTATCCATATCTAATTCTCCTGCTTAAAATTGGAGCCATCCCTGTGTCGTTTCCACGCGACAATAAGGTGGCAGCGGTACGCGGGGTGGAAATACCGGTTAGCAGGACCCGGCCAGACCGAAGTCTGCCCACGCACAGCCGCCAAGACGCAGTTTGCAGACGAAACGAGACGTCGGCAACACGATGTTCAGCCATGCCACTGCTAAAAGGTTCAGGTTTCCACACCCGGTCGCTGATTAGGCAGCGACGTTCAAAGGTTAGAGAGCCCACGTCCGAGGGACAACCTTAAAAGCTTGTCGGATCTTTCGTTCTGAGGAGCAGATCCGTCCGACACCTCTGAATGATTTATACAGCCTTCCGACCCACCGCAAATCCCGTGGCGAGGGAGCTTGCTCCCGCTGGGCTGCGCAGCAGCCCCAACCCAAGCGCCGCGTTGTGTCAGATGAATGGAGTCGCTGCTTTTGGGGCCGCTTCGCGCCCCAGCGGGAGCAAGCTCCCTCGCCACGGGGTTAGGTGTTCGACGAGACGGAGGCGTATTGCTTCAACCAGTGAATCGGGTACACCCGAGGGAACCAGGCCGGCTGTCAGGCCGCCTTCGCGGGCAAGCCCGCTCCCACAATTGAATCGAAGTATGACTGGGAGAGCCAGGTCGGCTATCAGGCCGCCTCGCGAGCAAGCTTTGCTCCCACAGATCTGACGGGAGTACGACCGTGAGAACCAGGTCGGCTATCAGGCCGCCTCGCGGTGGACGTTGATCTCGGCGCCCCGTTAACCACGCTGGCCGAACGCAGGCATTGTGGAGTGGGCATCCCGGCATGGATGCCGGGATAGCCGCGCTGGGCCATGGATGGCCCTTCGCGGCGGGCCCACGGAGCAATGCCGGAGTGAGGGCACACCGAGCCTAGGCGAGGTGCCGAGTGGTGGGGCATGAAGCGCTTTGGTTACTTTCGCGCTTTTCGAAAGTGACCCGCCGTCAGGGCGGACCCCTAAGTGGCCGTTACCGCAGCAATGGATATGTACCCGGTCAACAACAAAATCCTGGCCGGCTGTCAGGCCGCCATCGCGAGCAAGCTCGCTCCCACAGTTTGATCGAAGTACGCCCGGGAGACAGGTCGGCTGTCAGGCCGCCTCGCGAGCAAGCTTTGCTCCCACAGACCTGACGGGTGTACGCCCGGAAGAACCAGGTCGGCTATCAGGCCGCCTCGTCGAAAAGCGCTATACCCAAACCCAACGGTCCCCCTCACTTTTCGATATTTCCAACACCCCCACCCGCAACGCTACTCTCCTGAAAACCTCACCACCCCCCAAGGGATTTCATGGACAGAACCACCCTCAAGCCTCTCCTGCTCGCCCTGGCCCTGATCAGCAGCGCCCCAATGGCCCAGGCCGCCACCACCCTGGTCTACTGCTCCGAAGCCAGCCCCGCCGGATTCGACCCCAGCCAATACACCAGCGGCACCGACTTCGATGCCTCGGCGGAAACCGTCTTCAACCGCCTCACCCAATTCAAGCGCGGCGGCACCGAGGTCGAACCCGGATTGGCCACAAGCTGGGACGTATCCCCCGACGGCCTGACCTACACCTTCCACCTGCGCGAAGGGGTGAAATTCCATACCACCGACTCCTTCACTCCCACCCGCGATTTCAACGCCGACGACGTGCTGTTCACCTTCCAGCGCCTGCTCGACCCGCAGCACCCGTTCCGCCAGGCCTACCCCACCGAGTCGCCGTACTTCACCGACATGGGCCTGAACACCACGATCAAAAGCGTCGAGAAAGTCGACGAGCACACCGTGCGCTTCAACCTGAACAACGTCGACGCCGCCTTCGTGCAAAACCTGGCGATGAGTTTCGCCTCCGTGCAGTCCGCCGAATACGCAGCGCAGTTGTTGAAGGAAGGCAAGGCCGGCGACCTCAACCAGAAACCCGTCGGCACCGGGCCGTTCGTGTTCAAGCGCTACCAGAAGGACTCGCAGATCCGCTACGCCGCCAACACGGCGTACTGGAAGCCCGAGGACGTGAAACTCGACAACCTGATTTTCTCCATCACCCCGGACGCCGCCGTGCGCCTGCAAAAGCTCAAGCGCGGTGAATGCCAGGTCAGTGGCTACCCACGCCCGGCCGACATCGAAGTGATCGAACAGGATCCGAACCTGCAGGTGCTCAAGCAGCCCGGCTTCAACCTGGGTTTCCTGGCCTACAACGTGACACACCCGCCCCTGGACCAGCTCAAGGTCCGGCAGGCGCTGGACATGGCCATCGACAAGCCGGCGATCATCAAGGCCGTGTACCAGAGCGCCGGCCAACTGGCGCAGAATGCCTTACCACCGGCCCAGTGGTCGTTCGACCCGAGCATCCAGGACGCGCCCCACGACGTGACCAAGGCCAAGGCGCTACTCAAGGAGGCCGGGGTTGCGCCGGGTACCACCGTCAATTTATGGGCGATGACGGTGCAACGCGCGTCCAACCCCAATGCACGAATGTCGGCACAGATGATCCAGCAGGATTGGGCCAAGATCGGCATCAAGGCCAACATCGTCAGTTATGAATGGGGCGAGTACATCAAGCGTGCAAAAAATGGCGAACATGATGCAATGATTTACGGCTGGACCGGCGATAACGGCGACCCCGACAACTGGCTGGGGGTGCTGTACAGCTGCGCGGCGGTCAAGGGCAGCAACTACGCCAAGTGGTGCGACCCGGCCTACGACCGCTTGATCCAGCAGGCCAAGGTGTCCACCGACCGCCAGCAACGGATCGATCTGTACCAGCAAGCGCAGAAAATCCTCAAGCAACAGGTGCCGATCACGCCCATCGCCAACTCCACGGTCTTCCAGCCAATAAACAGGAAAGTGGTGGATTTCAAACTCAGCCCATTCGGCCTCACACCCTTCTACGGCGTGGGTTTGAAGAAGTAATACCCGCCCTTTTCCGGCGCATCGAAGTGCCGCCTCGCACCGGAAAAGGGCGCGACTCGCCCCTAAAAAACGCGCGCAAACGATCAAATGCGTCGGAAGTTACACGGATGCGACATTAAGGTACGTTCGTGCCACTGTTTCGGACTTGTGACCGCTCTGGAACTTGCATTGGGTATGAGGCCTGCATAAGTATCCGCAGGACGACTCACGAGGTCGCCCTCAAATCCAAAAATGACAACAAATCATGAGGCCAACATGCTTAAACAAGCGGTCATTCCGTTTTTAGTCGGCGCAAGCTTATTAGCCAGCGCACCTTTCGCCCAAGCCGCGACTAACCTGGTGTTCTGCTCCGAAGGCAGCCCGGCCGGTTTTGACCCGGGTCAGTACACCACCGGAACCGACTTCGACGCCTCTGCAGAGACCATGTTCAACCGTCTGACCCAGTTCGAACGCGGCGGCACCGCTGTGATTCCTGGCCTGGCGACCAAGTGGGATATTTCCGACGACGGCCTGACCTATACCTTCCACCTTCGTGAAGGCGTCAAGTTCCACACTACCTCGTACTTCAAGCCGACCCGCGAATTCAACGCCGACGACGTGCTGTTCACCTTCAACCGCATGATCAACAAGGATGACCCGTTCCGTAAGGCGTACCCGACCGAATTCCCGTACTTCACCGACATGGGGATGGACACCAACATCACCAAGATCGATAAAGTCGACGACCACACGGTCAAGTTCACCCTCAAGGATGTCGACGCCGCGTTCATCCAGAACATGGCCATGAGCTTCGCTTCGATCCAGTCCGCCGAGTATGCCGCCCAGCTGCTCAAGGAAGGCAAGGCCCCGGACATCAACCAGAAGCCGGTGGGCACTGGCCCGTTCGTGTTCAAGAGCTACCAGAAAGACTCCAACATTCGCTACACCGGGAACAAGGACTACTGGAAGCCTGAAGACGTGAAGATCGACAACCTGATCTTCGCCATCACCACCGACCCGTCGGTGCGCATGCAGAAGCTGAAGAAGAACGAGTGCCAGATCACTCTCTTCCCACGCCCGGCCGACCTCAAGGCCCTGAAAGAAGACAAAACGCTGAAGATGCCTGACCAGGCTGGCTTCAACCTGGGCTACATCGCCTACAACGTCATGGACAAGATCAAGGGCAGCAACGAGCCGAACGTACTGGCCAACCTGAAGGTCCGCCAGGCGCTGGACATGGCGGTCAACAAGCCGCAGATCATCGATTCGGTCTACCAAGGCGCAGGCCAACTGGCCGTCAACGCCATGCCGCCGACCCAATGGTCCTACGACACCACCATCAAGGACGCCAAGTACGACCCTGAGAAAGCCAAGGAGCTGCTCAAGGAAGCCGGCGTCAAGGAAGGCACCAACATCACCCTGTGGGCGATGCCGGTCCAGCGTCCGTACAACCCTAACGCCAAGCTGATGGCCGAGATGCTGCAGTCCGACTGGAAGAAAATCGGCCTGAACGTCAACATCGTCAGCTACGAATGGGGCGAGTACATCAAGCGCTCCAAGGGTGGCGAGAACCAGGCGATGATCATTGGCTGGAGCGGTGACAACGGTGACCCGGACAACTGGCTCAACGTGCTGTTCGGTTGCGACTCGCTGGCCGGCAACAACTTCTCCAAATGGTGTGACAAGAAATTCGACGGTCTGGTCAAGGAAGCCAAGCGCACCACCGACCAGGCCAAGCGCACCGAACTGTACAAACAGGCACAACACGTCCTCAAGGATGCCGTGCCCATGACACCTATCGCTCACTCGACGGTGTATCAACCCATGCGCGCCAACGTGCAGGACTTCAAGATCAGCCCCTTTGGCTTGAACTCCTTCTACGGCGTCAGCGTCAGCAAATAAGGTGACCTGTGGCGAGGGAGCTTGCTCCCGCTGGGCCGGTCCGACGCTTCGGGCGTAGCGGCCCCTTTTATGAGCGCGATGGCGGTGTACCAACAACGCCATCGCGAGCAGGGCTCGCTCCCACGGCATACCGTTGCTTTACGCCAAGACCCAGGAAAACGCCTACATCCAAAAGCACTGCGTACCACAGCAGTTGGTTTGGGACGTATCGCCTTTTCCCACAAGTCTTTCAGGCATTACGCATTTACCGCCCGGCCCACGGCTCATACCGTCGGCACTTGGGCGACTTGCCAGCCCTGCGGCATCGCTACGCAATGGAATGAGCTCAGTGCCCCGGACCTGTCCCGGAAGGACGTCGGTTCACTGTTAAAACACCCCGAACGAGAGAGGGAGCGTCATGCGCCATACCTTGGTTTTATCCGCATTGCTGGGCACCGGCCTGCTGGCCGCGACATCCGCGGCCCAGGCCGCCAGCGGTAGCCTGGTGTTCTGTTCCGAAGGCAGCCCCGCCGGTTTCGACACCGCGCAATACACCACGGCCACCGACAACGATGCCGCCGAACCGCTGTACAACCGCTTGGCCGAGTTTGAAAAAGGCGCGACCAACGTCGTCCCAGGCTTGGCCACCAGTTGGGACATTTCCGAAGACGGCTTGAAGTACACCTTCCACCTGCGCGAAGGGGTGAAATTTCATACGACCGATTACTTCACGCCGACCCGGGATTTCAATGCCGACGACGTGCTGTTCACCTTCAACCGCATGCTTGATCCGCAGCATCCGTTCCGCAAGGCCTACCCCACCGAGTTCCCCTACTTCAACGGCATGAGCCTGAACAAGAACATCGCCAAGGTGGAAGCGACCGGGCCATTGACCGTGGTCATGACCCTCAACAGCGTGGACGCCGCGTTCATCCAGAACATTGCCATGAGCTTCGCCGCGATCCTGTCGGCCGAATACGCCGACCAGTTGCTCAAGAGCGGCAAGCCGAGCGACATCAACCAGAAACCGATCGGCACCGGGCCGTTCGAGTTCAAGAGCTACCAGAAAGACTCCAACATCCGCTATGTCGCCAACCAGCAGTACTGGGCGCCGGAGCGGGTAAAACTGAATAACCTGATTTTCTCCATCAACACCGACGCCTCGGTGCGGGTGCAGAAGCTCAAGGCCAACGAATGCCAGATCACCCTGCATCCGCGTCCCGCCGACGTGCCGGCCTTGAAGAACGACCCCAAGCTGCAGTTGATCGAGAAGCCCGGCTTCAACCTGGGCTACATCGCCTACAACACCCGCCACAAGCCGTTCGATCAGGTCGAAGTGCGCCGGGCGCTGGACATGGCAGTGAACAAGCAAGGCATTCTCAATGCGGTGTACCAGGGCGCGGGACAACTGGCGGTCAACGCCATGCCGCCGACCCAGTGGTCCTACGACGACACTATCAAGGACGTCGCCTACAACCCGGAAAAAGCCAAGGAGTTGCTCAAGGCCGCCGGGGTCAAGGAAGGCACCGAAATCACCCTCTGGGCCATGCCCGTGCAACGTCCGTACAACCCCAACGCCAAGCTGATGGCCGAGATGCTCCAGGCCGACTGGGCGAAGATCGGCTTGAAAGTGAAGATCGTCAGCTACGAATGGGGCGAGTACATCAAGCGCACCAAGAACGGCGAGCACGACGTCAGCCTGATCGGTTGGACCGGTGACAACGGTGACCCGGACAACTGGCTCGGCACGCTGTACAGCTGCGACGCCATTGGCGGCAACAACTACTCCATGTGGTGCGACCAGGACTACGACAAGCTGATCAAGCAGGCCAAGGTCGTCACCGACCGCGACCAGCGCACCGTGCTCTACAAACAGGCCCAGCAGTTGCTCAAGCAGCAAGTGCCAATCACCCCTGTTGCCCACTCCACGGTCAACCAGCCGCTGAGTGCCAAAGTCGAGGGGTTCAAAGTCAGCCCCTTCGGTCGCAATGTCTTTTCGGGCGTCAGCCTGAACCCATAACCGTCTAGCCACACAGCGCGGGCTTCCTTTGGAAGCCCCACGCCGACGTCTTGCCATAATTCGCCGATCAGGCACCCAGCAAACGTTTGCAAGCTGTGAAGAGTTGTAAAACCGAAAGCCGGATCACCCAAAAAGATCGGCATAAAAAAGAAAGAAAAGGAGCGTTACGGATGAAACTGAGCAGCACCGCAATACTGGCCTTGGCCATCAGCAGCATCACGGCCACGGCTTACGCTGAATCTGTCAGTCAGGAATTCGTTCCTACCGCGCTGGCCGACAGCAGCGCTCAGAGCGAAGCAAAAGGCTTCATCGACGGCCAGAGTCTGGGGGGCACGACTCGCAACTGGTACTCCAACGAGTTGAAACGTCGTGACGACCGATTCAGCTACAAGCCAAACAGCGTAAAGAATGACCCGTCCGTGCCGGCTACCCCCATTGCCCGTCGCATCAACTGGGTCCAGGGCACCATCGTCAACTACACCTCGGGCTTTACCCAAGGCACCGTCGGCGTCAGTACGGAAGTAGCCGCCTACAACGCCATCGTGTTGGATCAAGACCGCAAGCACATTGCCGGCGGTTCCAACCGCACCCTGGCCGACTCAAACGGCGATGCCGTTGACCAGTGGAGCAAACTGGGTTTGGCTAACGTCAAGTTCCGCGTATCGAACACCACGCTGACGGCGGGCCGCCAGAACTTCAGTACGCCTATCATCGATGTGATCGGCAACCGCGCACTGCCTTCGAGCTTTGAAGGTATCAGCCTGCACAGTGAAGAATTCAACAACCTCTCATTCGATCTGGCCGGCTTTGATCGCGTTTCGCCACGGACCGAGCAGAGCCTGTCGAAATTCCGCACCGAGTATTCCGCCACTGGCGTGGAAACCGACAAGGTCTATACCGCCGGCGTCAACTACCAGCCGTTCAAGAGTTTGAAAACCAGCCTGTATGGCGCCAAGGTCGAAGACTTCTGGAACCAATACTACTTCGGCGCCACCCACGAGTTGGGCGATAGCCGGGTGCTCAGCCTGACCACCGGCCTGAACTACTATAAAACCGTCGATGAAGGCAAAAAGCTGATGGGGAATATCGACAACGATACCTACTCCCTGTCGCTCGGCCTCACTCACCAAGCCCATAGCCTGACGTTCTCCTATCAGGAAGTGAACGGTGACGAGTACTTCGACTACCTGCACGAAACCAACGGCATCTACCTGGCCAACTCCTTGCTGTCTGACTTCAACAGCCCGAACGAGAAATCGTTCCAGATCGCCTACGGCCTGAACATGGCTGAATACGGCGTGCCGGGCCTGAAGTTCAACATCTATCAGGCACGTGGTTGGGGCATCGACGGCACGCATTACCGTGGCACGGCCTATACCGTTCCAGGTAACCAGCGCGGCGACCTGAGTCTGATGGACGGCGAAACTCACTACGAATACGGTGTCGGCGCCTCCTACGCCGTGCAGAGCGGCCCGCTCAAGGCCACCGCGATTCGTGCCACCTACACCACTCACCGCGCCAGCGAAAACCAGGCTGATGGCAACATCAACGAGTTCCGCCTGGTGACCACCATTCCGTTCAACATTCTCTAAACTCCACGCCGGACGGCTGCTCACGAGGCTGGCCGTCCGGTTCTACCGATCAACCGATTGCAGAGGATTGACGATGAACATGATTCCCTTACGCGCCGCCATCGCCGCCGCATTGCTGAGCGTCGCCGTTGGCGCCACGGCCAAACCCCTGGTGGTTTGCACTGAAGCCAGCCCGGAAGGCTTCGACATGGTCCAGTACACGACTGCAGTCACCGCCGACGCCGTGGCGGAAACCATTTTCAATCGCCTGGCCGATTTCAAGCCCGGCACCACCGAGGTGATTCCGGCCCTGGCCGAATCCTGGGACATCAGTGACGATGGCCTGACGTACACCTTCCACCTGCGCAAGGGCGTCAAGTTCCACACCACCGAATACTTCAAGCCGACCCGCGACATGAACGCCGACGATGTGGTCTGGAGCTTCCAGCGCCAGCTGGACCCGAACCACCCGTGGCACAAACTGTCGAGCGTGGGCTTCCCCTACTTTGAAAGCATGGGCTTCAAGGAACTGCTCAAAAGCGTCGAGAAAGTCGACGAGCACACGGTCAAGTTCAGCCTGACCCGCCGCGAAGCGCCATTTCTGGCCGACATCGCCATGGCCTTCTCCTCGATCTACCCGGCCGAATACGCCGACCAGTTGCTCAAGGCCGGCAAGGCCGGCGACCTCAACAGCAAGCCGGTCGGCACCGGGCCGTTCGTCTTCCAGCGCTACAACAAGGACGCCCAGGTTCGCTTCAAGGCCAACCCGGACTACTTCCGTGGCAAGCCACCGGCCGATGCCCTGGTACTGGCCATCGCCACCGACAACAACGTGCGCATGCAGAAGCTCAAGACCAACGAGTGCCAGATCGCGCTGTACCCCAAACCCGATGACATCCCCAGCATCAAGAAAGACCCGAACCTGAAGGTCGCTGAACTGGACGCGATGACCGTCTCCTACACCGCCCTGAACACCAGCCACAAATACATGAGCGACGTGCGGGTGCGCAAAGCCATCGACCTGGCCTTCGACAAGGAAGCCTATGTCAACGCGCTGTTCGGCAAGGGCAACGCCACCGTGGCGGTCAACCCGTACCCGCCAACCCTGCTGGGCTTCAACCACGACCTGAAGAACCCACCCCGCAACCTCGACAAGGCCCGCGAGCTGCTCAAGGAAGCCGGCGTACCGGAAGGCACCGTGTTCACCCTATTCACGCGCAACGGCGGCGGCCCGACCAACCCCAACCCGATGCTCGGCGCGCAGATGATGCAGGCGGACCTGGCGAAGGTCGGGATCAAGGTCGACATCCGCGTGATGGAATGGGGCGAAATGCTCAAGCGCGCGAAAAACGGCGAGCACGACATGGTCTCCGCCGGATGGGCGGGCGACAACGGCGACCCGGATAACTTCCTGACGCCTATGCTCAGTTGCGAAGCGGCCAAGAACGGCGAAAACTACGCGCGCTGGTGCAACGAGAAATTCCAGGCGCTGATCGACCAGGCTCGCGCCACCGTGAACCCCGAGGAGCGTATCAAGCTCTATGAGCAGGCCCAGGTGCTTTTCAACCAGGACCTGCCTTGGATCAGCATGGCCCACACCCGTATGTTCACGGCCATGCGCAACAACGTAGAGGGTTATGTGATTAGCCCGCTCACCACCAACAACTTCGCCAACACCCAGGTGAAGTAGATAAGAAAACGCCCGGCATCCTTTATCGAGGGCTGCCGGGCACGCCTAACCGGCTGATGAGGTACACCTGAAGATGTTTAGTTTTATTGCCCGCCGACTGGGATTATTGATCCCCACGTTCTTCGGCATCACCTTGCTGACCTTCGCGTTGATTCGCATGATCCCCGGCGACCCCGTGGAAGTGATGATGGGCGAACGTCGGGTCGATCCCGAAATGCATGCACAGGCAATGGAACGCCTTGGCCTCAATAAACCGCTGTATGCCCAGTACCTGGACTACATCGGCAAGCTGGCCCACGGCGATCTCGGCGAATCGCTGCGTACCCGTGAAAGCGTATGGACCGAGTTCAGCTCCCTATTTCCCGCGACCTTGGAACTGTCCATGGCCGCCCTGTTGTTCGCCGGTATCCTGGGCCTGCTGGCCGGGGTGATCGCGGCACTCAAGCGAGGATCCCTGTTCGACCATGGGGTGATGGGCATCTCCCTGGCGGGGTATTCGATGCCGATCTTCTGGTGGGGCCTGATCCTGATCATGTTCTTCTCGGTGTCCCTGGGCTGGACGCCGGTGTCGGGACGGATCGACCTGCTCTACGACATCGAGCCGAAAACCGGCTTCATGCTGATCGACACCCTGCTGGCCGACGAGCCGGGCGCGTTCCTCGATGCCCTGCACCACCTGATCCTGCCGGCCATCGTGCTGGGCACCATTCCGCTGGCGGTGATCGCCCGCATGACCCGTTCTTCGATGCTCGAAGTGCTGCGTGAAGACTACATCCGCACCGCCAAGGCCAAAGGCCTGTCGCCGTCGCGCGTGGTGTTCGTGCATGGCCTGCGCAACGCACTGATCCCGGTGCTGACCGTGGTCGGCCTGCAGGTCGGCACGCTGCTGGCCGGTGCGGTCCTGACCGAAACGATCTTCTCCTGGCCGGGCATCGGCAAGTGGCTGATCGAAGCCATCGGCGCCCGGGACTACCCCGTGGTGCAGAACGGCATCCTGTTAATCGCCTGCCTGGTGATTCTGGTCAACTTCGTCGTGGACATCCTCTACGGCTTTGCCAACCCACGCATCCGTCACCAGCGCTGAGATCAAAACCATGAGTACTCCAACTACCGCGGTAGCAGTCGATCAAAGCCTGCTGTACCCGTCCCCGTACAAAGAATTCTGGCACGCGTTTTCTCGCAACAAGGGCGCCGTGGCCGGCTTGCTGTTCATGATCCTGATCGTGTTCTGCGCGATCTTCGCCCCGTGGGTCGCGCCCCATGACCCGAGCGAGCAGTACCGCGACTTCCTGCTGACGCCGCCGGCCTGGCTTGAAGGCGGGCAGATCCAGTTCCTGCTGGGCACTGATGAGCTGGGCCGCGATTTGCTGTCGCGCCTGATCCAGGGTTCGCGCCTGTCGCTGCTGATCGGCTTGTCGTCGGTGGTGATGTCGCTGATCCCGGGCATCCTGCTGGGCCTGTTCGCCGGGTTCTTCCCGCGTATCCTCGGCCCGACCATCATGCGCCTGATGGACATCATGCTGGCCCTGCCTTCGCTGCTGCTGGCCGTGGCGATCGTCGCCATCCTCGGCCCTGGCCTGATCAACACCGTGATCGCCATCGCCATCGTCTCGCTGCCATCCTACGTGCGCCTGACCCGCGCCGCCGTGATGGGCGAGCTGAACCGTGACTACGTGACCGCCGCCCGCCTGGCCGGTGCCGGCCTGCCGCGCCTGATGTTCATCACCGTGCTGCCCAACTGCATGGCACCGCTGATCGTCCAGGCGACGCTGAGCTTTTCCTCGGCGATCCTCGACGCCGCCGCCCTGGGCTTCCTCGGCCTTGGCGTGCAACCGCCAACCCCGGAGTGGGGCACCATGCTGGCCTCGGCCCGGGACTACATCGAACGCGCCTGGTGGGTCGTGAGCCTGCCTGGCTTGACCATTTTGCTCAGCGTGCTGGCAATCAACCTGATGGGCGACGGTCTGCGCGATGCGCTGGACCCGAAACTCAAGAATGCCGCCTGAGGAGATTCCCATGTCACTGCTAGAAATCAAGAATCTCAACGTTCGCTTCGGCGATGCCACCGCCGTGCCGGTGGTCGATGGCCTGGACCTGAGCGTGGAAAAAGGCGAAGTCCTGGCGATCGTCGGCGAATCGGGCTCGGGTAAATCCGTGACCATGATGGCGCTGATGGGCCTGATCGAGCACCCCGGCATCGTCACCGCCGATGCGCTGAACTTCGACGGCAAGAACATGCTCAAGCTGAGCAACCGTCAGCGTCGGCAGATCGTCGGCAAAGACCTGGCGATGGTGTTCCAGGACCCGATGACCGCGCTCAACCCCAGCTACACCGTGGGTTTCCAGATCGAAGAAGTGTTGCGCCTGCACCTGAAGATGTCCGGCAAGGCCGCCCGCAAGCGCGCCATCGAACTGCTGGAAAAAGTCGAGATCCCGGGCGCTGCCAGCCGCATGGACGCCTACCCGCATCAGTTGTCCGGCGGCATGAGCCAGCGCGTGGCAATTGCCATGGCCATTGCCGGCGAGCCGAAACTGCTGATCGCCGACGAACCGACCACCGCCCTGGACGTGACCATCCAGGCCCAGATCATGGACCTGCTGCTGGCCCTGCAAAAAGAACAGGACATGGGCCTGGTGCTGATCACCCACGACCTGGCCGTGGTGGCTGAAACCGCCCAGCGCGTGTGCGTGATGTACGCCGGCCAGGCCGTGGAAGTGGGCCAGGTGCCCGAGCTGTTCGACATTCCGGCCCACCCGTACAGCGAAGCGCTGCTGGCGGCGATTCCGGAGCACAGCATGGGCGCCGAGCGCCTGGCCACGCTGCCGGGCATCGTGCCCGGCCGCTATGACCGTCCGCAAGGCTGCCTGCTGTCGCCGCGCTGTCCGTACGTGCAGGACAACTGCCGGCAACAACGCCCGGCCCTCGATCCGAAATCCAACAGCCTCGCCCGCTGCTTCTACCCGTTGAACCAGGAGGTGGCGTGATGGCCGTCGTACTTACCGCCCGTGACCTGACCCGTCATTACGAAGTGTCCCGTGGCATGTTCAAGGGCCATGCGACCGTGCGCGCCCTCAACGGTGTGTCGTTCGAACTGGAAGCCGGCAAGACCCTGGCCGTGGTGGGTGAATCCGGTTGCGGCAAATCCACCCTCGCCCGGGCCCTGACGCTGATCGAAGAACCGTCCTCCGGCTCCCTGAAAATCGCCGGGCAGGAAGTGACCGGCGCCAACAAGGCCGAACGCAAGCAATTGCGCAAAGACGTGCAGATGGTGTTCCAGAGCCCCTATGCGTCCCTCAACCCACGGCAGAAAATCGGTGATCAACTGGCCGAGCCGTTGTTGATCAATACCAGCCTGTCGGCCACCGAGCGGCGCGAGAAAGTCCAGGCGATGATGAAGCAGGTGGGCTTGCGTCCCGAGCATTACCAGCGCTACCCGCACATGTTCTCCGGCGGCCAGCGCCAGCGCATCGCCCTGGCCCGCGCCATGATGTTGCAACCCAAGGTGTTGGTGGCGGACGAACCGACATCGGCGCTGGACGTGTCGATCCAGGCCCAGGTGCTCAACCTGTTCATGGATTTGCAGCAGGAATTCAATACCGCCTACGTGTTCATTTCCCACAACCTGGCGGTGGTGCAACACGTGGCCGACGACGTCATGGTGATGTACCTCGGTCGCCCGGTGGAGATGGGCCCCAACGAGTCCATCTACAGCCGCCCGCTGCACCCGTACACCCAGGCGCTGCTGTCGGCCACCCCGACCATCCACCCGGACCCGAACAAGCCGAAGATCAAGATCGTCGGCGAACTGCCCAACCCGCTCAACCCACCGTCCGGCTGCGCCTTCCACAAGCGTTGTCCGTACGCCACCGAGCGTTGCAAGACCGAAGAACCGGCCTTGCGACCGCTCGATAACCGTCTGGTGGCCTGTCACTACGCCGAGCGGTTTCTCGAAGGCGCGGCGTAAGGCAAAAGGCAGGTCTTCGCCTTGGGTTATGCACCCTGCATGAAAAACCCCTCCAGCCCAGACTGAGTCTCAGTTGGGGCTGGAGGGGTTTTCCTCAGGTCAGAAATCTACGTCTGAGTATCGCCCTCTTCATCCTCATCACCGTCCGGCGGATCGGCGGGCGATCCATCATCATCCTCGCCATCGTCCGGATCACTTGCGTCCGCATCGGTCGCGGCAAGCATCATCTCGCCTTGCGCCACTTGCCCACTCGACGCGTGCTGCTCATGCTCATCGCATTCGGCCCATGCGGCGGTAGAGCCCAGGGACAGCATCACCAAAACCTTCAGCAAAAACATCATGCGTAGAAGCTTGTTCATAGCCAACTCCTTCTTTTCCGGATGAAGCCGAGGCCTGACGGCGCTCAAGAAATCGAGTTCTGAACAGGTCGGTTCACCAGATAGGACGCCGCATAACAGCCAGAAATGCCGCTGCTCGACAGATTGGTTTCGAATAAGGGTTATCTCCAATCCAACTAACGCCAAACCCCAGTGTGGGAGCGAGCTTGCTCGCAATGGGCAGCACATCCCACATCCAGGCAAGCTGACCCACCGCCATCGCGAGCAAGCTCGCTCCCACAGGGGGTCATGAGTGACCAAGAGACTGAGGATTGGCACAACACCAATGTGGGAGCGAGCTTGCTCGCGATGAGGGCCGCCCATCCAATATCCAGGCAAGCTGACCCACCGCTATCGCGAGCAAGCTCGCTCCCACAGTGGGTCACACTTGATGCTTAGTGATGCTCGCGAGTCGCGCGGAATTTCACGTCCGGCCAGCGCTCTTCCATCAGCGCCAGGTTGACCCGGGTCGGGGCCAGGTAGGTCAGGTGACCTCCGCCGTCCAACGCGAGGTTTTCCACGGCCTTGTTGGAGAATTCCTCGAGTTTCTTCTTGTCGCCGCATTCCACCCAACGGGCGGAGTACACGGTGATCGGCTCATAGGAGCATTCGACCTTGTATTCCTCTTTCAAGCGGCTGGCGACCACATCGAACTGCAGCACACCGACGGCGCCGAGGATGATGTCGTTGCTGCGCTCCGGGAAGAACACCTGGGTGGCACCCTCCTCAGCCAGCTGCTGCAGGCCCTGGCGCAACTGCTTGGACTTGAGCGGGTCCTTCAGGCGTACGCGGCGGAACAGTTCCGGGGCGAAGTGCGGGATGCCAGTGAAACCCAGGGTTTCGCCTTCGGTGAAGGTGTCGCCGATCTGGATGGTGCCGTGGTTGTGCAGACCGATGATGTCACCGGCGAAGGCTTCTTCCAGTTGCTCGCGCTCCGAGGAGAAGAAGGTCAAGGCGTCGCCGATGCGCACGTCCTTGCCGGTGCGCACGTGGCGCATCTTCATGCCCTTGTCGTATTTGCCGGAGCAGATGCGCATGAAGGCGATGCGGTCGCGGTGCTTGGGGTCCATGTTCGCCTGGATCTTGAACACGAAGCCCGAGAATTTCTCTTCCACCGGTTCCACGGTGCGCTCGTTGGCGACGCGTGGCAGCGGGCGCGGGGCCCAATCGACCACGGCGTCGAGCACATGGTCCACGCCGAAGTTGCCCAGGGCGGTACCAAAGAACACCGGGGTCAGTTGGCCGTCGAGGAATTCCTGCTGGTTGAACTCGTGGCAGGCGCCCTGCACCAGCTCCAGTTGCTCGACGAAACGATCATACTCATCGCCCAGGTGCGCGCGGGCCTCGTCGGAGTCGAGCTTCTCGATGATCTTGACATCCGTGCGCTCGTGCCCGTGCCCGGCGGTGTAGACGATGATGTAGTCGTCGGCCAGGTGGTACACGCCCTTGAAGTCGCGGTAGCAACCGATCGGCCAGGTGATCGGCGCCGCCTTGATCTTCAGGACCGCTTCGATCTCGTCGAGCAGTTCGATCGGGTCGCGGATGTCGCGGTCGAGTTTGTTGATGAAACTGACGATCGGCGTGTCCCGCAGGCGGCAGACGTCCATCAGCGCGATGGTCCGTGGTTCGACGCCTTTACCGCCGTCGAGGACCATCAAGGCCGAGTCCACTGCCGTCAGGGTGCGGTAGGTATCTTCGGAGAAGTCTTCGTGGCCCGGGGTGTCGAGCAGGTTGATCATGTGATCACGATACGGGAACTGCATGACCGACGTGGTAATGGAGATACCCCGTTGTTTTTCCATTTCCATCCAGTCGGAGGTGGCATGGCGATCGGACTTGCGAGACTTCACCGTGCCGGCGACCGCAATCGCCTTGCCCATCAGCAAGAGCTTCTCGGTGATGGTGGTCTTACCGGCATCGGGGTGGGAAATAATGGCGAAAGTGCGGCGTTTCGCGACTTCGGCGGCCTGTTTGGTCATGGGAAATCGCCTGGCAGGTGATTCAAAAAAGGGCGGCGATTATAGCTCAACTTGTGCCAGGAACCGAACCGTTGAGCACATCCAGGGTGGCCAGATCATCCCTTCCATGGGAACCTTTTGCCGCGTGGAGGCGTCCACCCCCCTGATACGAGCAACCGTCAGGGTCTGGAAAATCAGCAAGTTAGCCTGACGGGGCTGCGCTCATGGCTCACTTCGACAACCGTTTACCGGCCTCGAAAAGAGCTGCTTCTCGCGAACGTTTTTCCGGCAACCAGTAATGGTTTGCCGCCCGGGAAAGCGTGCGCCGACTGAAAGACAAAGGAGTCCGCCTGTGGCTATCCGCTATGGCAAAGGGCTTATCGGGGGTGCGGTCGTCGTCGCGCTCCTGGCCCTGTTGATCCACTGGATCGGCATCGATACGATCCAACGCTACCGCGACGATCTGCTGTTTTACCTGCAAGCGCACCTGATGCTTGTATTGGCCTCCATGCTGGCGGCCCTGGTTGTCGGCATCCCCGCCGGCATCGCCCTCAGCCGCCCCGGCCTGGTCGGGCGCGCCGAACGCTTCATGCAAGTGTTCAACATCGGCAATACCGTACCGCCCCTGGCCGTGCTGGCCATCGCCCTGGGTATCCTGGGCATCGGCAGCGGGCCTGCCATCTTCGCCCTGTTCCTCGCCTCGCTGCTGCCCATCGTGCGCAACACCTATGAAGGCCTGAAGAATGTCCAGGGCTCCCTCAAGGAAGCCGCCGTCGGCATCGGCATGACCCCACGCCAGGTGCTGTGGAAAGTCGAGTTGCCCAACGCCGTGCCGATCATCGTCGGTGGCGTGCGCGTGGCCCTGGCGATCAACGTCGGCACCGCGCCCCTGGCGTTCCTGATCGGCGCCAACAGCCTCGGCAGCCTGATCTTCCCCGGCATCGCCTTGAACAACCAGCCGCAGCTGTTGCTCGGCGCGGCCTGCACCGCCCTGCTGGCGCTGCTGCTCGACGGCCTGGTGACACTGGCCAGCCGCCTCTGGCTGGAACGCGGTCTGCGACCGTCATAAGCCGGCTGGAAAAAGGAAATCGTTTATGAAGAAGTTGAGCTTGATACTGGGCTGTGTCCTGCTGTTCGCAGGGTTCGCCCAAGCCGCGGAAAAACCGCTGATCCGCCTCGGCGCCCGGGTGTTCACCGAGCAGACACTGCTGGCGGAAATCACCGCGCAATATTTGCGCGCCAAGGGCTACGACGCGCAGATCACCGGCGGCCTGGGCAGCAACCTGGCCCGCAGCGCCCATGAAACCGGGCAACTGGACCTGCTGTGGGAGTACACCGGTGTGTCGCTGGTGGCCTACAACCACGTCACGGAAAAACTCGACAGCGCCCAGTCCTACGCCCGAGTGAAGGAACTCGACGCCAAAAAGGGCCTGGCCTGGCTGGCACCGTCGAAATTCAGCAACACCTACGCCTTGGCGCTGCCGGAAAAAGTCGCGCAGAAATATCCGCAGATCAATTCCATCAGCCAGTTGAACACGGTGTTGCAGGCCGAAGCCGATGACAATCATCTGGTGGCCCTGGACACCGAATTCGCCAACCGTTCCGACGGCCTGGCGGGCATGGTGCAGCAGTACGGCATGAACCTGACCCGCAAGAATATCCGGCAGATGGACGCGGGCCTGGTCTATACCGCCCTGCGCAACAGCCAGGTGTTCGCCGGCCTGGTGTACACCACCGACGGCCGGCTGAACGCGTTCAAGTTGAAGCTGCTGGAAGACGACAAGCACTACTTCCCCGACTACACCGCCGCGCCGGTGGTGCGCCAGGCGTTCCTCGACGCGCACCCGCAACTGGCCGCGCAGCTCAAGCCCCTGGCCGAGTTGTTCGACGATGAAACCATGCGCCAGCTCAACGCCCGCGTGGACGTCAACCATGAAAGCCCCTCCGCCGTTGCCGCCGATTTCCTGCGCCAACATTCGCTGCTCTCAACCCAATGACCTGGAGGAAAAGCCATGGATTTTCTTGACGCCTTTTCCCATCTGGACTGGCCGCTGGTGCTGCACCTGACCTGGCAGCACATCACCCTGGTGGGCATCGCCGTGACCCTGGCGATTGTGGTCGGCGTGCCCCTGGGCATTTTCATGACCCGCTTCCCGGCGCTCGCCGGCCCCTTGCAGGCCAGCGCCACGGTGCTGCTGACGATTCCGTCGATCGCGCTGTTCGGCCTGTTGTTGCCGTTCTATTCCAAGTTCGGCCAGGGCCTGGGCCCGATGCCGGCGATCACCGCGGTGTTTCTCTATTCCCTGTTGCCGATCATGCGCAACACCTACCTGGCCTTGACCGGCGTCGAACCGGGCATCCGTGAAGCCGCCCGCGGCATCGGCATGACCTTCGCCCAGCGCCTGCGCATGGTCGAACTGCCCATCGCCGTGCCGGTGATCCTGGCCGGCGTGCGCACCGCCGTGGTCATGAACATCGGCGTCATGACCATCGCCGCCACCATCGGCGCCGGTGGCCTGGGCGTGCTCATCCTCGCTTCCATCAGCCGCAGCGACATGTCGATGCTGATCGTCGGCGCCGTGCTGGTCAGTCTCCTGGCCATCTTCGCCGACCTGCTTCTGCAATGGCTGCAACGCTCGCTGACCCCAAAAGGACTATTGAAATGATCGAACTTCAAAACCTCAGCAAAACCTTCAAGAGCAACGGCAAGGACGTCAAGGCCGTGGACTCGGTGAACCTGATCGTCAACGAAGGCGAGATCTGCGTGTTCCTCGGGCCGTCGGGCTGTGGCAAAAGCACCACGCTGAAGATGATCAACCGGCTGATCCCGCCCACCTCGGGCAAGGTGTTGATCAACGGCGAAGACACCACCGGCCTGGACGAAGTGACCCTGCGCCGCAACATCGGCTACGTGATCCAGCAGATCGGCCTGTTCCCGAACATGACCATCGAGGAAAACATCACCGTGGTCCCGCGCCTGCTGGGCTGGGACAAGCAGAAGTGCCACGACCGTGCCCGCGAACTGATGAGCATGATCAAGCTCGAGCCCAAGCAGTACCTGCATCGCTACCCCCGTGAACTGTCGGGCGGCCAGCAACAACGGATCGGCGTGATCCGGGCCCTGGCGGCCGATGCGCCGCTGTTGCTGATGGACGAACCGTTCGGCGCGGTGGACCCGATCAACCGCGAGATGATCCAGAACGAGTTCTTCGAGATGCAACGGGCGTTGAACAAGACCGTGATCATGGTCAGCCACGACATCGACGAGGCGATCAAGCTGGGGGACAAGATCGCGATCTTCCGCGCCGGCAAGCTGGTCCAGTTCGATCATCCGGATACCCTGCTGGCGCATCCGGCCGACGAGTTCGTCAGCAGTTTCGTCGGCCAGGACAGCACGCTCAAGCGCCTGTTGCTGGTCAAGGCCGAAGACGCCGCCGACAACGCCCCGTCGGTCAGCCCCGAAACCCCGGTGAGCGAGGCGCTGGAGCTGATGGACGAACATGACCGTCGCTACGTGGTGGTCACCTGCGCCGAGAACAAGGCCCTGGGCTATGTGCGACGGCGCGACCTGTACCGTCAGAGCGGCACCTGCGCACAGTACCTGCGGGAATTCAACGCCACCGCGGCCTACGACGAACACCTGCGGATCCTGCTGTCGCGCATGTACGAGTTCAACCGCTCGTGGCTGCCGGTGATGGACGCCGAGCGGGTGTTCCTCGGCGAGGTCACCCAGGAATCCATCGCCGAATACCTCAGCTCCGGGCGCTCGCGCGGCGGCAAGACCAGTATTGTCTCGCCGGCCGAGACCGCCTCTGCCTGACCGGGCACAACAGCTTGATCGTTCCCACGCTCTGCGTGGGAATGCCTCCACGGACGCTCCGCGTTCGGCTTTGGGACGCAGAGCGTCCCGGGCTGCATGCCCACGCAGAGCGTGGGAACGATCATCCGGTGGCCTGAAAAACCGATTCAATTGAACATCAATCTGTCACGCAGGTCGGTTACATCATGAGCTGTCGCGGGCCGCACGACGGATGTGTGCAAAAACGCGACATTTTTAGTTGATCTCAGGCCCCTCACGCCCTAAAGTTCGCGCCGAACGTCCATGCTGGAAACGATCCATCCGGCTCAAGTACTGACGACGAGACAGCAAGGCCAAGGGAATCATGTATCCCATGGCCTTTTTGCTTTCGGCGACATGCCTTGGGAAGTAGGCGAACCAAAGTGGGGATACGGAGGACGTTCACGAGGGCTGCTTGCCCTCACACCCATTGATCCTGATGTTTGCCAGTAGGAGTCCCAAGTATGTCGATCCAGGTCGAAGATTATTTCGCGCGCGAAACTTTCCAGAAAATGAAAGCGTTCGCCGACAAGCAGGAAACCCCGTTCGTGGTGATCGACACCGCGATGATCTCCCAGGCCTATGACGACCTGCGCGCCGGTTTCGAATTCGCCAAGGTCTACTACGCCGTCAAGGCCAACCCGGCGGTGGAAATCATTGACCTGCTCAAGGACAAAGGCTCGAACTTCGACATCGCCTCGATCTATGAGCTGGACAAGGTCATGAGCCGTGGCGTGGGCCCGGACCGGATCAGCTACGGCAACACCATCAAGAAATCCCGCGACATCCGCTACTTCTACGAGAAGGGCGTGCGCCTGTACGCCACCGACTCCGAAGCCGACTTGCGCAACATCGCCAAGGCCGCGCCGGGTTCGAAGGTTTATGTGCGGATCCTCACCGAAGGCTCGACCACCGCTGACTGGCCGTTGTCGCGCAAGTTCGGCTGCCAGACCGACATGGCCATGGACCTGCTGATCCTGGCCCGCGACCTGGGCCTGGTGCCGTACGGCATTTCGTTCCACGTCGGCTCGCAACAGCGCGACATCAGCGTCTGGGACGCGGCCATCGCCAAGGTCAAGGTGATCTTCGAGCGTCTGAAGGAAGAAGACGGCATCGTCTTGAAGCTGATCAACATGGGGGGCGGCTTCCCGGCCAACTACATCACCCGCACCAACAGCCTGGACACCTACGCCGAGGAAATCATCCGCTTCCTCAAGGAAGACTTCGGCGACGACCTGCCGGAAATCATCCTGGAGCCGGGCCGTTCGTTGATCGCCAACGCCGGTATCCTGGTCAGCGAAGTGGTGTTGGTGGCGCGTAAGTCCCGTACCGCTGTCGAGCGTTGGGTGTACACGGATGTGGGCAAGTTCTCCGGCCTGATCGAAACCATGGATGAAGCCATCAAGTTCCCGATCTGGACCGAGAAGAAAGGCGAGATGGAAGAAGTGGTCATCGCCGGGCCGACCTGCGACAGCGCCGACATCATGTATGAGAACTACAAGTACGGTCTGCCGTTGAACCTGGCCATTGGCGATCGCCTGTACTGGTTGTCGACCGGAGCCTATACCACCAGCTATAGCGCGGTGGAATTCAACGGCTTTCCGCCGCTGAAATCGTTTTACGTGTAATGCGTTCGGGCGCTTGAACGACCATCGTTCGGGCCCTGTTGCGTAATAGAAGACGGCGTTTTCCAGAAATGGAAAGCGCCGTTTTTTTGTTCCTGATGAGACCGCGTATCCCCTGTGGGAGCGAGCTTGCTCGCGATAGCAGTGGGTCAGCCGACAGTGATGTGGCTGACAGGCCGCTATCGCGAGCAAGCTCGCTCCCACAGGATTTTGTCGCTCACCTCATCACTGATCGGCAACTTTTAGGTGTGTTTATGAATGCTTCTCGATAACACACGGCATAATGCGCACCGTGATGAACAGTACTCGATGAACAAGGCGGGCGACGTGTTGAAGAAAACCCTGTTCCAGTTGCACTGGTTTTTCGGCATCAGTGCCGGGCTGGTCCTGGCGTTGATGGGCGTTACCGGGGCGGTGGTGTCGTTTCAGGATGAAATCCTGCGGGCCTTGAACCCGCAGGTGCTGACGGTCGAGAAGCAACCGGCCGGCGTCTTGCCGCCCGCCGAGCTGGTGGAGCAGATCGAAGCCGCCTCCGGCAAGACCGTCGCCATGCTCTGGGTCGAGACCGACAGCGGCAACGCCGCGCGGGTGATCTTCGCGGCGCCCCCCGGGGGAAAACGTGATGCCATGCGCTATTTCGACCCCTACACCGCACAGTTCATGGGTGAGGTGACCGGCCAGGATTTCTTTGGCCTGATGCTCAGGCTGCACCGCGTCCTGACCCTGGATGACGTGGGTCGGCAAATCACCGGGGCCTGCACGCTGATCCTGGTGTTCTTCTGCCTGTCCGGGTTATACCTGCGTTGGCCACGCCAATGGAAAAGCTGGCGCGCCTGGCTGACCCTCGACTGGGGGAAAAAAGGCCGTAGCTTCAATTGGGACCTGCACTCGGTGGCGGGCACCTGGTGCCTGGTGTTTTATCTGCTGGCGGCACTGACCGGGCTGACCTGGTCCTACGACTGGTACAACAAAGGCGTGACCCGCCTGCTTTCCGATTCGCCGGAAGAGGAACGGGTGCGCAATCGCGGCCCGGCGCCCAGCGGCCCACTGCCCGTGGCCGATTACCGGGCCATGTGGAGCAGCATCTACAGCGCAGCCGGCCCGGGCCTGTCCGCCTACAACGTGCGCATGCCGCCCGTGGCCGGGCAGCCGGCGACCGTGCTCTACCTGCTGAAAAACTCACCTCACGACCGGGCGCTGAACCAGCTCATCCTCGACCCGGCCACCGGTGTCATCAGCCGGCATAGCCGCTACAGCGACAAGAGCCTCAAGGCGCAGTTGCTGACCAGTGTCTATGCCCTGCATATCGGCAGCTACTTCGGCCTGGTCGGGCGGATCCTGGTGACCGTCGCCGCGCTGACCATGCCCCTGTTCTTCATCACCGGCTGGTTGCTGTACCTGGACCGTCGCCGCAAGAAACGCCAGGCCAGAAACGCCCGCCAAGCCCTGAGCGCCAACCCGACCGATGCGCCGGCCTGGCTGATCGGCTTCGCCAGCCAGAGCGGTTTCGCCGAGCGACTGGCCTGGCAGACTGCCGGCCAACTCCAGGCCGCCGGCTTGCCGGTGAAGGTCCAGCCATTGGCCGATGTTCGCGAGCAAGACCTGAACAACGCCACACACGCGCTGTTTGTCGTCAGCACCTTTGGCGACGGCGAAGGGCCGGACAGTGCCCGCGGCTTCGAACGCAAGGTGTTGGGCCAGGCCTTGAGCCTGGAGCGCTTGCAGTATTCGGTGCTGGGCCTGGGCGACCGGCAATATGAACACTTCTGCGGTTTCGCCCGGCGCCTGCACGCCTGGCTGGCGGAGCACGGCGGCAAGACCCTGTTCGCGCCGGTGGAAGTCGACAGCGGCGACCCTTACGCCCTGCGTCACTGGCAACAACAACTGGCCGAACTGACCGGACAGGCGCCTGCCGACACCTGGCAGCCCCCCAGTTTTGAAAACTGGACCCTCAGCCAACGTACCCTGCTCAACCCCGACAGCAGCGGCTCGGGCGTGTACCTGCTGGGCCTCACCGCCCCCGGGCCGAGCAGTTGGCTGGCCGGTGACCTGGTGGAAATCCTGCCGCGCAATGACCAGTGGGCCATCGAGCACTTCCTTGATGGCCTCGGCCTCTCCGGCCAGGCGCGGGTGCAAGTCGATGGCCTGCCCCAGAGCCTCAATCAGGCCCTGGCGACCCGCCAACTGCCGGAAAACCGCGCCCACCTGGTCGGCCTGCATGCCCAGGCGCTGGTGGAGGCGCTGGCACCGCTGGCCATGCGCGAATACTCCATCGCCTCGATCCCGGCCGACGGCGTGCTGGAGCTGATCGTGCGCCAGGAACGTCACGTCGACGGCAGCCTGGGCGTCGGTTCCGGCTGGCTGACCGAACACGCACCGCTGGGCAGCGCCATCAGCCTGCGGCTGCGCCGCAACAGCAGCTTCCATCTGCCGCCCCAGGGCGTGCCGATGATCCTGCTGGGCAACGGCACCGGCCTGGCGGGCCTGCGCAGCCTGCTCAAGGCCCGCGTCACCGAGGGCATGCAGCGCAACTGGCTGCTGTTTGGCGAGCGCAACCGCGAGCACGATTTCCACTGCCGCGATGAGTTGCAGGAATGGGTGACCTCCGGCGACCTGGAACGCCTGGACCTGGCCTTCTCCCGGGATCAGAAGCGGAAGATCTACGTCCAAGACCGTCTGCTGGAATCGGCCGCGCTGCTCAAGCAGTGGGTGGCCGACGGCGCGGCGATCTATGTCTGCGGCAGCTTGCAGGGCATGGCATCCGGGGTGGATCACGTGCTCAACAACGTGCTGGGACGCGAGGAAGTGGAGCGACTGATCGAGCAGGGGCGGTATCGGCGGGATGTCTACTGATCCTGGCCGCAACATCATCCCTGTGGGAGCGAGCTTGCTCGCGATAGCGGATCTTCAGTCAACACTTCATTGACTGACACACTGCTATCGCGAGCAAGCTCGCTCCCACATTGGTTTTGTGGCGAACTTCAGATTCAAACCGGCTGCAACTTCTTCTCGAACACCGCCACCCCTTCCAGATCCCGCAACACCACGCTCATCTCCCCGCTCGGTCCATCGATGTTCACCTCGCCAAAGAATTGATACCCGGCGAACGGCGAGGTGTTCTGGGCCGGGGGCGCTTTCTGGAACACCACTTCCGGGCCGAAGGTCTTGTCCAGGGCATTGGGCCCGAAGCTACCGGCGTTCAATGGCCCGGCGACGAACTCCCAGAACGGTTCGAAATCCTGGAACGCGGCGTGTTCGGGGTGGTAGTGATGGGCGGCGCAATAGTGGACGTCGGCGGTGAGCCAGACGTAGTTGCGCACCTGATGCTTGCGCAGGTAACCCAACAGTTCGGCGATCTCCAGTTCACGCCCCTGGGCCGCGCCCGGGTCACCGTTGGCGACTGCTTCCCAACGCGGCACGCCGGGGCTGACCTCGCCATCCGGCACACCGAGGCCGATAGGCATGTCGGCGGCGATGACTTTCCACTGGGCGCGGGATTGCTTCAACTCGCGCTTGAGCCAATTCAATTGCTCACGCCCCAGGAACGGTTTGGCCGCGCCGAGGTTGGCGTCGTTGGCTTCGCGGTAACTGCGCATGTCCAGCACGAACACATCCAGCAGTGGCCCATAACCGAGCTTGCGGTAGATCCGCCCGCCGCCGTCGGCCTTCTGCCGGCGCATCGGCGCATATTCCAGCCAGGCCTGTCGCGCACGCCCCACCAGGCTGTGGATATCCTTGGTCTGGTAACGCTCGTCCAGTTGCTTGCCCGGCGACCAGTTGTTGACCACCTCATGGTCGTCCCACTGCCAGATCTGTGGCACTTCGGCATTGAAGCGGCGTACGTTTTCATCCATCAGGTTGTAGCGATAGTTGCCGCGATACTCATCCAGGGTCTCGGCGACCTTGCTCTTGGCCTCGGTGGTGAGGTTGCGCCAGATGCGTCCACCCTCGGCGGTGATTTGCGCCGGCACCGGGCCGTCGGCGTAGATGGTGTCGCCGCTGTGGATAAAGAAATCCGGCAGGCGCAAGCGCATGGCTTCGTAGATGCGCATGCCGCCGATGTCCGGATTGATCCCGAAACCCTGGCCGACGGTGTCGCCGCTCCAGACAAAACGAATGTTGCGCTTGAACTGCGGCACGCTGCGCAGGTGGCCAAGCCAGGGTTCGCTGGCCACCCCGCTTTGGGCGTCCTCGAAGTGCACACGGTAGAAAATCGCCTGGTCGCGGGGCAACCCGGTGAGCTCGACCCGGGCGGTGTAATCACTGCGGGCGTCGGCCATGGGCGAGACGAAGCGACGGGGATTGGTGAACTTGCTGCGAGTGTCCCACTCCACCACCATCCGCGCCGGACGGTCGCTGCGGCTCCAGATCATCGCCCGGTCGCCCTGCAAGTCGCCAGACTGCACACCGTCGGTGAGCACCGGGCGATCCTTGACCGAAGCCATCACCGCCGGCGCCAGCCCCGGCAACAACAACCCCGCTCCCACGGCTTGCATCACCCGACGACGGCCCAAGTCGAATTCGCTCATGGTGTTCTCCCTTGAAATGGGAAAACTTAAGCATGGCTGTGTGAAGTGGGTGTGACAGGCGTTTCATGCCCGCCCCAGAACCCCCTGTGGGAGCGAGCTTGCTCGCGATAGCGGTGTATCAGTCGACCACTTGGTTGCCTGACACTCCGCTATCGCGAGCAAGCTCGCTCCCACAAGGGATTTCATTGCTTCAAAGAAGCGATCAGACCTTGGCCGGCTCCAACGCCATCTCCACCACCTCAGGCCGCTTGAGCAGCGCGTACACCACTGCCGTCAGCAGGCTCCCCGCCACGATCGCCAGCAAGTACAACAACGCATGGTTGATGGCGTTGGGGATCAGCATCACGAACAGGCCGCCGTGGGGGGCCATGAGCTTGCAGCCGAAGTACATCGACAACGCACCGGTCAACGCACCGCCGGCGACGCTCGCCGGGATCACCCGCAGCGGATCCTTGGCCGCGAACGGGATCGCGCCTTCGGAGATGAAGCACAGTCCCAGCACCAGTGCCGCTTTACCGGCCTCGCGCTCGGTCTGGGCAAATTTGCGCCGGGCGATGAACGTGGCGATGCCCAGGCCAATGGGCGGCACCATGCCGGCAGCCATGGTCGCGGCCATCGGTGCATAACTCTGCGAAGCCAGCAGCCCCACCGAAAACGCATAGGCGGCCTTGTTGATCGGTCCGCCGAGGTCGACGCACATCATCGCCCCCAGCAGCACGCCCAGCAGAATCGCATTGGTGGTGCCCATGCTGTCGAGGAAGTGGGTCAAGGCGTCGAGCATGCCCGCCACCGGTTTGCCGACGATGTAGATCATCACCAGGCCGGTGAACAGGCTCGCCAGCAGCGGGATGATCAGGATCGGCTTGAGCGCTTCCAGGCTCTGGGGCAAGCGCGCGTAGCGGCTGATCGCCTTGGCCGCGTAACCGGCCAGGAAACCGGCGATGATCCCGCCAATGAAGCCGGCGCCCAGGGTGCTCGCCAGCATCCCGCCGATCATGCCGGGCGCCAGGCCCGGCCGGTCGGCGATGGAATAGGCGATGTAGCCGGCCAGCAACGGCACCATCAACTTGAACGCGGTCTCGCCGCCGATCTGCATCAGCGCGGCCGCCAGGGTTCCAGGCTCCTTGAAGGCCTCGATGCCGAACACGAACGACAAGGCGATCATCAAACCACCGGCCACCACCATCGGCAGCATGAACGACACGCCCGTCAGCAGGTGCTTGTAGGCGCCGGTCTTCTCCGACTTGGCCGGGGCGCTGGCGCCGCTCGACGCGTTTTCCTGGCGACCTTCGACCAACGCTTTGTTCAGCGTCGCTTCGGCCTGTTTCAAGGCGATGCCCGTGCTGCAACGGTAGATCTTCTTGCCGGCAAACCGCTCGGTGGCGACTTCAATGTCGGTCGCCAGCAACACCACGTCCGCTTCGGCGATGGCCTCGGCGCTCAACGGATTGCGCGCCCCCACCGACCCCTGGGTTTCCACTTGCAGGTCGTAGCCCAGTTTCGTCGCCGCCTGCTGCAAGGCCTCGGCGGCCATGAAGGTATGGGCGACGCCCGTTGGGCATGCCGTGATGGCGACCAGGCGCGGGGCCCGCTCGGCCGACGCCGCCGACTCTTGCGCGAACACATCTGCCTCGCCCAGAACCTCAGCCTCTACGGCGCCACGACGCAACACCGCATCAACGTCCTGGAGGGCCAGGGCCGGCGTGCTGCGAAACACCCGCTTGCCGACGAACCGCGACAGGTCCACCGGGCCGCTGGCGACCAGCAACACCCACTCCGCCGCTTCGAGAGTCGCCGCCGACAACTGGCGTTCCGGATGGGCCGCGTCATGGACCTCGACGCTGGTGCTCCAACCCTGGCGCTGCGCCGCGGCGTCCAGCAGGCGGGCGCACAACACACTGGTAACCATGCCGTTCGGGCAGGCCGTCACAATGGCTAGTTTCATTCTTGCGAACCCTCTTATTGTTCTGTCAGGGGGCGCACGCGCACGCCCTGTTCAAGCGACGCCAGCACCGCGGTGTCGTGGATGCCAAAACCGATCTGCGTGACCGCCATGGCGGCGATGGCCGTGGCAGTGCGCAGTGTCTGTTCCGGGGTGTCGGCGCTGAGCAGGCCATGGAGCATGCCCGCCAGCAGCGAATCCCCGGCGCCCACAGTACTGGCGACGCTGACCTTGGGCGGCGAGGCATGCAACGCCGCACCGACGCTGAACCAGTTCACGCCATCGGCACCGTGGGAAATCACCACATGCTCGATACCCTGGGCATGCAGGCGCTGCGCCGCGTGCGCCTGGGCCGCTTCGCTCACCACCTCGCACCCCAGCGCATCGGCCAGTTCCTCGGTGTTCGGCTTGATCAGCCACGGCCCCGCCGCCAGGGCAACGCGCAAGGCTTCGCCACTGGTGTCGAGGGCCACGTTCAGGCCGAGTGCCTTCAAGCGTGCGATCAATGCCTGCAACCACTGCGGGCTGACGCCCCGGGGCAAGCTGCCCGCCACCACGACCACGTCGTGGCCGGGGGCGATCTGCTCCAAACGCGCCAGCAAGGCCTGCTGTGCGGCGGCATCGACCACCGGGCCTGGCCCGTTGAGGTCAGTGATGCGCCCGTCCTGCTCGGCCAGCTTGATATTGCTGCGGGTCTCGCCGGGGACACGGATAAAGGCGTCGACAAACCCGCGCTGGACGAACAGCGTCTCGAACACCTGGGCGTTGTCTTCGCCCAGAAAGCCACTGACCGTCAGCGTATGACCGAGGTCTGCCAGCACCTGGGCCACGTTCACGCCTTTGCCGGCGGCATGGGTGTGCATGTCGTCACTGCGGTTGACCTGCCCTGGTTCCAGGCGCGCCAGTTCCACCGTAAGGTCGAGCGCCGGGTTGAGGGTCAGGGTTAGAATCTTCGCCATTACAGCGCCTCCACTAATGCGCGCACGTCATCGGCGCTGCCCACGGCCAAGGCCGCTTGGGCCAGGGTTTGGACTTGCGCCAGGCTCAGTTCGCGAACCCGCGCCTTGACCTCGGCAATGCTACGGGCGGAGACACTCAGCTCGTCCACGCCCAGGCCCACCAGCACCGGCACCGCCAGCGGATCGGCCGCCAATTCGCCACACACACCGACCCATTTGCCATGGGCATGGGCGGCGCGCACGGTGATGTCGATCAGTTGCAGCACCGCCGGATGCAAGCCATCGGCCTGGGCCGAAAGGGTCGGATGCCCCCGGTCGATGGCCAGGGTGTATTGCGTCAGGTCATTGGTGCCGACGCTGAAGAAGTCGACTTCCTTGGCCAGCACCGGCGCGAGCAACGCGGCGGACGGCACTTCGATCATGATCCCCAGTTGCAGGTCCGCCACGGGGATTTCCCGGCGCAGGCGCTCGGTCATGTCCCGGGCCTGGCGCCACTCGTCGACGCTGCCCACCATCGGGAACATGATCCGCAGCGGCCGGCTGTCCGCCGAGCGCAACAGGGCACGCAATTGCGCTTCCATGACCTGCGGGCGCTGCAACGTCAGGCGAATGCCCCGCACACCGAGGAACGGGTTTTCTTCTTTCGCGATCGGCCAGTACGGCAGCGGTTTGTCGCCGCCCACATCCAGGGTGCGCACCACCAGCGGCCGCCCGCCCAGGCCATCGAGCACCTTGCGGTATTCGGCTTCCTGGGTCGCTTCGTCCGGCGCCTGGCTGTGGGCCATGAAAATCAGTTCGGTGCGCAACAGGCCAATGCCTTCGGCGCCCTGCTCCACCGCGCTGGCGACGCCGGCGCTTTCGCCAATGTTGGCGAACACTTCCACGGCATGCCCGTCACGGGTCAGCGCCGGTTCGTGGCGCTGCTCGGCCGCGACCTTGAGACGCTGCTCGCGGGTGTCGCGTTCTTCCTTGGCGCGCTGCAACGTGGCGGCGTCAGGGTCCACATGCAGGCGACCGCGCTGGCCATCCAGCAGCAAGGGCGTGCCCGGCGCCAGCAGCAATACCGCTGCCCCCGCGCCCACCAGCGCCGGAATGCCCAGGGCACGGGCGACGATGGCGCTGTGGGCGGTGGCGCCGCCACGGGCGGTGAGAATCCCTGCCACACGGGTCGGGTCCAGGCGGGCCACGTCGGACGGGCCGACTTCGTCCATGACCAGGATGTAGGGTTGATCGGGCTCGTTCGGGGTTTCGACGCCACACAGTTGCGCCAGCACCCGACGGCCGACGTCTCGCAGATCGGCGGCCCGTTCGGCCAGCAAGGCATCCTGCAAGGCTTCCTGCTCTTTGGCGGCGGCTTCGATCACGCCCATCCACGCTGCTTGCGCACTCTCGCCCAGCTTCAAGCGGGTGTCGACTTCGTCGGTCAGTTCCGGGTCGTCGAGCATTTCCTGGTGGGTGATGAAGATTTCGCGGATGGCCTTGGCCTTGGCGCGCTCGATCAGGCCCTGGATGTCACGGCGCACCTGATTCAAGGCGTTCTGCAGGCGCTCGCGCTCGATGGCCGCCGATTCACCGCGCAGCGGATAGTCGATGGCCTGCAATACCTGGATGTGCGCCGGGCCGATGGCGATGCCCGGGGCGGCGGCGACGGCCTGGATCAGGCTGCCGGATTCGGGCGCCAGCATGACGGTCGCGACCTCGGCCATCACGGTTTCCCGTGGCGCACTCGGTGGCGGCAACGGTTCGACCTCTTCGCCCAGGCCTTCTTCGATGGCGGCCAGCAGTGCCGGCAACGCGTCGTTGGCGATGCTCGGTTCGGCGATGAACTCCAAGACCTGGCCGCGACGGGCGCCCAGGCTCAGCAGTTTGCTCAAGCTCTTGGCCGACACGGCGCTGTCCTGGCCGTCGACGATGCGCACGCGGATTTCGCCGTCGAAGCTTTTCGCCAACTGGGCGAGGATCTTCGCCGGGCGTGCATGCAGGCCATGGGCGTTGGCCAGGCCGATGCGCGCGCTGGGCCAGTCGGCGGGCAATTCACCGCCGAGCACTTCCAAGACCTTGCGGCTGCTGGTGGCGCGGCCCAGTTCGTGGCCGCGGCCTTCGATCAGCAAGGCGCAGAGCCTTTCCAGCAAGGCTTGGTGGGCCTCGCCGAGGCTGGCGAGGCAGAACAGACCGCTCAACGGTTGGCCCAGGTAACGGATGGGTTTGTCCGGGGTGACGAACGCCAGGCCCGGGCGCTTGACGGTCTGTTCGCTGTGCAGCCACCACAAGCCATCACCCAGGGGCAGCGCCTCGACTTGCTGCAACACGCCGGCAAAGCCGTTGCTCACGCAGTCGGCCTGGCGCAACAGGCGAGCGCCGCGCCATACCAGTTCTTCAAAATCGTCAGCCGACACACCGAGGCCGATCATCTGGGCATCCAGGGCCAGTTCCTGCGGCGCGCCTTGCAGCAGCTTCAGCAACGCTTCGGCGGAACCGGCACGGCGCAAGGCCTGGCCCAGGTCCGTCTCGCCGAGGGCGCGGGTCAGCAGTTGCAGCAGGCGCAGGTGCTCATCGGACTTGGCGGCGATGCCGATGGCCAGGTAGACAATCTGACCATCGCCCCAGTCCACGCCTTCGGGGAATTGCAGCAGGCGCACGCCGGTGGAATAGACCAGGTTGCGGGTCTGCGGGGTGCCGTGGGGGATGGCAATACCTTGGCCAAGAAAGGTCGAACCCTGGGCTTCACGGGCCTGCAAGCCAGCGAGGTAGCCCTCGGCTACCAGGCCATCGGCCACCAGTTTGTCGGCAAGCAGTTGCAGCGCAGCGTCTTTATCCACGGCCGTCTGCGCCATGGATATCTGCTCTAGAGTGAGCTCGAGCATGCTTTCTCCTTTTTGGCGTCCGGGTTGGCGCCAGGTATTGTTTTGAATGAATCAGCTTAGCGTTACAGGACGGTTTTTGGCGGTATCGCGGCAGCACGGCCAAAAATCCTGCTAGCCTTGAAAATACGCTTGCTGAAACGTTTAATCTAGAAAGATTGGCACGTTACTCGATAATCTCTCATCGTTGAAGTGCAACTTGTCGTAAGCGCTTGGGCGGTAACCGTCAGCTTGAATCGGGTAGGATGGCCCTAATCCTCGGGACTCACTCGAAAAAACAAGGAATACCGGGTTGAAACTCAGTGATATTGCTCAATTGGCCGGTGTGTCCGTCACCACCGCCAGCTATGTCATCAACGGCAAGGCCGAACAGCAACGCATCAGCAGCGCCACCGTCGAACGGGTGCGGGCGGTGGTCGAGGAACATGGCTTCACGCCCAATCCTCAGGCCGCCGGGCTGCGCAGCCGGCACACCCGCACCCTGGGTTTCATCCTGCCAGACCTGGAAAACCCCAGTTACGCACGCATCGCCAAGTTGCTGGAACAAGGCGCCCGGGCTCGGGGCTATCAGTTGCTGATCGCCAGCTCCGATGATGCGCCCGACAGTGAACGGCAGCTGTTGCAATTGTTCCGCGCCCGGCGCTGCGATGCGCTGATCGTCGCCAGTTGCCTGCCGGCCGGCGACGACAGCTACCTGCAGTTGCAGGCCAAGGGCATTCCGATCATCGCCATCGACCGGGTGATGGAACCGGCGCATTTCTGCTCGGTGATCAGCGACGACCGCCAGGCCAGCTTGCACCTGACGCGCAGCCTGCTGGAGACCCACCCTCGACAAATCGCCTTGATCAGCGCCCGTCCCGAATTGAGCATCAGCCAGGAACGGGCCGCAGGTTTTCGCGAAGCCTTGGCCGGGTTCGAGGGGCAGGTGTTGATCGAGCATGGCGAGTCGTTCAGCCGTGAATGCGGCCGTCAGTTGATGGATGAAATGCTCGCGCGCCTGGGGCATCTGCCCGATGCGCTGATCACCACGTCCTATGTGCTGCTGCAAGGGGTGTTCGATGCCCTGCATGATTTCCCGCTCAAGTCGCGGCCATTGCGCCTGGGCACGTTTGGTGACACGCAGTTGCTGGATTTCCTGCCGCTGCCGGTCAATGCCATGTCCCAACAACATCAGTTGATCGCCGCCAAGGCCCTGGAACTGGCCCTGGCAGCCATCGAAAACGATGACTACCAGCCTGGCGTGCAGGCCATCGCCCGGACGTTCAAGCAGCGGATCCACCAGGGCTGACGTTTCCTCAGGATTGATGCATGGAGTTGATCGACACCCACACCCACCTGGACTTCCCGGACTTTGACGCGGACCGCCCGGCGCTGCTGGCCGAAAGCCGCGCCTTGGGCGTGCGGCAGATGGTGGTGCTGGGCGTGTACCGGGACAATTGGCAGCGGGTCTGGGACCTGGTGCAAAGCGACCCGGGCCTGCATGCCGCCCTGGGCCTGCACCCGGTGTACCTCGACCAGCATCGACCCGACGACCTGGCGCTGTTGCGCGACTGGCTGAGCCGCCTGGCCGGGCACCGGCAATTGTGTGCAGTGGGCGAGATCGGCCTGGACTATTACATCGAGACCCTGGACCGTGACCGCCAGCAAGCGCTGTTCGAAGCGCAGCTGGAACTGGCCGTGGCGTTCGAACTGCCGGCACTGATCCACGTACGCCGCAGCCATGCCGCCGTGATCGCGACCCTCAAGCGCATCCGCCCCACCCGGGCGGGGATCATCCATGCCTTCGCCGGCAGTTTTGAAGAGGCCCGCGAATACCTCAAGCTCGGCTTCAAGCTTGGCCTTGGCGGTGCGGCGACCTGGCCTCAGGCCCTGCGCATGCACCGGGTGCTGGCGAAACTGCCGCTGGATGCTGTGGTGCTGGAAACCGACTCACCGGACATGGCCCCAGCGATGTTTGCGGGGCAGCGCAACAGCCCGGCGCACTTGCCGGCGATTTGCGAGGCGCTGGCCGGGATCATGGCGGTGACGCCCGAGCGACTGGCCGAGGCCAGCACCGCCAACGCCCGCGATTTGTTCAACTGGTAAAAAACCTGTGGGAGCGGGCTTGCTCGCGATAGCGGTGTATCAGTCGAAAAACAGGTTGCCTGACACTCCGCTATCGCGAGCAAGCTCGCTCCCACAACGGCCTACACCCGAAACGCATTGATCAGTTGCTTGAGCTGCACCACCTGGGCAGACAGCTCACGGCTGGCGTTTTCGGTCTGGTGCGCGCCTTCGGCCGTGCGTTCGCCGGCGCGGTTGATCTCGACGATGTTCTGGTCGATGTCATGGGCCACGGCCGTCTGCTGCTCCACGGCGGCGGCGATCTGCTGGTTCTGGTCGACGATCATGCCGACCGCACCGAGGATATTTTCCAGGGCCTGTTGGACCTTCTCCGATTGACCGACCGTGCCACTGGCCATCTCATGACTGGTGCCCATCGCCTTGACGGCGGCACCGACACCGCCATGCAGGCGGGCGATCATCGCTTCGATTTCTTCGGTCGATTGCTGGGTCCGCTTGGCCAGGGTCCGCACTTCATCGGCCACCACCGCAAAACCCCGCCCCTGTTCACCGGCACGGGCGGCTTCGATGGCGGCATTGAGGGCCAGCAGGTTGGTCTGCTCGGCGATGCTCTTGATCACATCCAGCACGCGGCTGATGGCCTGGCTGTCGGTCGCCAGTTGGTTGATCACCTGCACCGACTGGTCGATCTCACTGGCCAAGCGGGCGATGCTGCCCTGCTGCGACTCCACCAACCCGCGCCCGCTGAGGGTCTCGTCGTTCACGCTGTGGGCACTGCTCACGGCAGCGGCTGCACTGCGGGCCACTTCCTGGGCCGTGGCCGACATCTGGTTCATCGCCGTGGCCACCAGTTCGATCTGGCTGCGCTGGCCGGCGACGGCCTGGTTGCTCTGGGCCGATACCGTTTCCACCCGCCCGGCCTGGCGTTCGACTTCCGCGACGGTGCGGCTGACCTGTTCGATCAGATCATGGATCTTCGCCACCGTACCGTTGAACACTTCACCCAGTTCGCCCAGCTCATCCTTGCTGCGCGCCACGAAATTGACCGTCATGTCCCCCGCCGCCACTTTATCCATCATCTGGCCCAGGTGTTGGAGGGTGGTGCGGGTCGACGCGTAGAAGCCGGCGTACAGGTAAAAAATCAGCAGGAACACCGCCACCAGCGCCACGGCCTGCAGCACCATATGGCTACGATTCTGCTCAAGCCGCTGCTGCAACTGCACACCGAGAAAGCCCTGGGTCGCTTCGTTCAGCCGATAAGTCTGCTCCATCAGGCCGCTGATCTGCTCGAAGAACGCCGGCCACGGTGCATCGAGGGTGTCGGCCATCACCACTTGCTCCTCGATCAGCTCCGACGCTTTCTTGAGGGTGCTCTTGCTACCGTCGGCCTGGGCGCCAAGGGTTTGCCCGGCGGCCTTGCTGGAGCCGAGGGCGTCCTGCAGTTTCAAGTCATACTCGCCTTGGAGCTTTTCGATCTGCGCCAGCAACTCGTCGAAGCGGGTGCTCGATGCCGAATTGAGAAACCCCAGCCCCAACGAGGACGCGCCCAGCGCCCGGCCATCGCCGAGGATCTGGGTGACCTTGGGGATGGTGCCGATGATCAATTCGCTGAGTTGGCGGATGTCGCTCTGGTTGTCGCGGCTCAGCCCCGCCTGGCTGGCGATGATCTGGCTGAACATCTGGGCGCTGTTGAGCAACTTGCCGATCAGCGCACTCTTGCTCTGCAGGGAGCTTTCCGCCTGCTGGGCCTTGAAAGCAGCGATCATCTCATCGCGCTTGGCCTCGAAGGCACTGACCTGCTCGGGCTCGATGGCCATGGCGGTCATGCCTTGCAAGCGCGTGAGGACCTGTTGCTCCAGGCTGCCGATCTTCGCTTCGACATCACCAGCCTTGCCGGACTGGCCCAGGCTGGCGTTGATCTGCACCAGGTTGTTGAGGGTTTCCAGGTCCCGGCGCAGGGCCAGGCTGCTGCCCAGCAGGTCGAGGCTTTGCAGCTCCACTTGGGTGCCCTGGAATTCCCGATAGGAATCACGCACCAGAAAGAAGTTGGTCACCAGCATGGGTAGCAGGAACAGCACGCTGATCAGGCTGAACTTCATGCCGAAGCTCAGGCGGTTCATCAGCGCGACGGCGGGCCAGAGCAAACTCTTCACAAGGAAGCCTCCCGGTAGTGTTCTTATTGTTATGAACTCGCGCACAGAGACAGCAGAAAGCCACTATTCGGGCGCTGTCCCTGTATAGCCTAAATCGGCGGGGAGATTTGTAACTTAAGGTTAACGAGCGACCTGCCCTTTGTGGCGAGGGGATTTATCCCCGCTGGGCTGCGATATAGGTAGTCCGTTCCTTGCTCCCCCATACTGATACTCGCTGGAGTCCGGTTGTCGCG
>NZ_FOKH01000050.1:0-20320 GCF_900111955.1 Pseudomonas sp. NFIX10 | reverse complement strand
AGAAATGCCGATGCCTTCATCGCTTTTCTGGGCCTAGACCTGCGTATATCGGACTCAGGGAAAAAGAAGGGACGCCGCTGCCTGTCTAAGCGAGGTGACCCAGAGGCCCGTCGATTGATGCATAACGCCGCGATGTCGGCGAGGCGCACAGCGGCATGGAAGGGTTTTTATGAGGCACTAAGGGCCCGGGGACTCAGCACAACCGAAGCATTAGTAGCACTGGCCCGCAAGCTTGCCCGAGTGGTATTCGCCCTGCTGAAGAATCAGAGCGAATACTTACCGAAAGGCATTTAGGGGGTAGCCCTGCACCATAGAATCTCCCACAGGGGGCATCGAAGCTTGGAGAAAATATCGGAAACAAAAAACGGAGCGTATGAACGCTCCGTTTCGATAACAGCCCCGGCGATTACTTGCCGACCTGTTTTTCCTTGATTTCCGCCAGGGTCTTGCAGTCGATGCACAGGTCGGCGGTCGGTCGGGCTTCCAGGCGACGAATGCCGATCTCGATGCCGCAGGACTCGCACCAACCGTACTCTTCGTCCTCGATCAGTTGCAGGGTCTTGTCGATTTTCTTGATGAGCTTGCGCTCACGGTCACGGGCGCGCAGTTCGAGGCTGAACTCTTCTTCCTGACTGGCACGGTCGGCCGGGTCGGGGAAGTTGGCCGCTTCGTCTTTCATGTGATCCACGGTGCGATCGACTTCCTGCATCAAGTCCTGTTTCCACTTGTTCAGGATCTTGGTGAAGTGCGCGCGCATGGGGGCGCCCATATACTCTTCGCCAGCTTGCGGGACGTAAGGCTCAAACCCGCTGAGCGACTGATTTTGATTTTGCTTTGCTTGGGTGGGCATGAATGGACCGCCTCTACTCTTGTAATCCACTACGCAGGATTGCTCCATCACCGACACCTGCCGGCCCTGCGGCTGCAAGCGGGCGAACTTACCAGATCAAATCGGGCCGCGCTACTCCCGGTTGTCGAGCCTGCGGCGGCCGGGGTCTGTAAAACGTGGCCGGGTTCGCTTCGGTGGGGATCTAAACCTGCTCAATGCTTGATTCTAGTCAAGCCTGGGCCAATCGCGGGAGTCATTTCCTGCAATTCGAGGGCTCAGACCGCTTTGGCCTCGCGCGCGTTCCCGCAGTTGTTGCCGAGTTGGGTAGAATCGGTTCTTTTTCCCCTGAAGGAAGGCCAATGGCTCAGCCCTACAGTGCGCGCAGCCGCGCCATCGAACCTTTCCATGTGATGGCGCTGTTGGCGCGCGCCAACGAACTGCAAGCCGCCGGGCATGACGTCATCCACCTGGAGATTGGCGAGCCGGACTTCACCACCGCCGAACCGATCATCCAGGCCGGCCAGGCCGCGCTGACGGCGGGCAAGACCCGCTACACCGCGGCCCGTGGCATTCCCGAGCTGCGCGAAGCCATCTCGGGTTTCTATGGCCAGCGCTACGGGGTAGAGATCGATCCTCGACGCATCATGATCACGCCAGGCGGCTCCGGCGCGTTGCTGCTGACCAGCGCCTTGCTGGTGGACCCGGGCAAGCATTGGCTGCTGGCCGACCCCGGCTATCCGTGCAACCGTCATTTCCTGCGCCTGGTGGAAGGCGCGGCGCAATTGGTGCCTGTGGGGCCGGATGTGCGCTACCAATTGACGCCGGACCTGGTGAACCGTCATTGGGACCAGGACAGCGTCGGTGCGTTGGTGGCCTCGCCAGCGAACCCGACCGGGACGATTCTCACCCGGGACGAACTGGCAGGGTTGTCCAAGGCCATCAAGGGTCACAATGGCCATCTGGTGGTGGACGAGATCTATCACGGCCTGACCTATGGCACCGACGCCGCCAGTGTGCTGGAAGTCGACGACGACGCCTTTGTCCTCAATAGTTTTTCCAAATATTTCGGTATGACCGGCTGGCGGCTGGGCTGGTTGGTGGCCCCTTCGGCGGCCATCGGCGAGCTGGAAAAACTTGCGCAGAACCTCTACATCAGTGCGCCGAGCATGGCCCAGTACGCCGCCCTGGCCTGTTTCGAGCCCGCCACCATCGAAATCTTCGAACAGCGGCGGGCCGAGTTCGCGCTGCGTCGTGACTTTCTGCTGCCGGCCTTGCGGGAGTTGGGCTTCGGTATCGCGGTGGAGCCGCAAGGGGCGTTTTACCTCTATGCCGATATCAGCCCCTTCGGCGGCGATGCCTTTGCGTTCTGCCAGCATTTCCTGGAAACCGAACACGTGGCCTTCACCCCGGGGCTGGATTTCGGCCGTCATCAGGCCAGCCACCATGTGCGGTTCGCCTACACACAGAGCTTGCCGCGGCTACAGGAAGCGGTGGCGCGAATCGAGCGTGGACTGCGGAGCTGGCAAGGCTGATGCGTTTTTCCCCTGCGTTGGAAGAAGGTCGTCTGATTCGACGTTACAAGCGTTTTCTCGCTGATATCGAGACCGTTCACGGCGAACTCCTCACTATTCACTGCCCCAACACCGGCTCGATGCTCAACTGCATGGCTGAAGGCGCGCGCGTCTGGTTCAGTCGCTCCAGCGACCCCAAGCGCAAGTTGCCCGGCACCTGGGAAATCGGCGAAACCCCTCAAGGGCGGCTGGCCTGCATCAATACCGCACGGGCCAACGCCTTGGTCGAAGAAGCCTTGCGCGCCGGGGTCATCAGTGAACTGAACGGGTTCACCGGGCTCAAGCGTGAAGTGGCTTATGGGGTGGAAAACAGCCGCATCGATTTTCGCCTGGACTACGCTCAAGGCTCGGCCTGGGTCGAAGTCAAAAGTGTCACGTTGGGTTTCGATGGCACCCAGGTGGCGGCATTTCCCGATGCGGTCACGCTGCGCGGAGCCAAGCACCTGAGGGAGCTCGCCTGCCTGGCCCGGGAAGGTGTGCGGGCGGTGCAGCTGTATTGCGTGAACCTGAGTGGCATCGAGGCCGTGCGCCCGGCCCACGAGATCGATCCGGTATACGCCGCAGCCCTGCATGATGCGGTGGCGGCGGGGGTGGAAGTGTTGGCCTACGGAGTTACGTTGACGCCCGAGCAGATGTGGGTGGACCGTGCGTTGCCAGTGTTGCTCGAACCGCTACTGTTCGACCCAGATGCCTTGCTCGTCCTCCCGGCTGTCTAGCGCGGTCAGGAACTGACCGGCGCAGGGGCCGGCCACGCATTCACCGCTCTCGATCAGGAACAGCGCGCCGTGAGTGGCGCACTGGATCAGGCTGGCGCTGGGGTCGAGGAACTGGTCGGGTTGCCATTCCAGTGGCACGCCCCGGTGCGGGCAGCGGTTGAGATAGGCATACACCTGACCGGCGCGTCGCACGGCCAGCACCTTGCGCCCATCGAGGTCGAAACCGCGACTGCCGTTGTCGGGCAGTTCGGCGGCGGTACAAAGAAACTTCATGTGTGTCTCTATAT
Organism: Pseudomonas sp. NFIX10; assembly: GCF_900111955.1. Taxonomy (NCBI): domain Bacteria; kingdom Pseudomonadati; phylum Pseudomonadota; class Gammaproteobacteria; order Pseudomonadales; family Pseudomonadaceae; genus Pseudomonas; species Pseudomonas sp. NFIX10. The sequence continues at coordinate 16,917 of NZ_FOKH01000050.1, read as the reverse complement.
ATCTGTCGGAGTGAGCCCCTGTGGGAGCGAGCTTGCTCGCGATGACGGCGGCACATTCAACCTCTCAGTGACTGACAGGCCGCTATCGCGAGCAAGCTCGCTCCCATAGGTTTCGTGTGGCAAAAGATCCACCCTTGACGGTCAAATGAAAACAATTATCAAATGGCGCCTCCTTCGCAGGTGGTCGAGGATACTTGGCCCGGCCCGGTCCTGCGAAAAACTTCTTTTGAGGAAGCTGCCCGATGCGCCTGAACATCCGCGTTGTTGCGCTCTGTGTCGCACTGTTGGTCAACCAGGGGGCCAGCGCGGCTGAGTCGCCGCAGCGTTGGGTCAGCGCCGGCGGTGCCTTGTCGGAGTGGATCAGTGCACTGGGGGGCGAGTCGAAACTGGTGGGCGTGGACACCACCAGCCAGCATCCTGAATCCTTGCGGGCCCTGCCCAGCATTGGCTATCAGCGACAATTGTCCGCAGAGGGCATATTGAGCCTGCGTCCGCAGATCCTGGTGGGCACCGAGGAAATGGGGCCGCCACCTGTGCTGGCGCAAATCCGCAGCGCCGGCGTAAAGGTCGAATTGTTCTCGGCCACGCCAGACCTGCCGACCCTGCAGGGCAATTTGCAGCACCTGGGGCAATTGCTGGGGGCGCAGGCCGAGGCGACACGGTTGTTCGACCGTTATCAGGAACAGCTTACCCAGCAGCATGCCCGGGTGACCGAGGCCCAGCGCAAGCAAAAGGCTCCCGGCGTATTACTGTTGGTGGGCAGTTCCGGTGGCAAGCCGCTGGTCGCTGGCAAGGGCACGGCTGCCGATTGGCTGTTACAGCAGGCCGGCGGTCACAACCTGGCGACCCACAGCGGCTATAAATCCTTTTCAGTGGAAACCCTGGCCAGCCTGAATCCTGAAGTGCTGGTCTTCGCCGACCGAGCCTTGAGTGGTGAAGAAGCCCGTGCGGCGTTGTTCAGGGAAAATCCGATCCTTTCCTCGACCCGAGCCGCCAGGGACGGGCGCGTCATGGAGCTCGACCCGACGCTGTTGGTGGGCGGATTGAGCCCGCGGCTGCCGCAAAGCCTGGTGAAACTGACGGCAGGCTTTTATCCGGCTGAGCCGGCCGCGGCGCCATGACTTCGTCGGTCAAGCCACGTACTTTATTTATCGGCCTGAGCCTGCTGTGTTTGCTGGCGACCTGGCTGTCTCTGGCCCTGGGGCCGGTGAGCCTGCCGCTGCTGGACACCTTGCGCGCCGCTTTACGCCTGTTGGGCTTGCCGGTGGCCGCCGATGGCCTGGAGCAGGCCGAACTGATCCTCGGCCAGATCCGTTTGCCGCGGACCCTGCTGGGCTTGGCGGTGGGCGGGGTGTTGGCGTTGTCCGGTGTGGCGATGCAGGGACTGTTCCGTAACCCGCTGGCAGACCCGGGGTTGGTGGGCGTGTCCAGCGGTGCGGCGTTGGGCGCAGCCTTCGCCATTGTCGGTGGCTCGGCGCTGGGCGGGTTGCCCGAAGCCTTCGGCCCTTACGTGTTGTCGTTGTGTGCGTTCCTTGGCGGGCTCGGCGTTACGGCGCTGGTCTATCGCCTCGGCCGCCGCAATGGCCAGACCCATGTCGCGACCATGCTCCTGGCGGGCATTGCCCTGACCGCGCTGTCCGGTTCCGCCGTCGGCCTGTTCACCTACCTGGCGGACGACGCGACCCTGCGCACCCTGACGTTCTGGAACCTGGGCAGTCTCAACGGCGCCAGTTACGCGAGGTTGTGGCCGTTGTTGCTGGTCAGTGCCGGCGTGGCGCTCTGGCTGCCACGCCGGGCCCGGGAGCTCAATGCGCTGTTGCTGGGCGAGTCCGAGGCAGCCCATTTGGGCGTCAACGTCGAAGCCCTCAAGCGTGAGCTGGTGTTTTGTACGGCCCTGGGGGTTGGCGCGGCGGTGGCGGCGGCGGGCATGATCGGTTTCGTCGGGCTGGTGGTGCCGCATCTGGTGCGCCTGGTGGCCGGCCCCGACCACCGTGTGTTGCTGCCCGCTTCAGTGCTGGCGGGGGCAAGCCTGTTGTTGCTCGCCGACCTGGTGGCACGCTTGGCGCTGGCCCCTGCGGAATTGCCGATCGGCATCGTCACGGCCTTCATCGGCGCGCCGTTTTTCCTCTATCTATTGGTACGAGGGCGCGCCTGATGTTGCGAGCACAGGACCTGCACATTCAGCGTGGCCGCAACACCGTGCTGGCGGACATCGATCTGCTGCTCAACCCCGGCGAAGTGCTCGGTGTGCTCGGGCCCAACGGTGCGGGCAAAAGTACCTTGCTGGCGGGCCTGTGTGGCCAATTGCGGCCGAGCCAGGGGCAGGTCTGGCTCGAAGACCGTCCACTGGCCCAATGGCAGGGGGCCGAGCGCGCCCGTCGCCTGGCGGTCTTGCCACAGTCCTCGACCCTGGATTTTGCCTTTCGCGTCGAGGAAGTCGTCGGCATGGGGCGCCTGCCGCATCAGAGTGGTCGGTTGCGCGACGAGCAGATCGTCGCCGCGGCGCTGCAAGCGGCAGACGCCGCGCATCTGCACGGTCGCAGTTACCTGGCGTTGTCCGGCGGCGAACGCCAGCGGGTGCATCTGGCACGGGTGTTGGCGCAGTTGTGGCCGGGTGAAGCGGGGCAGACCCTGTTGCTGGACGAGCCGACCTCGATGCTCGATCCGCTGCATCAGCACACCATCCTCCAGGCGGTGCGTGAATTCGCCGGTCGCGGCGCCGCCGTGCTGGTGATCCTGCATGACCTGAACCTGGCGGCGCGTTACTGTGATCGCCTGTTGCTGCTCGCGTCCGGTCGACCGGTGGCCCTGGACACGCCCCGGCACGTACTGCGCCCGGAACCGCTCAAGGCGGTGTTTGGCCTGGACGTGCTGGTGCAAGACCATCCGGAGCGCGGGCATCCATTGATCATCGCCCGTTGAGGGCGCCCTGGAGGATACGGACGTGCGCCTGCTCCTGATGCTGGCATTGAGTGTACTGACGGCGTGCCAGAGCATCGCCCCGCCCCCGCTCGGTGGACGGATCCGTGATTTGCACAACGGCCAGGCCGTGACGCCCCAGGCGCTGGTCGAACGCCTGGCAAAGGCGCCTCGGGTGGTAGTGGGGGAGCGGCACGACAATCCCGATCATCACGCGCTGCAGCAATGGCTGCTCCAGGCCTTGGCCGGCCAGCGGGCCCAGGGCAGCCTGTTGCTGGAAATGCTCACCCCCTCCCAACAGCCACGCGTTGATTCGGTCCGCCAGCTGCCCGTCTTGCCCAAGGACCTGCCCGACGCGTTGGCCTGGTCCCCCGGCTGGGATTGGAGCCTGTACGGACCCATCGTCGAGTTTGCCCTGGCCCAACGCTATCCATTGCTGGCCGCCAATCTGGACGTCGCCGAGATCCAGCGTTTCTACCGACAAGCGCCCAGCTTGATGGGTGCTCGCGCCAATGCCGCCACGGTGAAGGACGCGTTGCTGGGACAGATCCGTGAATCCCACTGCGGTTTGCTGCCGGAGTCGCAAATGCCACCCATGCTGGCCGTGCAGCAACAGCGTGACCGGCGCATGGCCGAACGCCTGCTGCAAGCGCCGGCACCGGCATTGTTGTTCGTGGGCGCCTGGCATGGGCGAAAAGATCTCGGCGTGCCGCTGCACGCGTTGGACCTCGGCGCCAGCGAGGCACCGATTGTCCTGATGTTGGCCGAGGAGGGCAGTGACGTGACGTCGGCCATGGCGGACTACGTGTGGTACACCCCGGCCATGCCGCCCCAGGATTATTGTGCGCAGATGCGCGAACACATCGGTAAGTGATATCGCAGGCAAAAAAAAAGACCCGGCAAGAGCCGGGTCAAATAACCGTGATTAGCCTGATGAGGAGATATCTGAAAGTCCGAACCAAGGGCTGTTCAAATATCGGCCAGTCTCGCGACTGGATGTGGTAATCATAGCGATTCTCATTACCATGTCAAACATTGTTTTTGCGATTTGTCGAAATAACCTCGCGGCCAGAGTTCGCACTGCAAATGAAAGGGGCTCAGGCTTTGTGACGCGTCGAAATGGCGTCCAGCTGTTTATTCAGGGCTTCCTTGCGTTCAGCGGGGATGTCATTCCAATGCACATCCATCAACGCACCCTCAATGGCGTACAGCAACACCTTGGACGCCCGGAAGCCGCGCGTGCGCACGGCGCGATAGGCGTCCACCGCCCCGAGCCGGCGTAGATCGGAAGCACTGTGGATACCCACGGCGTGCAGCCACTGGGCCGATGTCTTGCCCAGATTCTTCAGGTGTTGCAGTTCATCATTCATCGAGCCTCCTTGCGACGGCCGACTGGTGCGGTGGGCAAGCTTCTGAGCAGTGTAGCGGTCAGTAGGAAAAGCGTGATTCTTTGGTGGGATTCGATGCAAAAGCTTCTAATGCATTACGCACGATGGGGAGGGAAAAGGCTGCATTCTCCAGCGCAAGCGGGGGCGCTGGAGGTCCGTTCGGTCGTGACGGGGCCGCGCGTCGGCCGGCCCGGTTCAGGCACTGTCAGCGGGTGCGGTAGCGCAGCCGGGTGCCGAAGTTCATCGACATCAGGATTTCATCCGCAGACAGTTCGGGCGGAAAGTAGGCGCCGGATATCTGCGCATGGGCCAGGCTCGCGCCCTCCAGCGACGACTTGCGAAAATCGATGCCGCGCAAATCGGCGGAGCGGAAGTAGGCGTCGCTGAAGTCAACGTCGTCCGCGTTCAGTTCCCGCAGGTCAAGGCCTCGAAAATCGCCGCCGCGCATGTCGACCGGACCTTGTGGGCGTTCGCTGTTGAACCCGGCGATATCATCTTTGCGCAGCAAGGCATAAAGCGGGGTACCGAGAAGTTTGGGAAGGCTCATTTCATATCACCTGATGGTTTTATGACGCCAGTATAGTGCCACTATTTGGCGGCCGTGAAGCCGGACATCGCTTCACGGCCGAAATAGTGATCTAGAGGCCTGGCAGGCGCTGGCGGATCTGCGCGACCACGATGTCGAGCGTACCGCTTTCGTTGGTTTGGACCCGTTTGCTGCAGAGAATTTCCGCCGGGGTCAGGGCTTCACGGCTGGACTGTTGCGCGGCGATGACTGCCAGGTTCGCATCGGAGGGGTCTTGTTGGTCGGCCTGGCGCTGTGCCAGCCGGCTTTCGATGACCGCTTGCGGCGCGTCGCAGTCGAGGATCAGGAACGGAGCGCCCGTGGCCTCGGCGACTTTTGCCGCGGCGTCGCGCTGATCGTGTTTGAGGTAGGTGGCGTCGATCACTACCGGGAATCCGGCGCGCAGGATCCCCGCGGCGACTTCATGCAGGCGGGCGTAGGTGGCGCTGCTGGCGTCGTTGTTATAGATGCCGGCTTGTGGATCGTTGGGAACCTGTTGCTGGCCGAAGAGGCGTTTGCGCTCCACGTCCGAACGCAGGCGAATGGCGCCCAGTGCCTCTACCAGGCGCATCGCGACGTGGCTTTTGCCAACGGCCGAAACACCGTGGGTGATGGCCAGGAAAGGCGAAGGAATGGTGCTGTAGCTTTCGGCCAAGTTGGCGTAGTTGCGGTATTGGCGCAGGGTGGTGGCGCGCTGCACCGGATCGGCTTCGGCCGGCATGCTGAACAGCGCGACTTTTGCCCGGACGAGGGCGCGGTAGGCTTTATAGAAGTTCAGCAGCTCCAGGCCCTGGTAGTCGCCGGTCAGTTCCAGGTACTGGCTGACGAAACGCCGCGCCAGGGACTTGAGACCACGGTCCTCCAGGTCCATCGCCAGGAAGCCGGTGTCGGCGTAGACGTCGGTGAAACGGAACGGTTCGTTGAACTCGATGCAGTCGAAAATCACCACCTTGCCGTCGATCACGGTGGCGTTGCCCAGGTGGATATCGCCGTGGCATTCACGGATGAAGCCTTCGGCCTTGCGCTGGGCGAGCAGCGGCTTGAGGCGTTCGAAACTGCTTTCGGCCCAGGCTTGCAACGCTTCGAGTTGCAGCAGATCGGCCTTGTCGTTGAGGAACGGGCGGATCTGTTCGAAGTTCTGCAGCACCGGCGCCATGACGCTTTGCGGGGTACCGGCGGCGTTTTCGGCGGGCACCTTGGGCGTGGAGAGGTGGAACTGGGCGATCTGGGCGGCCATCTCGTCGATGTGCGCGGTGGTCAGTTCGCCGTTGGCTTGCAACGTGCTGAGCAATTGGCTTTGTGGGAACTGACGCATCTTCAGGGCGTATTCGATGGCCGGACCGTCGCCACCCAGTTGTGGGGCTTCGACGCTACCGGTAATCGGCAGCACGTCCAGGTACAGGTCTTGGGTCAGGCGCTGGTTCAGGCGCAACTCTTCGCCGCAGAAATGCTGGCGCGCCTCGAGGCTGGTGAAATCGAGGAAACCGAAGTTGACCGGCTTTTTGAGTTTGTAGGCGTATGGCCCGGTGAGCAATACCCAGGAAATGTGGGTTTCGATGACCTGGAACGCTTCGACGGGATGCGGGTAGAGGGCCGGGTTTTGCAGGGCGGCGATCAGGGATTGGCTCACGGGCGGTCCTTCAGAGTCTGGGAAAATTCAAGGCCGTCATTATGGCGGCAAGCCGCGCTAACGCAAACCGCATGGCGGGCTCATGTTGAACCGCGGCAAAGTGCGTATAATCCGCCGCCATGACTCGTACCCGATCCCCCCGTACCCCCAAGAAACCACCCGCCAGCCGCCTGCGGCCCTGGCTGGGGTGGGCCCTTAAACTCAGCCTGGTGGGCCTCGTCGTGCTCGCCGGTTTTGCGGTCTATCTCGATGCCGTGGTCCAGGAGAAATTCTCCGGCAAGCGCTGGACCATCCCGGCCAAGGTCTATGCCCGGCCGTTGGAGCTGTTCGTCGGACAAAAGCTGAGCAAGGACGACTTCCTGACCGAACTCGATGCCTTGGGTTATCGCCGTGAAAGCGTGGCCAATGGCCCGGGTGCGGCCTCGGTCAACGGCAATACCATCGACCTCAACACCCGTGGTTTCCAGTTCTATGAAGGCATGGAGCAGGCGCAACCGGTGCGGGTGCGTTTTTCCGGTGACTATGTGGCTGCGCTCACCGGCGCCAACAACGCGAGCCTGTCGGTGGTGCGTCTTGAGCCGTTGCTCATTGGTGGCCTGTACCCCAAGAACCTCGAAGACCGGATCCTGATCAAGATCGACCAGGTACCGCCGTTCCTGCTCGACACGCTGATTGCCGTCGAAGACCGCGACTTCTACCATCACTTCGGCGTCTCGCCCAAGTCGATCGCCCGGGCTATCTGGGTCAACACGTCCTCGGGGCATATGCGCCAGGGCGGCAGTACCCTGACCCAACAGTTGGTCAAGAACTTCTACCTGACCAACGAGCGCAGCCTGACTCGCAAGCTCACCGAAGCCATGATGGCGCTGTTGCTGGAGCTGCACTACGACAAGCAGGAGATTCTGGAGGCGTACCTCAACGAGGTCTTCGTCGGCCAGGACGGCCAGCGGGCGGTGCACGGTTTCGGCCTTGCCAGCCAGTTCTTCTTCAGCCAGCCGCTGTCCGAGCTCAAGCTGCATCAGGTGGCGTTGCTGGTGGGCATGGTCAAGGGGCCGTCTTCCTACAACCCGCGTCGTAATCCGGAACGTGCCCTCGAGCGGCGCAACCTGGTGCTCGACCTGCTGCAACAACAAGGTGTGGCGACGGCCGAGCAAGTCGAAGCCGCGAAAAAGATGCCGTTGGGCGTGACCAAGCGTGGCAGCCTGGCGGACAGTTCGTTCCCCGGCTTCATGGACCTGGTCAAGCGTCAGCTACGGGAAGACTACCGAGACGAAGACTTGACCGAAGAAGGCCTGCGCATCTTCACCAGTTTCGACCCGATCCTGCAGATGAAGGCCGAAGCCTCGGTCGAGGACACCTTCAAACGGCTGGGCGGACGCAAGGGCGCCGACGAAGTCGAAGCGGCCATGGTGGTGACCAACCCGGAAACCGGCGAAGTCCAAGCCATGATCGGCAGTCGCCAGGCCAGTTTCGCCGGCTTCAACCGGGCCCTGGATGCGGTGCGTCCGATTGGCTCGCTGATCAAGCCGGCGGTGTACCTCACCGCCTTGGAGAAACCGAGCCAGTACACGCTGACCAGTTGGCTGTCGGACGAGGCGTTCTCGGTCAAGGGCGCGGATGGCCAGGTCTGGAAACCGCAGAACTATGATCGTCGTTCCCACGGCACGGTGTTCCTCTATCAGGGGTTGGCGCATTCCTACAACCTGTCGACGGCTCGCCTCGGGCTGGAAGTCGGCGTGCCGAATGTACTCAAGACCCTCGCGCGTCTAGGAGTAAGCCGCGAACTGCCGGCCTTCCCGTCGATGTTGCTGGGGGCGGGTGGGCTGACGCCGATAGAAGTGGCGGCGATGTACCAGACGCTGGCCAACGGCGGTTTCAATACGCCGATGCGCGGGATCCGCAGCGTGCTGACCGCCGATGGCGAGCCGCTCAAGCGTTATCCGTTCCAGATCCAGCAGCGCTTCGATCCGGCCTCCATTTATCTGATCCAGAGTGCGATGCAGCGGGTCATGCGTGAAGGCACCGGCAGTTCGGTTTATAACGTGCTGCCCCGGACCCTGACCCTGGCGGGCAAGACCGGGACCAGTAACGACTCGCGCGACAGCTGGTTCGCCGGTTTCAGCCAGGACTTGTTGGCGGTGGTCTGGCTCGGACGCGATGACAACGGCAAGACCCCGTTCACCGGTGCCACTGGCGCGTTGCAGGTCTGGACCAGTTTCATGCGCAAGGCCGACCCGCTGCCGCTGGACATGCCGCAACCGGACAACATCGTTCAGGCTTGGGTCGATTCGCGTACTGGTCAAGGCTCCGACGCCAATTGTCCGGGCGCCGTACAGATGCCGTATATTCGCGGCAGCGAACCGCCACCCGGTGCAGCCTGTGGCGGCACGAATCCCGCCGAATCGGTGATGGATTGGGTCAAGGACTGGATGAATTAAGCAAAGAGGGTTTCAAGTGAACAAGTGGTTGATTCCAGCGGTAACGGCCGTGGCTTTGCTCAGTGGTTGCTCTACCGTACAACGCGGTTCGATTCCGGTCGTTGACGCCGGCACGGCTGTGTCCAACAGCGAGCGGGTTTCGGCCAACGGCGGTTTCCGTCAAACGACGGTGAAGCGTCCGGTGCAGGGCCAGGTCCAGGCGATTCCGCAGGGCGACACCGGTGTCGTCGTGATGGTGCCCGGCGGTGGTGCGACAACCTCGGCGCCGATCAGCAGCACGCCGATCACGCCGGGCCCGATCACGCCAGGGCCTATCGAAACTTCGCCGATCGATCAGGGCAGCTACAGCATGCCTTCGACGCCGAGCAGCGTCCCGTCGGCAAGTTCAGGTGGTTTGTCCGCCGATGAACAACTGGACGGCCCGGTGCTGGCCCTGTTGACCACGGCGCAACAGCAACAGGCCGGCGGTGACCTCAACGGTGCGTCCTCCAGCCTGGAGCGTGCCCAGCGTGTAGCGCCGCGCGAACCCCAGGTGCTCTATCGCCTGGCCCAGGTGCGCATGGCCCAGGGCGATGCGCCGCAAGCCGAACAACTGGCTCGCCGTGGCCTGACATTCTCCAGTGGTCGCCCGGCGCTTCAGGCCAGCCTGTGGGAATTGATCGCCCAGGCCCGTGAGAAACAAGGCGACTCCGCTGGCGCGGCGCTGGCCCGTCAAAAGGCCAAGGTTTCGCTCTGATGGATAGACGTTTTCCCCAAATCGCCGATCAGTTGCTGCTGATTGAGCGGGAGCTGCGGGTCCAGGGCTGGTGGAGCGAGGTATCGCCTTCGGCCGAGGCGCTGGCCAGTGTTGAGCCGTTCGCGGTCGACACCCTGGATTTCGAGCAGTGGTTGCAATGGATTTTCCTGCCCAGGATGAAAGCCATCCTGGAAAACGACCTGCCGCTGCCCAACGCCTCGGGCATCCTGGCCATGGCCGAGATGGTCTATGCCCAGCGACCCGGGCAGGGCGTGGAATTGCAGCGGCTGTTGGCGCAGTTCGATCAGATGATCAGCAACGTCGGCTGACCCACGCTACTGGCAGTGCTCATCGATCTGCTTGCGGGTTTCCTCGATGCGCTGGCGCCGCTCTTCGTCATTGAGGCGGCGCATTTCCCCTTCCACGTCTTCACGTACCCGCGGGTTGTTCTGTAGCTGCGCCAGGTTGGTCCTGGCCTGCTCGCAAAATGCCTTGAGCTGGGCTTCCTGCTCGGCAATCTGTTTCTTGACCTCTTTATCGATCGCCTTCTGGTCGCCAATGACGCCACCGGAAGGAGGCGCGGGCGGTTTGGCGACGGATGGCGAGGACTTGATCACGGTCGTGGCCTCGGCGTCCTGGGGCGGCTGGGATCCGAAGTGGGTGACACCTTGGGCATCCACCCATTTGTAGACCTGAGCGGCCATGCATATCGGGCTCAGGCCAACCAGCAGGCTGGCCGTCAAGAAGATCATTCGCATGCTGTTTCCTTGTCTTGGGTTGCGCAATTGAAGCTAACACAGTTGCCGTTTAAGGGTTTTTTCTTGCGTTCTCATGCGCTTACTTCGAATAAAGCACATAGACGACTTGACTTGAAGGAGGCGAAACAGAAGAATCCAAAGTCCGCTGTAGAGGGACTGCCAGAAGCAGACCCACTCGGCAGATCATGAGGCGCACATCCGCGCCGACCTGTTACACCCGCAACGCGTTACCTCGCGCTGGGTGGGAAAGGCCCGCAACACTTGGGACGATCCCAATACTTGCTCAGTCAGTGCTGACGTAGTCGGCGACCACCGTCGCTCATGCTCTGCCGAGAAGTAAACCTATTAAGACCCGTCCCCTTTTTGTGGGTCGGTATTCTGGCGTTTTAGAGGTGAACAACGTGGAGCTTTTATCTGGCGGTGAGATGCTCGTCCGCTTTTTGCGTGACGAAGGCGTCAAATATATCTACGGGTACCCTGGTGGTGCTCTTCTTCATGTCTACGATGCCCTGTTCAAAGAACCGGAAGTGACCCACATCCTGGTTCGTCATGAGCAGGCGGCCACCCATATGGCTGATGGTTATGCCCGTGCTACCGGCAAGGCCGGCGTGGTCCTGGTGACTTCCGGTCCTGGCGCCACGAACGCCATCACCGGTATCGCCACCGCGTACATGGACTCCATCCCGATGGTGATCATCTCCGGCCAGGTGCCCAGCACCATGGTGGGCACCGATGCGTTCCAGGAAACCGACATGATCGGTATTTCCCGGCCGATCGTGAAGCACAGCTTCATGATCAAGCACGCGTCGGAAATCCCGGAAGTCATGAAGAAGGCTTTCTACCTGGCTGAATCCGGTCGTCCGGGCCCGGTCGTGGTCGATGTCCCGAAAGACATGACCAACCCGGCCGAGAAGTTCGAATACATCTTCCCGAAAAAAGCCAAGCTGCGTTCCTACAGTCCGGCGGTCCGTGGTCACTCCGGGCAGATCCGCAAGGCAGCCGAAATGCTGCTGGCGGCCAAGCGCCCTGTGTTGTACTCCGGTGGTGGCGTGATCCTCGGCGGTGGCTCCGCGCCGCTGACTGAATTGGCAAAAATGCTCAACCTGCCGGTCACCAATACGCTGATGGGCCTGGGTGCGTTCCCAGGCACCGACCGTCAGTTCATCGGCATGCTCGGCATGCACGGCAGCTACACCGCCAACCTGGCGATGCACCACGCCGATGTGATCCTGGCGGTCGGCGCGCGTTTCGACGACCGTGTGATCAACGGCCCGGCGAAGTTCTGCCCGAACGCCAAGATCATCCATATCGACATCGATCCGGCGTCCATCTCCAAGACCATCAAGGCAGACGTGCCGATTGTCGGTCCCGTCGAGAGCGTGCTGACCGAAATGGTCGCCATCCTCAAGGAAATCGGCGAGGTTCCGAACAAGGAGTCCGTGGCCAGCTGGTGGAAGCAAGTCGATGAATGGCGCGGCGATCGCGGCTTGTTCCCTTATGACAAGGGCGACGGCAGTGTGATCAAGCCGCAGACCGTGATCGAAACCCTGTGCGAAGTGACCAAGGGCGATGCCTTTGTGACCTCCGACGTGGGTCAGCACCAGATGTTCGCCGCGCAGTACTACAAGTTCGACAAACCCAACCGCTGGATCAACTCCGGTGGCCTGGGCACCATGGGCTTCGGTTTCCCGGCGGCCATGGGGATCAAGTTGAGCTTCCCGGATGCCGACGTCGCCTGCGTCACCGGCGAGGGCAGCATCCAGATGAACATCCAGGAACTGTCCACCTGCCTGCAGTACGGTTTGCCGGTGAAGATCGTGATCCTGAACAACGGTGTGTTGGGAATGGTTCGCCAGTGGCAGGACATGAGCTACGGCAGCCGCCACTCGCACTCCTACATGGAATCGCTGCCTGATTTCGTCAAGCTGGCGGAGGCCTACGGTCACGTTGGCGTGCGCATCACCGAATCGAAGGATTTGAAGTCGAAGATGGAGGAAGCGTTCGCCATGAAGGATCGCCTGGTGGTGATCGATATTGCGGTCGACACCAGCGAGCACGTCTACCCGATGCAGATCAAAGACGGCTCCATGCGCGATATGTGGCTGAGCAAGACGGAGCGTACCTAATCATGCGACACATTATTTCCTTGCTTCTGGAAAACGAACCGGGTGCGCTGTCTCGTGTTGTAGGCCTGTTCTCGCAGCGCAACTACAACATTGAAAGCCTGACCGTTGCGCCAACCGAAGACCCGACCCTGTCGCGTCTGACGCTGACCACCGTGGGGCACGATGAAATCATCGAGCAGATCACCAAGAACCTGAACAAGCTGATCGAGGTGGTCAAGCTGGTGGACCTGTCGGAAAGCGCTCACATCGAGCGTGAACTGATGCTGGTCAAGGTCAAGGCCACCGGCGCCCAGCGCGCCGAGATCAAACGTACTACCGATATTTATCGTGGGCAGATCGTCGATGTCAGCGCCAGCGTCTATACCGTTCAGTTGACCGGTACCAGCGACAAGCTCGACAGCTTCATTCAATCGATCGGCACTGCCTCGATTCTGGAAACCGTACGCAGTGGCGTCACCGGGATTGCCCGTGGCGACAAAGTACTGAGCATCTAACCAAATTAGCGAATGGCCTGAACGGCCGGATATAGGGGAAATTCATGAAAGTTTTCTACGATAAAGACTGCGACCTGTCGATCATCCAGGGCAAGAAAGTCGCCATCATCGGCTACGGTTCCCAAGGTCACGCTCAGGCGTGCAACCTGAAAGATTCCGGCGTTGACGTGACTGTCGGCCTGCGTAAAGGCTCGGCCACCGTTGCCAAGGCCGAGGCCCACGGCCTGAAAGTGGCTGACGTGGCTTCCGCTGTTGCCGCTGCCGACCTGGTCATGATCCTGACTCCGGACGAGTTCCAGGGCGCCCTGTATCGCGACGAAATCGAACCGAACATCAAGAAGGGCGCGACCCTGGCCTTCTCCCACGGTTTCTCGATCCATTACAACCAGGTCGTGCCGCGTGCTGACCTCGATGTGATCATGATCGCGCCGAAGGCCCCGGGCCACACCGTGCGTTCCGAGTTCGTGAAAGGCGGCGGTATCCCTGACCTGATCGCGATCTACCAGGATGCTTCGGGCAACGCCAAGAACGTGGCCCTGTCCTACGCCGCTGGCGTGGGTGGCGGTCGTACCGGCATCATCGAAACCACCTTCAAGGACGAGACCGAAACCGACCTGTTCGGCGAACAAGCCGTTCTGTGCGGTGGTACCGTCGAGCTGGTGAAAGCCGGTTTCGAAACCCTGGTCGAAGCGGGCTACGCGCCAGAAATGGCTTACTTCGAGTGCCTGCACGAACTGAAGCTGATCGTTGACCTCATGTACGAAGGCGGTATCGCCAACATGAACTACTCGATCTCCAACAACGCCGAATACGGCGAGTACGTGACCGGTCCGGAAGTGATCAACGCCGAATCCCGTCAGGCCATGCGCAACGCCCTGAAACGTATCCAGGACGGCGAATACGCCAAGATGTTCATCAGCGAAGGCGCCACCGGCTATCCTTCGATGACCGCCAAGCGTCGCAACAACGCTGCGCACGGTATCGAAATCATCGGTGAGCAACTGCGTTCGATGATGCCGTGGATCAGCGCCAACAAGATCGTCGACAAAGCCAAGAACTAAGTCGCGAACTCGAGTCGAAAAACGCGGCCCTGGCCGCGTTTTTTCGTTTGGGCGATGGCTTCTGGTATAAAGCTGCATCGTTTGCGGCCGAACCGTCGTCCCAGACATCTGTCGAATTTTTTTCACACCGTTGCAAGGTATTGCCCATGAGCGAACGTCCCGACGAGCCAAGCCAGGCTCCTGACGCCGAAAGCCTGTTGCCCATCGATGAGCACATCGAAGAAGGCCATGACGCTGAAGGCCGTAAGGTCCGGCATCGTGGCATCTATCTGCTGCCGAACCTGTTCACCACCGCGAACCTGTTCGCCGGTTTCTATTCCATCATCAACTCCATGAGTGCCCAGGCTGCCTTGAGCGCCGGTGATAGCGCAGGGGCGAGCCGTTACTTCGCCTTCGCCGCCATTGCCATCTTCGTCGCCATGGTGCTCGATGGCCTGGACGGGCGCGTCGCCCGCATGACCAATACCCAGAGCGCGTTCGGCGCCGAGTACGATTCACTGTCCGACATGGTCGCTTTTGGCGTGGCTCCCGCCTTGCTGGCGTTCGGCTGGGCGCTGGGGGACATGGGCAAGGTCGGCTGGATGGTTGCCTTCATCTATGTGGCGGGTGCGGCGTTGCGCCTGGCTCGTTTCAACACCCAGGTTGGCAAGGCTGACAAACGTTACTTCATCGGTCTGGCCAGTCCGGCGGCGGCGGGTGTCGTGGCCGGTGTGGTCTGGGCATTCAGCGACTACGGCATCCAGGGTTCGAAAATGTCGTTCCTGGTAGCGCTGCTGGTTGCCGCGGCCGGGATGCTGATGGTCAGCAACATCAAGTACAACAGCTTCAAGGAGCTGGATCTGAAGGGCCGTGTGCCATTCGTGGCGATTCTGGCGGTGGTGCTGGTATTCGCGGTGGTGTTCAGTGATCCGCCGCGTATCCTGCTGCTGGTATTCCTCGCCTATGCCGCTTCCGGCCCGGTGCAATATTTGTTGCGTCTTCGCCGACGCTAAACGTTGCCTTAATGTAATTTCCCCCATACTCCGCAGTCTATTGGTGCATCTGCCCTCCAATACTGCGGAGTTGTCATGCTGATCAAGATCCCCAAGTCGTCCGACTGCCGTGAATCGGACGTCACGCCCGAATCCCTCTACCTATCCCGTCGTCAGATGCTCGGTGCAACCATGGCGGGTCTCGCCGTGAGCAGCTTGCCGCGCTGGGCCAGCGCTGCCGAAGCGGCGCGTTATGCCGAGGTCGAGCCGGGCAAGGCGCCGTCCTGGTTTGCCGAGAAATTGCCTTCCGTCCAGTGGGAGGCGGTCACGGTCAAGAACGAGCCCATCACACCGTTCAAGGATGCGACCCATTACAACAACTTCTATGAGTTCGGGACTGACAAAGGGGACCCGGCAGCCAATGCCGGCTCCTTGAAGACCGAGCCTTGGAGCGTGGTCGTGGACGGGGAGGTGGGTAAGCCGGGGCGCTATGGGTTGGAAGACTTCATGAAGCCTTATCAGCTGGAAGAGCGGATTTATCGACTGCGCTGTGTCGAAGCCTGGTCGATGGTCATTCCGTGGATCGGTTTTCCCATCTCGGCATTGCTCAAGCAGGTCGAGCCGACCTCCAAGGCCAAGTACATCCGCTTCGAAACCTTGCAGGACCCCAAGGTCATGCCGGGGCAGCGTTCCGGTTTCGCCTTGATCGACTGGCCGTATGTGGAAGGCTTGCGATTGGACGAGGCGATGAACCCGCTGGCCATCCTCGCGGTTGGGATGTACGGGCGGGAGTTGCCGAATCAGAACGGCGCGCCGCTGCGCTTGGTAGTCCCGTGGAAGTACGGTTTCAAAAGTGTGAAGTCCATTGTGCGCATCAGTCTGGTGAGCGAGCAGCCAAAGACCACCTGGCAGAGCATTGCGTCTGATGAGTACGGCTTTTATGCCAACGTCAATCCAACGGTCGATCACCCGCGCTGGACCCAGGCACGTGAACGTCGTTTGCCGAGTGGGCTGTTCAGTCCCAATGTGCGCGATACGCTGATGTTCAACGGCTATCAGGATGAAGTCGCTTCTTTATATGCAGGGATGGACCTGAGGAAGGACTACTGATGCGTTTTCCAGTCTGGCGAATGAGCGTCTTCATCGCCGCGGCAGTCTGGCCGTTGCTCTGGCTTTACGAAGCCTTGATGAATGCGTTGGGCCCTGACCCGGGCAAAGTGCTGGTGGATCGGCTCGGGTTGGGGACGCTGATTTTGCTGCTGATCACCTTGAGCATGACGCCGTTGCAAAAATTGACGGGGTGGGCGGGGTGGATTGCGGTCCGGCGCCAGTTGGGGTTGTGGTGCTTTGCTTATGTGGTGCTGCATTTAAGCGGGTATGCGGCGTTCATACTGGGGTTCGACTGGTCGCAGTTGGGCGTCGAGCTGAGCAAGCGGCCTTACATTATCGTTGGGGCGCTTGGGTTTCTCGGCTTGCTGGCGCTGGCGGTCACATCCAATCGCTACAGTCAGCGCCGACTCGGCGTGCGCTGGAAGAAATTGCATCGCCTGGTGTATCTGATTCTGGGGCTTGGGCTGCTGCATATGCTGTGGATCGTGCGGGCCGATTTGAAGGAGTGGTCGATATACGCCTTTATCGGGGCCGTACTGTTGATGCTCAGAGTCCCGCCGGTTATGCGCCGGATCCCGCGTTTGCTGGGTAGGAAAGTCCCTTCTGCAACAAAAGCGTAATTAAGGGTTGACGGCAGATTCTGGACGTCTATAATTCGCCCCACTTCCGGCGCAGTCGAAACGGAAAACTCCTTGAGATTCAACGAGTTAAATAGGTTTCG
>NZ_FOKH01000053.1:0-14166 GCF_900111955.1 Pseudomonas sp. NFIX10 | reverse complement strand
TGCGTGATAAATCACCAACTCATCTTTGGCGACATCAACACCCACGATCGGCTTTGCGACAGAAACCGGCATTGCCATTGAAAATCCTCCGGGCTAAGGTTTGAACACTTGAAGGGTTCACCCAGAGGCGCAGGCTTGTTCCTATCGTCGGTCTAGGCCAGATGCATTCTTTATCGGCGCTTGGGTGAAAGGAGGAGGGGTGAAATCTCCCACGGTCTGTACTGCGGCTAACAGTCAGAATCGAGCTTTGTCCCTCCTCCCCCCTTCAAGTCCTACCATACAAGCGAGCTTGCTCGCGATGAGGCCGGACCTGGCACGACAAAACCTGCGCCCACAAAAAAGCCCCTCTTGCGAGGGGCTCCTTGTACAGCCTTCAAGCAACCCTCGACATCAGGTCATCTGGATGATGGTCTGCATGATGGTGCTCTGGGTGGAGATGGTCTTGGCGTTCGCCTGGTAGTTGCTCTGGGCCTTGATCAGCTCGACCAGTTCGTTGGTCAGGTTGACGTTGGACTCTTCCAGGGAGTTGGAGACGATCGAGCCCAGGGTGCCAGTTTGTGGAGCGTCGTAGCCCGGGATGCCCGAGGCGAAGGTTTCCTTCCAACTGGTGCCGCCTACTGGCTGCAGGCCTTGCTCGTTGGTGAAGCTGGCGAGGGCGAGCTGGCCGATCGGCTTGGTCTGGTTGTTGCTGAAGTTGGCCAACAGTACACCGCTGCCATCGATGGTCAGGTTGGTGATCTGGCCTGTGGCGTAACCGTTCTGGGTCGGGATCGACCGTGCGGTGTCGGCATTGAACTGGGTCGTGTTGCCCATGGAGATCGTGATGGTTGGCGCACTCGCGGCGCCGTTGGCGGTCCATACGCCGTTGGTCACGGTGCCCGGAACCCAACCGGTCAGTACCAGATCACTATTGACCGTCGCTGGCGGAGTGGTGACCGTGGTCAGCTTGCCGCTCGAATCGAAGTTCATGGTCGAAGGGATCGGCGCAGTCGCACCGGTCGTCGTCGGCAAGCTGCCATCCAGGTTGCGACCGTCAATCAGCGTATAGACATTCCAGGTGTTACCGGAGGTCTTGACCATGTACTGGTCCATGGAATGCTGGTTGCCCTGGGTGTCGTAGACCGGGGTGGTGAACTGCTTGGTGAACGTAGCGGTGTCGTTCGGATTGAACGCCGCAGTGATCGGCGTGGCCGTCGAGTTCAAATTGATCGTCGAGGACACCAGGCTGGTGGCAGTCGGCGGCAGGTTGGAGGTGTCGATACGCAGGTCGGTCAGGATACCGTTCTGGATCTTGCCGTTGGCGTCCACACCGTAGCCCTGAAGGCGCGAAGTACCGTCAGTGTTGGTGATGAAACCTTCCTTGTCGGTCTTGAACGTACCGGCACGGGTGTAGCTCAGGGAACCGTCGTTGCTCAGGACAAAGAAGCCCTGGCCCTGGATGCCCATGTCCAGCACGTTGCCGGTGTTGTTCACGTCACCCTGGCCGAACTGTTGGGAAACGTTGGCCAGGCGCACACCGTTGCCGACGGTCTTGCTGCCCGAGCCCAGCCTGGTGGCCGAGTAGACGTCTTCGAATTCCGCGCGGGACGATTTGAAACCGGTGGTCGCCACGTTGGCGATGTTGTTGCCGGTCACGTCCAGCTGTTTGTTGGCTGCATAGAGACCGCTAAGGCCGATGTTAAAAGACATGTTGACTCCTTTTGCCGGTTAGTCGGCTCTACATACCAATAGTTTGTACTTTGGACAGGGCAATGCTGCCCAGCCCGGCCAGGTTGAGCATCAGCTCGCCGCCTGTCTGGCTGATGGTCACGCTGCTGACCGTGGCCGGCAGGTTGGTGATCAGCGAGGTGGCCTTGCCGTCGATGGTGGTCGAAGCCGCGAACGTGTAAGTGCCCGATTCAACGACCGTGCCCGCATCGTTCTTGCCGTCCCAGATAAAGGCGGAGTTGCCGGCGTTCTGGCTGCCCAGGTCGATGGTGCGAACGGTCTTGCCGTCCTTGTCCACGATCTTGACCGCGACAGAGGACACCGATGCCGGTACCACCACCGTACCGTTGAGGCTCTTGGAGGTATCGACCACAGCCTTGTCACCCGGGGCAATGACCGAGCGGCCCACCAGCGACGAGGCCTGCAAGGCCTGGGACGAGTTGTAGTTGCCGGCGATGCCGCTCACCGTCTCGTTGAGGGTGGTGATGCCTTCCAGGCTGCTGAACTGCGCCAACTGGGCAACGAATTCGCCGTTGTCCTGGGGCTCCAGCGGGTTCTGGTTCTTCAGTTGGGTAACGAGCAGTTGCAGGAACGCATCCTTGCCCAGTTCCTGGTTGCCGGTCGCCGCCTTGGCCGCGCCCCCGAGACCATCGGAGGTGTTGTTGGTCTTGACCGAGGAGTTGGCCAGAATCTCGTTGAGGCTCAAACCGCTTGTAGTGTTGGTAACGCTCATGTGACTCGCCCCTTATCACTGACCGAGGGTCAGGACCTTCTGCATCATGGCTTTGGCGGTGTTCATCATTTCGGCGTTGGTCTGGAACGAACGACTGGCGGAAATCATGTCGGCCATTTCTTCGACGACGTTGACGTTCGGGTAGTAGACATAACCCTTGGCGTCCGCGGCCGGATGGTTTGGCTCATAACGTGCTTCGAGGTTGCTCTGGTCCTCGACCACGCCAAGCACCTGCACGCCCTGCCCGGCCGCTTCCTGGTCCTGGAACAGCGAGTCGCTGCCGCCGGACTGGCCGCCCTGGAACATGGTGGCGAACACCGGGTGGCGGGCGCGGTAGGTCTGGTCGATGCTCGACGAAACGGTCTCGGCGTTGGCGATGTTACTGGCGACGGTGTTCAGGCGAGTGGTCTGGGCACTCATGGCACTGCCGGCAATGTTGAATACGCTAGCAATCGACATGGCTTACTCTCCGCGCAGGGCCGATATCAGCCCTTTGAACTTACTGTTGAGCAGGGTGAAGCTGGCCTGGAAGTTCACGGAGTTTTCCGCGTAGTTGGACTGTTCCAGTTGAGCGTCCACGGTGTTCTGGTCGATCGACGGTTGCATCGGCGTGCGATACATCAGCGACTCGTCGCCATTGCCCAGGCCTTCGGCTTCGATATGACGGCTGTTGGTCATGTTCAAGGCGAAGTGGCCGTTCTTGGTCTTATCGTTCTGCTCGGCGAGCACCTTGGAAAAGTCCAGGTCCCGCGCCTTGTAGTTCGGGGTGTCGGCGTTGGCGATGTTGTTGGCCAGGACTTCGGCACGCTGGGCGCGGAAGCTCAGGGCCTGTTCGTGGATACCGAGCGCTTTATCGAAGCTGATGCTCATGTCGGAAACCTTTGGGTGACCAGAATGTACGTACGACGGCTAAAGCAAGCGCCGTGCCATTTCCAAAAACCCCATAAACCGGGGCTTTGCGGGCACCGGCAAAGCGGCAATGCCAGAAAAGCGGCAACGGGTTTCCGCTTACCTGCCGCTTTTCTGCCGCTTTCATCAGGCGGCGCGAGTCAAAAATGTGGGAGCGAGCTTGCTCGCGATGGCGGTCTGTCAGCGACATGGATTTTGGATGTGCCACCGCTATCGCGAGCAAGCTCGCTCCCACAGGGGATGGTGCCGGCGGCAGGCAAAAAAAAGGGAGCCCCTTGGGACTCCCGCTTTTTTTGACAACCCAAGCCAATCACTTCGCCTGGTAGATGATCCCCGGGCTGCACTGGACCATCTGGTAATGATCCGGCAAACCGTTCAGCGCTTCGGAGGCGCCAAGGAACAGGTAGCCGCCTGGCTTGAGCGTGCCGTGGATGCGCAGCAGGATGTCTTTCTTCACTTCGGCGGAGAAGTAGATCAGCACGTTGCGGCAAAACACGATGTCGAACTTGCCCAGGCTGGCGTAGCTGTCCAGCAGGTTGAACGAGCGGAACTCCACCCGGCTCTTGATCGGTGCCTTGACCACCCACTTGCCCGGCCCTTTCGGGTCGAAGTAGCGTTGCAGCCGGTCCGGCGACAAACCACGGCCGATGGCCAGGCTGTCGTACTCGCCGGTCTTGCAGTTATTGAGCATGGTCCCGGACAGGTCGGTGGCGACGATCTGCACGCCGCCTTTCAACTGGCCCAGGTTGGAGCGCTCGAACTCATCGATGGACATCGACAGCGAATAGGGTTCCTGCCCCGACGAGCAGGCCGCCGACCAGATCCGCAGGCGCTGGCCCGGGCTGGCCTTGATGGCGGCCGGCAGCACTTTGTTCTTCAGCACTTCGAACGGATAGGTGTCACGAAACCACAGGGTTTCGTTGGTGGTCATGGCGTCCACCACCATCTCGCGCAAGCCGCTGCGCGGTTGGGTCTGGATACGCTGCACAAGCTCGCCCAATGACTTGAGGCCCTGTTGCTCCATCAATTTATTGAGACGGCTCGACACCAGGTATTGCTTGTTTTCACCAAGCAAGATGCCACAGGCTTTTTCCAGGAAGACCCGGAACTGTTCGAAATCCAAATTACCCGTAGACAAGATACCGCCTCTTTCATCGTGTTGACTTGCCGGGCGCACAACGCGCCCGACCTTTACTTTATTCTGCTGCCTTGATCCGATCGACGACCCGGGACGCCAGGTCATCGGGACGGAATTTCGCCAGGAAATCGTCGGCACCGACCTTCTTGACCATCGCCTGGTTGAAAACCCCGGACAACGAAGTATGCAAGATGATGTGCAGCTTTTGCATGCGCGGATCGCTGCGGATTTCCGAGGTCAGGGTGTACCCGTCCATCTCCGGCATCTCGATGTCGGAGATCATCATCAGGAACTCCTCTTCGGGCTTCTTGCCCTCGTCGACCAGCGCACGCAGGTAATCCAGCGCCTGCCGCCCATCGTTCAACGCCACCACTTCCACACCGACCGTTTGCAGGCAACGGGTCACCTGCTTACGTGCCACCGACGAATCGTCGACAGTCAGGACCCGCAGCGAAATCGCCTTGTGCTGGGTCTCGGCGTCCACCACACCCGCGGAAATCGCCTCCGGCGTGGGGGCCACTTCGGCGAGGATCTTCTCCACGTCGATGATTTCCACCAACTGGTTGTCGACCCGGGTCACAGCCGTCAGGTAGTGATCGCGGCCGGTGCCCTTGGGCGGCGGATGGATCTCCTCCCAGTTCATGTTGACGATGCGCTCCACCGAGCGCACCAGGAACCCCTGGGTCTTGGTGTTGTACTCGGTGATGATCACGAACGGATTGCTCTGGTCCAGCAACCGACCGGAACCGGTCGCCATCGCCAGGTCGAGAATCGGGATGGTCGCCCCCCGGATATTGGCCACACCGCACACGACGGGGCTGGACTTGGGCATCAGGGTCAGCTTGGGGCATTGCAGCACCTCGCGGACCTTGAATACGTTGATCCCATACATTTGTTGGCCGTCGAGACGGAACAACAACAGCTCCAGGCGATTCTGACCGACCAGCTGAGTGCGCTGGTTCACCGAATCCATTACTCCCGCCATGCCCTGACTCCTACCTAACGCTAATGTGTCCGACGCGCATTCATCACTAAACGGCACGGGGCTTGCTATTGAACCGGCATGAACGCACAAACGACATTTTCTCGACGCCTGACCACTCACTGCCGCCACTGGCTCGGTGCACTGCTGGCTGCCTGCCTGTTCGCTTCGGGCGGTCCTGCCCTTGCGGCGGCTCCGGTTACCTTGCCTGATCTCCTTATCGGCGTCACTCAGGGCTTTCTTGAATTCACCGTAGAAGACTACCTGGCAACCAGTCAAACCGAAGGCCGTTACGAGATCGAAGTCAATCAGCTCGACCCGCGCTTGCGCATGCCCATGTGTGACAAGGAATTGACTGCTTCGCTGGAGAGCCCGGCCCGCCCCCTGGGCCGTGTCACGGTGAAGGTTCGTTGCGACAGCGCCGCGCCCTGGACGGTGTTCGTGCCCGCTCAAGTGCGCCTGTTCCGGGAAATCGTCACCACCACGCGTCCGCTCAAGCGGGCCGGGATCGTCGAGCCCCAGGACGTGATGTTGCGCGAACGGGACGTCAGCCAGATCACCCAAGGCTTCCTGACCTCTGTCGATCAGGCCATCGGGCAGAAGCTTGTCCGACCAATGGTCGCCGATCAGGTCGTGACGCTGGTGCACCTGGAACAGGCCGAGGTGGTCCGCAAGGGCGACCAGGTGGTCATCACCGCCCGCAGCGGCTCACTGGCCGTGCGGATGCCCGGCGAGGCCCTGTCCAACGGCGGCATGCGTGAACAGATACGGGTAAAAAACCTTAATTCCCAGCGCGTCATCAAGGCGCAAGTGATGGCTCCAGGCCAAGTGGAAGTGGCGATGTAATGACCCGGTAGAGGAGGTAGAAAGCTGGCGCTTGATCCCGGTGTTCCCTAGACTGTGCCTTACGCAAAGGCAAGCGCAGACGTGCGCACGTTCATTGAATAAATGAGCCTAAAGTTTTTTTGGGAATGGCCGAAAACATGGCAAGCGTCCAAATACCCAGAGGTTTTTTACCATGGTCATCGATTTCAATCGTTTAAACAGCTCTTCACCGCTGACAGGCACTACGCGTACCGGCGCCACCAAGGAAACCGTCGAATCCGACAAATCCGCGCCGGTGTCCACGCCAGCCGAAAAGGTCGGCAACGGGGAGTCGGTACACCTCAGCAATGAGGCTCAGCAGTTGCAGAAGCTCACTGACAAGCTGCGCGATCAACCTGTCGTCGACAACGCCCGCGTGGCCGAGTTGAAAGCAGCCATCGCCGATGGCAGCTACAAAGTCGACAGCAACCGCGTAGCCAGCAAACTGCTCAACTTCGAAGCCCAGCGCTAGGCCGCCGCCTGCGCCAGGCTTTTGGACGCTAAGACCCAAGGCCAGCCATGCACGACACTCATTTATTGCAACTGATCATCGACGACTTCGTTCCAGCGCAACAACTGCTGGAGCTATTGCAGGCCGAATCCGTGGCACTGCACGGTCGTGACATGCCTTTGCTGGAAATCATCCTGGCGCAGAAACAGGCACTGATCATCTTGCTCGACCAGCATGGCCGCAAGCGCAGCGAGATCCTCGCCAGCCTCAACCTGCCCGCCAGTCATGACGGCCTTGAGCAGTTGGCCGCCCAGTCGACCCTCGGCGATCAACTGCGGTCCCAGAGCAAAGTGCTCAACGACCTGCTCGCCCAATGCCAGGCAACCAACGCCCGCAACGGCCAGTCGATCCTGATGCAGCAGGCCGCCACCGCCAACCAGTTGCGCATTCTCAACGGTGGCGAGATCCCGACGCTGTATGACGCCAGCGGTTCGACGGCCAGAATGGTCAAGCACCGCCCGCTCAGCCAGGCATGAAACGAACAATGCCTTCGCTCTATCAACGCGCGATACATGCTGGCAAAATGCCGGCCATTCGTAGTCGTATTTTGCCTGGAGATTGACCCACCGTGTTCAATGCCTCAAACGCGGATGACGCTCCGCAGCCCCCCAAGGTCCTCACCACGCCCCTGGAAATTTCTGGCAACCTGCGGATGCTGCAAGATAGCCATGACCCGCTGATCATTACCTTCCATGAACGTACCCAGCGCTTCCAGAGCTATCTGGTCGATGTCGATCGCGAGACCAACTCCATCGCCCTGGATGAAATGATTCCCCGGGACGGCGAGCGTTTCCTGCTGGCTGGCGAGCCGTTTCGCGTCGAAGGTTTCCATGACGGCGTGCGCATCGCCTGGGATGGCAAGGGCCCACTGACCATCGACGAATCCAGCGACGGTCGCTGCTATCGCGGCGCCCTGCCCGACGAAGTGGTCTACCACCAGCGTCGCAACGCTTTCCGCGCCGCCCTGAAACTGGCCCAACTGGTGAGCGTTGAACTGGGCGGCGACAAGCTCAAGTCCCCCGTGGACGGCAAGCTGCTGGACATCTCCGCCACCGGTTGCAAGTTGCGCTTTGACGGCGACATCACCCAACGCCTGCAATTGGGCCAGGTGTACGAACGCTTCATCGCGGCCCTGCCGTTTGGCAACATGATCGCCCCGGTCGAGCTGCGTTACCTGCATTTCGAAGAAAGATTCAACACCACGTTCGCTGGCGTACGCTTCCACAACATCAGCGGCCTGGTGCAACGGCAGGTCGAGCGGTTCGTCTACCAGCTCCAGCGTGAAGCCCGACGCTTCGATAAAGACGACCTCTGATCGTCCAGCCATGAAAAACGGGCAGTCCCTTGCGGTGACTGCCCGTTTTTTTCATGCCCGTTTCAAGGCCTGGCCTGGGTAAAGCTGGGGGGCTCAGGTGCCTCGGCGTCAACTTCAGCCACGGTCTCAGGGGCGGGCTCGGGCTCCACCTCCGGGCTGGCCGGTGCCTGCATCTGCTCCTGCACCACTTGTTCATCCACCCGCGGATCGAGGCACGCCACCAGAGGCGAACTCGACATGCTGTCCGGCATCGCCACGTGATGCAGCGGTGCGTCATCGACCTGATGCAGGTTGGTCACCGCTTTCGGCCGGATCCGCCACACCAGCACCAGGGCGAAGAAGGCGAAAAAGCCGTAGAGCATCTGGCTACCGAACATCTTCATCAGCACACCCGCCACCAGCGGCCCGATACTGGCGCCAACGCCATAGGTCACCAATAGCATCGCGGTCAGGGACACCCTTCGATCCGCTTCGACGTGGTCGTTGGAAAACGCCACCGCCAGTGGATACAGACAGAACTGCACCAGCGAACAGAAGAACCCGGCGACGAACAGCACCTCCAGCGGCACCGCCGGAAAGATCGCCAACGGCAGCGCACAAATGGCCAGGACCAGCGCAAAGCAGCGGATCAGCAGCGCCCGGTCGTAACGGTCAGAGAGCCAGCCCAGCGGCCACTGCACCAACAATCCGGCAAAGATGCAGCTCCCCATGAACAGACCGACCTGCTCGGTCGACAGGCCCTGCTGGGAGGCGTACAGCGGCGCCAAACCATAGAACGAGCCGACGATCAGCCCCGAACCCAACACCGTGCTCAACGACTGCGGCACACGCTTGATGAAGAAACGCGGCTCCATGGGCGCCGGGTGCAGCGCCGCCGGGTGAATTCGCCGGGTCAGCGTTACCGGCACCAAACACAGGGCGAAGCACAGCGCCACCAGCATCAGCAGCTCCAGGCCCAAGGCCGGGTGCATGACCAGGATCAACTGCCCCAGCACCAGCCCCAGGTACGAGGCGATCATGTAGCCGCTGAACACCACCCCGCGCTGCTTGGCATCGGCCTGCTCATTGAGCCAGCTCTCGATGACCATGTACTGGCACATCATGCCCAGGCCAACAATCATCCGCAGCACGACCCACGCCGGCAGCCAGTCCACCAGGCCATGGCCCAGCACCGCCGCCCCGACGATCCCGGCGCAGGCCGAATAGGCGCGGATGTGCCCGACGCGGGCGATCAGCCGGTGGCCGATCTTGCCCCCCAGCACCAGGCCGAAATAGTTGGCGGCCATCAGCGCACCGACCCAGAGGCTGTCCACATGGTCGGCGGCCAGGCGCAAGGCCAGGTAAGTACTCAAGAGGCCCGAGCCGATCAACATCATCAGCGAGGCGAAATAAAGCGCTCGAAAAGGTTTCCAGATTTGGCGCATCGGCGTTCCGAGCGGCTCCTTGAGGTGAGTAAGGGCTATCCGTTGAAGATAGCCCGGATGCAGCGGTTCTTTATGCCTGGGCCGCCAGGACACGTCGCTCCCAGGGGGTGATTTCATCGAAGAAGCTGGTCAGCTCCAGGGTCTTGGAAGCGATGTAGCCTTCGATGAACTCCGTGCCAAACAGTTCCTTCGCCAGATGACTACGCTTCAGACGCTCCAGGGCGGCATGCAAGGTACAAGGTAGCGACAGATTATCCGGCACTTCGAATTCACCCTGGATCGCCGCGCTCGGCTCCAGGCGCTGTTCGATCCCGTACAACCCGGCGGCCAGGCTGGCGGCAATCGCCAGGTAGGGGTTGGCATCGGCCCCGGGCAAGCGGTTCTCGACCCGGCGGGCCACTGGCGAACTGGCGGGAATCCGCAGCCCGGCCGAACGATTGTCGTGGGACCAACAGGCATTGTTCGGTGAGGCGAACGGATGGCACAGCCGCTGGTAGGAATTCACGTTCGGCGCAAACAACGCGGTGAAGTCCGCCAGGCAAGCCTGTTGCCCTCCGATGAAGTGCCGGAACGCGGCCGTCGGTTCACCCGCTTCGTCGCTGAAGACGTTGCGGCCGCTGTTCGCCTCGACGACGCTCTGGTGGATATGCATCGAACTGCCCGGCGTATGGGTCAGGGGCTTGGCCATGCAGACCACGGTCAGGCCATGCTTGAGGGCCACTTCCTTGAGCAGGTGCTTGAACAGGAAAGTCTGGTCGGCCAGCAGCAGCGGGTCGCCGTGCAACAGATTGATCTCGAACTGGCTCACGCCCATTTCATGCATGAAGGTGTCGCGCGGCAAGCCCAGCGCCGCCATGCAGGCATAGACCTCGCTGAAGAACGGGCGCAGGCCATTGTTGGAACTGACGCTGAACGCCGAGTGGCCGTCTTCGCGACGTCCATCCAGGCCCATCGGCGGCTGGAACGGCTGGGTCGGGTCCGGGTTGGGAGCGAATACGAAAAATTCCAGCTCGGTCGCCACCACCGGCGCCAGGCCAAGGGCGGCATAGCGCGCGACAACGGCCTTGAGCTGGCCGCGCGTCGAGAGCCGAGAGCTTTCACCGGTCAGTTCGTCGGCGTCGCAGATGGCCAGGGCCCGGGGCTGTTGGCTCCAGGGCAGGCGGTGGATCTGTTTCGGGTCGGCCACCAGCGCCAGGTCGCCGTCGTCGCTGCCATAGAAACGCGACGGCGGATAGCCACCCATGATGCATTGCAGCAGCACGCCCCGCGCCAACTGCAACCGCCGGCCTTCGAGGAAACCTTCGGCGGTCATCACCTTGCCTCGCGGCACGCCATTCAAATCCGGCGTGACACATTCAATCTCATCAATGCCCGTCAGTCGCTGCGCGAGTGAACGCTGGCCATCGGTCGTCATGACGCAATCCTTGTTATGTGCGAGCCGCGAACGGCAACCCGTACAAAATAGGCTCCGGCTGTTCGGAATATCAAGCACCCTGAGACAATTAAAATCTTATGCGATACGACTGTGGGAGCGAGCTTGCTCGCGATAGCGTCGGCCCAGCCAATATTGAGTTGGCTGATACACCGCTATCGCGAGCAAGCTCGCTCCCACAGGGGATTTGTGTTGCCAGGGACACTCATGGAGGGCCTGTTCAGGGCAAGTAAAGCCGGAACACCCCACCGCCCAACACACCGCCATTGGCGATCTCGGTCCGCCCGCTCACACCGCCGCGCTGGTGCAGCCCGGCGATTCGCGCGGCGAAGTACAGGCCCAGCCCGGTGCTGCCGCTGCTGTGGTTGATGCCCTGCACATACTCGGCCTGACGTTCGATCATCTCTGGCGGGTAACCTTCGCCGTCGTCATTGATGGTCAGCACCAGTTGCCCGGCTTCGTCACTCACACTGATCAGCAGCGCCTGGCGCGCATGGCGAATGGCGTTGTTGATGCAGTTGTCGAGCACCGAGGCCACCAGCTCGCGGTCGAAAAAGCCCAAGGGGCTGAGGGGATCGACATCGTAGGTGGCCATGATTCCGCGGCTGCGGAACACATCCTGATGGCCGGCCAGTTGCGCCTCGATGAAATCGTCCAGCTCGTGGTAGGCCGGGTGCAACGGCAACTGGTTGACGCCGAGCTTGTACAGCCCCAGCAACTGCACCATGAGGCCATTGAGGTGGGCGAACTCGAACTCGATGACGCCCTGCTCCGACGTCTGTCGCTCGGATTCGGGCTGGCGTTCGAGCCATTGCCCATGTGCCTGCATGAGCAAGGTCAGGGAGTTTTTCATGTCGTGCACGGTCGACGCGATCACCGTGGAAAAATCGAGGGCCTGTTCGCTGTCATTCATCGCCAAATGCCTTGCTTCGCAGTTTTTGATAACGCGCAAAACGCGCATCGGAGTCGGGCATCATGCCCACCAGTTTCAGGCAGTCGCGGCACTCCTGCAGCAGCTCCGAGTCCACGCTGGTGTCGGTGCCATGCAGCAGCGATTGCGCCATGTTCAGGGCAATACTGATGTTCTTCGGTTGCATCTTCAGCGCGCGGCGGAACAGCTCCCGCGCCTCAGGCAATGCGCCGGTCTTGTAGACCCGCACGCCTTCGCGGTTCAGCTCGGCGGCGGCATTGCCTTGATTGAGGATGTTCGGGTCATCGGTGAGCTTGGCGATACCTTGCATCACCGCCGGATCATCACCGTAGATTTCCGCGCAGTTCTTGAGCATCGACTCGCCCGCGCTGGTCTGGCCGAGCATCTGCAACTGCTTGGCGACCAGCAACGCGGCTTCGGCGCTCATGAACTGTTCCATCCCATCGAGGCGCTGCAAGGCCTGCTCGGTGAGCTTCTCGGCGGTTTCGGCATCGTTGAGCAACAGGCTGGTGGCCTTCATCAGCCGCGCCCGGACCTGCAACCCCGGGTCGTTGAGGTTCTCCTTCGCCACGGCGCTGAGGGTGGTGTTGATCTCCAGCCGGGTGCGGGTATCGAGGCCTTTTTCGCTGCCCTTGCTGATCAGCGCATGGGCCAGGCCCAGATTGGTCTCCGGGTCCTTGAAGCGCGATTGCGCGCCCTGCCCGACCGCCTGGCGATAAGCCCTGGACGCGGTGTCATAGTCTTCGTTGGTCATTGCCAGCTTGCCCAACAGCGCCTGCCGACGGACCGCCAGCGGCGACAGGCGAACCGCTTCTTCCAGCACACTCTGGGCCTGTTTGGTGTCGCCTTCGGTCACCAGCACCTCGGCCATGCCGTCGTATAAGGCTGGCATCATAGGGAAGGTTTTCAAGGCCTTTTCATAGACCTCCTTGGCCTGCCCCACCTGACCGCGCTTGAACAGCAACTTGCCCAGGCCCGCATAGGCCCAAGGCAATGGACGATCCGCCAGGATGGAGTTGTACAGCCGCTCCAGGGCCTCGTTCTGATTCAGGTCACGCAACGCATCGGCCCGATAACGCAGGCACAACGGCCCGTAGCGCGGGTCCTGCTTGCACAAGGCGATGCAGGCATTGAGCACTTCCATCGGCTTGCCACGATCGAGGGCCTGCAGGATCGGCTTGAGCAGGGTCTTGCGCTGCTCGAGCCGCTCCAGCCGCTGGGCCAGGCCGGAGCGGTTGAACGGCTTGGTCAGGTACGCATCCGGCTCATGCTCCAGGGCACTGAGCACCATCGCCTGGCTGGTCTCGGCGGTCACCATGAGGAACACACTTTCATGGCTGATCAGCTTCTCGACCATCAGGTCTTCCAGCACCTGCTGGCCATTCTTGCGCCCATCGCCCAGGTGATAGTCCTGCAAGATGAAGTCATAACGCTTCTGCGAGCACATGCGCAGCGCCACTTCACCGGTGTCGGCGGTGTCCACATCCTTGACGCCCAGCTCACGCAGCATGGACCGGATCGAACTGCGGAAATCCGAGAAATCATCGACGATCAGAAAACTTTTTTGGTGGTACGCCAGCATCGAGGATGTCCAGGCAAGTAAGAAAATAACCCAATGGCATAACAACGAAACGCCGTGTCACAACCCCGAGGCGCGCAGATGATAGCCACCAGCCAGCAACGTTCAAGGGATTTCAGTAATCGCTTGGTCTGGCTGTGTCGTGACGCACATTGCGAGCCAAACGCAGGAGACAACCGGGCTCATCGGGTTATCGGCAGCAGATGGCGTTCCGTTAAGGGGAAGGTGTGGGAGAAACCGAGTGCAGAGAATCAGACCGTGGCGAGGGAGCTTGCTCCCGCTGGGCCGCGCAGCGGACCCGTTTTTTGGCGACTGCTGGGGAGTGTCAGAAATTTTGTGTTCGGGCATAACATGAGTAAGAGGTGCATGTATGCCAACCAAAAAGAAACCCCTGCGTGACCTGCCCAAAATCCCCAAAGAGCTGCTTGAGCAGTTTGGTGAGGGGCTGATGACAGCGGAAGCCATCGAGGACGCCTCGGCAGCGTTCAAGAAGGCCCTGATTGAACGAGCCTTGACCGCTGAACTCGGCCACCACTTGGGCTATCCCCCGGGCGCGCAGCGCCCGGAGGATGAAACTAATCAGCGCAATGGCAAGAGTGGAAAAACCGTTTTGACCGGAGATGGTCCGCTGCGGCTGGATA
>NZ_FOKH01000054.1:0-10494 GCF_900111955.1 Pseudomonas sp. NFIX10 | reverse complement strand
TGTGGGAGCGAGCTTGCTCGCGATGACGTCGGTACAACCACCATCACCGTCAACAGATCCACCGCCTTCGCGAGCGAGCTCGCTCCCACAGGGGACTGATGCTTATTTGAACATCTCCTGCACGTTCCCCATCGCCTCATCGGCGAAGCCCTGGAGGAAATCCCTGAAGCCCGACGGGGTGTGGGCGTCGGTGTGGTCGGCGATGATGGTCCAGGTGGCGCGGCAGCGGTTGTCCGCCAGGGGTTCGACGCGCATGGCCGCCCACAGGTTGTCGATGCCCAGGGTGTTGTAGATCAGCGTCCAGGTCATGTGCATGGCCTGGTCGTCGCGGCTGTTGAGCTGTTCCACCACCAGGTTCTGCCCATCGTGGAAGAATTTCTTGCGCAGTGACCTCACGCCTTCGCCGGTCATTTCGATGTGTTCCAGCGCCGGGATGAAGCGGTTGAATCCGCCAAAATCACCCACCACGTCCCAGACGCGCGCGGCGTCGGCCGTGACCTCCACCGAGGTTTCGACCTGGCAGGCGTGGGGGTTTTTGATCAGGGTGTCGGGTTGCAATGCACTCATGGTCTTGCTCCTTGCTTTGGGTTGAAGGTGTTTCAAATGAAGTCGATGGCCTTGAGGTAGTCGGCGCCGCGACGTAGCAGGGCCGGGGACTTTTCCGGGTAGCTGGCGCCCATCTGCCGCACGCCGGCACGGGCGTTGTCGTGGCTGATCAGCGAGATGTCGCCGATGTCTTCCTCGAAGCCGTTGAGGTAGAAACCCAGCACGCCAAACAACGCATTGTCGGCATCGACCCGCGCCAGTTGCCGTTGCCACTCGGCGACGCTCACCAGCGAAAATTCCCGGCCGCTGTCGCGGAACGACGCGACGTAAGCGTCCCAGCTCAAAGGCTGCGGGTTGTGCAGGTTGAACACCGCTTGGGTGGGCTGGTAGCGGCTGGCGTGGAAGGCGATGAAACGGGCCAGGAAATCCACCGGCATCAGGTCGAAATTGAGTGACAGGTCTGGCACCTGGCCGAGCTGGATCGAGCCCTTGAGCATCAGCATCAAGCGATTCTTGTGGGGCTGGCAGACCCCGGTCAGGCTGTTGAAGCTGATGTTGCCGGGGCGGAACAGATTGACCCACACCCCGCGATCGCGGGCCCGTTGCAGGATCCGTTCGCCGACCCATTTGGACAGGTTGTAGCCGTTCTTGATGTAGATCGGCGGCGTTTTGGCGGCAGGCTGTTCCAGCACCTGGCCATCGGCATCCAGTGCACTGGAGGCGGACAGCGTGGAGACGAAATTGAAGATTTTCTTGCTGCGCCCTTCACACAGGCGCAGGCACTCGAAAATCGGCTCGACGTTGTCCCGTGCCAGCGACGCGTAGTCGAGTACATGGTTGACGTGGGCGGCGTTGTGCACCAGCGCGCCGAACGTGCGATCGATGCGGGCGTAGACGTCGTCCGGCAAACCCAATTGCGGTTGGGTGATGTCGGCGGCGTACACGCTGACGCGGTCCAGGTCCAGGTGGGTCAGGTGATTGTCCCGCAGGGCCTGGGAGAAACGTTCGGCCGCGCTGTGTTCAGCGCTCGCGCGCACCAGGCACGCGACTTCGGTGGCGCCCCAGGCCAGCAGCGCTTCGACGATATGCACGCCGAGAAAGCTGTTGGCGCCGGTCACCACCACCTTGTGCACATCGCCGCATTGGCTGATGGGCAGCGGATCGAGGTTGAGCTCGGCCTCGGCATCGATGAAGGCCTGAGGGCTGAGGACCGATGCGTTGCTGTGTTCCGGGTCGTCCAGCAGCTTCGCCAAGGTCATCAGCGTCGGCGCCTCGATGAAGCGGTTGATCGACAGACTGCGGCCGAACACCTGGCGGATGCTCAGCAGCAGTCGCGACAGCAGGATCGAGTGCCCGCCAAGGTTGAAGAAGCTCTCGTCGGTGGCGATGTCGTCGACCGGCAATTCAAGCAGCTCGGCCCACAGTTGCTGCAGTTGTGTTTCCAGAGCGTTCTGCGGTTGGCGCCGTTGGCCGTCGACATGCACCTGCACCGCCATGGCGAGCAATGCCCGGCGATCGACCTTGCCGTTGCTGGTGTAGGGCAGGCTGGGCAATTCGACGTAGGCCGCCGGGTGCATGTAGCTGGGCAAGCTGTTCTGCACATGCTCGCGCAGCGCCTGGAGGGCCGCGCCGGGGTGCGCCTGTTCGGGGTGAACCAGGAACGCCAGGATCCGCCGCTTTTCATCGACCCCCACCGCCACCTGGCGAAACAGCTGGCTATCGCGCAGGCAGTGCTCGATTTCCTCGGGCTCGACCCGAAAACCGCGGATCTTCACCTGGTTATCGCGGCGGCCGCACAGTTCGATGCCGTTGTCGGTCCACTGGCCGATATCGCCGGTGCGATAGACCCGCAGCGCTTGTCCGGTGGGCAGCGCCAGGTCGAGGTAACGCGTCGCGGTCAGCGCCGGGTCGTTCAGATAGCCGAGGCCGACGCCCGGGCCGGCGATGTACAACTCGCCGGGGACACCTTGGGGAACCGGTTGCAACTGTTCGTCGAGGATCAGGACCCGGCCATTGGCGATGGGCACGCCGAGGTTGCGGTTGTTGTCGCCGACACCGAACTGGCGTGTGGTCGCCAGCACCGTGGTCTCGGTCGGGCCGTAGATGTTGTGGAACCGGCATTGTGGCGCGAGCCGTTCGATCACGAATGGCTCGCAGACATCGCCACCGGTGATCAGGTGCGCCAGGCCCAACGGCGTATCCAGGGGCATGACGCTCAGCAGCGCAGGCGGCAGAAAGGCATGGCTGATGTGCTGCTGGTGAA
The DNA here is from genome assembly GCF_900111955.1 of Pseudomonas sp. NFIX10. Classification (NCBI taxonomy): domain Bacteria; kingdom Pseudomonadati; phylum Pseudomonadota; class Gammaproteobacteria; order Pseudomonadales; family Pseudomonadaceae; genus Pseudomonas; species Pseudomonas sp. NFIX10. The sequence continues at coordinate 7,685 of NZ_FOKH01000054.1, read as the reverse complement.
TCAACGCGACCAGTTGCTGCGGGTCGCGGCGCTGGTCTTCGCTGGGCACCACCAGCAGGGCGCCGTGGATGAAGGTCGGCAGGATATCCAGCAGCGACGCGTCAAAGTTGATGGTGGAAAACTGCAACGCCCGGCTGTCGCGCTGCAACCCGACGTAGTCGCCGTACCAGGCACAGAAATGGCTGAGGTTGCGGTGGCTGAGCAACACGCCTTTGGGCTGGCCGGTGGTGCCAGAGGTGTAGATCGCCACGGCCGGTTCGTCGATGTTCACCGTACGACGGATCAGCGAAACCGGGATGTCAGGCTTGGGCGCTGGCAGTTGATGGACATTCAGCGTTGGCAGCGAGAGGTCGTCGAGGTCGCTGTTGCCGTCGTGCAGCAGCAGGTCCGCCTGGGCATTCTCCAGGATAAAGCGTCGACGTTGCGCCGGATGTTGCGGATCCAGCGGCAGGTAAACCGCGCCGCAACCCAGCACCGCGAGGATCGCCGCGTACAAGTGTGCGGACTTGGGCAGGCATACACCGATCACCTTGTGGGAGGAAGGCCTGTGGGAGGAAGGCTTGCCCCCGATGAACGATGACGCGGTTTGGTTGAGAAGCTCGGTGTCTTCATCGCGGGCAAGCCTTGCTCCCACAGGTTCAGCGCTCCTTGCTCCTGCAGGTCCGGCGCTTTGCAGTATTTCCAGCATTGGCTGTTGCAACCCCAGCGCCAGGCGGCGCAAGGATTTGTAGTCGATGAATTGCCCATCGACCCACAGGGCCGGTTGCGTGGCGTCGTCGAGCAGGCGCTGTTCGATGCGGTGCATCACCGGCACGTCGGCGGCGGCCAGCAGCCAGGGCACCGCCGGCCGATTGAGGCCGTGCTCGAAGGCCAGCGGCTCCAGCGCATCGAGCCCGAGCAGGGGCTGCTCGACAGCGTCAGCGTGTACCGTTGGCCAGTGATCGAAACAGGTTTCGTCCCGGGATAACTGGCTGACCAGCCGTGCGCCGGTCTCGACCAGCGTCGCCAGCGTCCGCAGGCGCAACGACTGGCCATTGCCATCATGTTGCGGCGCGATCGCTTCCTGGCACAACAGCCGCTGCGCACTGTCGCGAAAAACCAGCACCGGTTGCGGCAGTGCCTCACCGGGCAGCGTGCACAGGGCCACGCGGATCTGGAGGCATGAACGGGCTTCAATGGTTCGCGGTGTCGTCCCGTCGTCGATCAACAGGTCGGCTGCGTCGTGGCCGGCCGGCGAGTGTCGAACCACTGCGTGGCCGTGCAGTTCCAGTTCCCGGGCCAGTTCGGTCATGGCCTGGCTGGTGCCAGGCACTGCAATGTCGAGGCGTCTCATCGAAAGGTCCTCATGGGGTCAGGTAATCGGCAAGGGCGTCGCGTACGCAGGGGGACGCGAGCATCGAGCTGCCGCGGAAAAAACGCGTGATGTTGCCCACCAACGGGTGAAAACGATTGATGGGGTACGCCAGCGCACTGGCGTCTTCACGCAGCGACTGGCGTACCGATTCGTCGACGGGCAGGTGGGCGATCAGCTCGAAGTCGAAGGCTTGTTGCAGGTCGCTCGCCAGGTACTGGGCGATGAAACCGGGCATCAAGCGTGCGATCGCCGCGCGATCCTCTTCGGGTGCGGTGCGCCAGTAGATCTGCACCAGTCGCGTCCAGAAACCGGAGTGCCGGCCCTCGTCGAGCAAGTGGTCGGCCATCAACCCCTTGATCGAGGCCTTGACCGAATCGTCCCGGGCGAAGGCGGCCACTTCGTTGGTCACGGTGTTCTCGGCAATGGCGATGCAGATCAGCTCCACGGCGCTGAGCAAATGCTCCGGCGCCCGGGTCAGGGTCGCCGGTATGGCGCGGCTGAGTTCGATCTGCCCAGGCAACGGGATGGGATCGATGCCGGTCATGTCGATGGTCTGCTGCATGAAGTCCATCGCCACCAACGCGTGGTAATCCTCGTCCACCACCACGGTCATCGCGTCGTAGCGGCAGGCGAACGGGAATTCGATGCCGAAGCGGTTCTTGGCGATGCGCCGGGCGGTGTGGTCCACCAGTTCGGTCTCGAAAATCACCACGTCGTTGATGAACTTGTAGAGGCTCTGCACCAGCACAAAGTCGCGCAGTTGCGCACAGTGGCTGAGGAAGGTCTGGCTGTGCACCAGCGGTTGGCGGCTCATGGGGAAGATCAGTTTGTCGTCGTCTTCGACCCGGCGCCGTGGCCGGGTACGGATCGTGGCGCGGCTTTCCCAGGCGTCGGCGAAGGATTGGTAGGGGATGGCGTTCATGGCATCACCTGCGCAACCGGTTGGGTCATGCTCTGGCGCAGGCCATCCCACAAGGCGGCGCGGCTGTGGACGGCGGCGAGGGCGGCGGCCAGGACTTCGGTTTCGCGCTGCGGGTCGCCATCGATCAGCCGTGCCAACAGTTTTTCCGCCGCCGGCCCGTGGTCTTCGGAGTCGACTTCGATGTGCCGTTGCAGGTAGTAACGGAAGGTCGGTGCCTGATCCAGGCCAATGCCCCAGGCGTCCAACATGCGCTGGAACATCTGCGGGATGACACTCTCGCGACCATGCACGAAGGCGGCGGCCACGCTGTGGGCCGGGGCGTGCAGGGCGGTGTGCAAGGTCTGGCGGACGAACCGCGCCGCCGCCGGTTCGACCTCGACACTGTCCAGCGCGGTCTCGGGGCTGACGCCTTCCTGCTGCAGGGTGATGAACTGCTCGATGGCGCGGGTATCGGCGCCGATTTCCCGCATGGCGTCCAGGTACAGTTCGAAATGGCTGCAATAGCCGGCGCCAGGGCGGTCATCCGACTCTTCCCCCAGCACGATCTCATTGATCAAGCGGGCCGCGTGGGGGTCGGCCGGCGGCAGCCAGGGCAGGTGGACACAGGTGAGCTCGCGTTGCAGTCGCTTGGTCAGCGACATGAAGTCCCAGACGGCAAAGACATGGCTTTCCATAAAGCGGCGCAACAGATCGATTGATGTAATCTCGGAAAAAACCGGGTGTTGGCCAAGTTCGTGTTTTTTGAGAGATAGTTGTTCTTTGGATGGCTGCATTGGAACGTCCTCATCAATGATGTTTTGTTCGGAGGGCGGCTCGTTAGTTAGTGAAGGCGAGCGGGTGCCTGAACCGAAATCCATGAATTGCCAAAGTGGCTTGAGCATTCTCTTTAAATCGTGCTTTCGGCTTGCGACGCCCTTTTTTGCTTGGGTTTTAGCAAGTCTGAACGGCCGCCAGTAACGCGGCGAATAAAAAACTAATACACGGAGCAAGTAAGCGGCAAGTATTTTTTTAAATATTTAAAGTGGCTGTTTTATTGGGCGCGAAGAGGGCTTTTAAAACTTTTAATATAAGTTTTATTGGGGCGAAGAAGCTCCTTCCGATTTAGAGGTATCAGAATCGAATAGTTCGAGTGAATGCCTCACTCGGAGCACTTCAGGGATCGGGGGAATAAGGAAGTTTGATTTTTATGGGCAGGACGTCGGTCGGACATCCGATCATCCCGCCGGTTGGACGACGCTCCTTGCGTATTGGCTTCGATTCGCCTGGCCTCAGCCAGACGTTGACTTCTTCAGGTCTGTTTTGAATCGATAAGCGCAAGAGTGAGCCCAAATCGATGGCAGTGCCATTGAACTGATGGGGCGACGAGCCGCGGCCACGGCCAGGCCGCGCCGGGCTGGCGATTAGTGATTCGGAAGGATATGTAAGAAATTTTTACGCCGGACGGAGCGCCGACGTGGGATCACAGCTTCGACGGCTGTTCCAAGTACCGGCGCATGGTGACAGAGGCTTTTTCCAGGTGCAGTTCCAGCAATGCGATCGCTTTATCGATGTCTTTGGCCTGCGCGGCCTCGAGCAGCGCGCGATGATCGTCCTGGTTCAACTTGCCCAGGCCCATGGACGACAGATGAAAGCGCAGGAAGCGCTCTTCTTCATTGAGCTCGCGCTCGATCAGGTCCAGCAGCTTGCTGTTGGGTGCCTTGTGATAAAGCGACATGTGAAACAGGCGGTTGAGCTTGCCGATCTCGGCGTGGTCGGTTTCCGTTTCCAGTTGTTCGATGTATTGGGCGGCCAGTGCCAGGTCGCTGTCATCGAGCAAGGGGATGGACAGCCGCAAGGCGAATGCCTCCAGGACCGCACGCAGGGCGTAGGTTTCGACCGCATTGTCGGTGATCAATGGTGCCACGACCGCACCCTTGTGCTGAACCACATTGAGCAGCGACTGTGCTTCGAGCTGGCGCAACGCCTCGCGTACCGGCATGCGGCTCACGCCGAACAGGTCGGCCAGTTCCTGCTGGCGCAGGGCGGTACCGCAAGGCAAGCGCCCATCGAGGATGGCCTCGCGCAGAGACCCTTCGATGATCGAGCGTGCCTGGTCAGCGGGAATGGGACCGTTGATCTGGATAGTGCTGAGCGGTTTGGGTTTCTGTGTCACGACAACGTACCCTGATTGGTAGTAAAAATTGGATCCAGGCACACGTTAGTACAGGTTGGCGAACCGTCAAAGTCTCTCGACCGGAGGTTCCTGAACTAAAGTTTAGTCTGTCTGCGGTGATTGCACCTTGCCATTGTCTTTTAGTGGGCCAGGCGTCACCATCCAACGAATTTCCAACGACCCTTTTCGGACGTATCTCCCTTGGCTGCACCGTTCCCTGTCCTCAGGTCCTTGCGCTGGCTGTGTTCGGCATTGTTGCTGGCCGGCCTGATGCTGGGCGGCCTGCGGGCCGACTGGGACTTTGCTCAGATCAGCCGGCGGGCGCAAGCGTTATATGGCCCGCTGGGGGAAGGGCAGCAACGGATCGACGCGTGGCAGCAATTGCTGGCGACTCAGAAACAGATCCCGGAACTGGAACAGCTCAAGGTGGTGAACCTGTTTTTCAACAAACAGGTGCGCTACGTGGAAGACATCGACCTGTGGCGTGAAGTCGACTATTGGGAAACGCCGATCCAGGCCCTGTGGAAGGGCGCCGGCGATTGTGAAGACTACGCCATCGCCAAGTACTTCAGCCTGCGCCATCTCGGGGTGTCCAGTGACAAGCTGCGCATCACCTACGTCAAGGCCTTGCGGCAGAACCGTGCCCACATGGTGCTCACCTATTACGCCACGCCCGAGGCGATGCCGCTGGTACTCGACAGCCTGATCGACGGGATCCTGCCGGCCAGCCAGCGAACCGACTTGCTCCCGGTCTACTCTTTCAATGCCGAAGGGCTGTGGCTGCCGGGCGCCAAGGGCAACAAGAAAGTGGGTGACACCAAGCGCCTGTCCCGGTGGCAGGATGTGTTGAAAAAAATGCAGGCCGAAGGTTTTCCGGTCGAGACGACTAACTAGGAGCGCGCGCTCAGATGTCCTTGTTCAAACAGCTGTTGATCGCTATCTGTCTGTTCCTGGTGGTTGCCTTCAGTGGCAGCTTCATGGTCAGCCTGGAGAGCTCGCGGGCCCAGTACGTCAATCAGTTGCGCTCCCACGCCCAGGACGCGGCCACGGCGTTGGCGCTCTCGCTGACGCCGAACATCGACGACCCGGCGATGGTGGAGTTGATGGTCAGCTCGATCTTCGACAGCGGTTACTACGCCACCATCCGCGTGGTCGATGTGGCCACCGACAAGACCCTGGTCGAGCGCACCGGCACGCCGGACGCGGGCAGCGTGCCGCAATGGTTCGTCAAGCTGATCGGCCTGGAACCGGCCGGTGGCGACGCCATCGTCAGTCGCGGCTGGGAGCAGGCGGCGCGGGTCGAGGTGATCAGCCACCCGATGTTCGCCCTCGCCAAGCTGTGGCAGAGCGCGTTAGGCAGCCTGGGCTGGTTGCTGTTGTGCGGCGCCGTGAGCGCGGTGCTGGGGGCCTTGCTGCTGCGTCGCCAGCTCAAGCCATTGGACTACATGGTGCATCAGTCCCATGCCATTGCTCGTCGCGAGTTCCTGAGCCTGCCGGAGCTGCCGCGCACTCCCGAGCTGCGGCGCGTGGTGCAGGCGATGAACCAGATGGTCGAGAAGCTCAAGGCGCTGTTCCAGGAGCAGGCCGAGCGCAGCGAGAAGCTGCGGGTCGAGTCCTACCAGGACACCCTCACGGGCCTGGCCAACCGGCGCTATTTCGAAATGCAGCTCAATGCCCGGGTGAGTAACCCGGAGCAGGCCAGTTCCGGTTATCTGCTGTTGCTGCGGGTCAAGGACCTGGCCGGTTTGAACCAGCGGTTGGGCGGGCAGCGCACTGACCAACTGTTGATCGCGGTGGGTGAGCAATTGCAGCGTGAGTGCGCCCGCTACCCGGAAACCCTCAACCTGGTCACGCGTATTCGCGGCGGCGAGTTCGCGGTGTTGGCCCCCGGGCTGGTGCGCGAGGAGGCGCTGCAACTGGCGCAGAACCTCGAAGCCGCCCTGGCGAGCCTGCATGCCACTGGCGCGACGGACGTGGCTTCGGTGGCCTCCATCGGGCTGGCGCCGTTTGTCCACGGCGACTCGCCGCAAGCGGTGCTCCAGCTCGGCGATCAGGCCCTGGCCCAGGCCGAAAGCCAGGGCGAACCGGGTTGGGCCTGCCTGGACCACAGTGCCTCGGCCAGCGTTGGCGACGATCATCATGCCTGGCACACGTTGCTTGACCAGGCTTTGAGTCATCAGCGTTTCGAGCTGTACTTCCAGCCGGTGGTGGCCGCCCAGGACACCCAGGTGGTGCTGCATTACAAAGTGCTGTCGCGGCTGTTGGACGAGCAGGGCCAGACCATCCCCGCCGGGCGTTTCCTGCCCTGGTTGGAGCGTTTCGGCTGGACCGCGCGCCTGGACCGTTTGATGCTCGAACAGGTGCTCAGGCAAATGGCCGGGCATGAACAGTCCCTGGCGTTGAACCTGTCTTCGGCGACCTTGGCCGATCCTCAGGCGCTGAACAAGATCTTTGAGATCCTGCGGGCCCATTCCAACCTCGGGCCGCGCTTGACCCTGGAGATTGGCGAAGAGCAATTGCCGGAGCAGGCCGTGCTGGAGCAGTTGACCCGGCAACTGCGCGAGCTTGGCTTTTCCCTGAGCCTGCAGCGCTTTGGTGGGCGGTTCAGCATGATCGGCAACTTGTCGCGGCTGGGGTTGGCTTACTTGAAAATCGATGGCAGTTATATCCGCGCCATTGATCAGGAAAGTGACAAGCGTTTGTTCATCGAGGCGATCCAGCGCGCGGCCCACAGTATCGATTTGCCGTTGATTGCCGAGCGGGTGGAGACGGAGGGGGAGTTGGCGGTGATTCGGGAGATGGGGTTGTTTGGGGTGCAGGGGCAGTTGGTTGGGGAGCCTCGGCGGTGGGGGTGAGGCTTGTTGACGAGGCGGCCTGGTAGCCGGCCTGGATGTTGTTGACCGGGGAGTGTCAGAAATTTTGTGTTCGGGCATAACATGAGTAAGAGGTGCAGGGAGTGTCAGAAATTTTGTGTTCGGGCATAACATGAGTAAGAGGTGCATGTATGCCAACCAAAAAGAAACCCCTGCGTGACCTGCCCAAAATCCCCAAAGAGCTGCTTGAGCAGTTTGGTGAGGGGCTGATGACAGCGGAAGCCATCGAGGACGCCTCGGCAGCGTTCAAGAAGGCCCTGATTGAACGAGCCTTGACCGCTGAACTCGGCCACCACTTGGGCTATCCCCCGGGCGCGCAGCGCCCGGAGGATGAAACTAATCAGCGCAATGGCAAGAGTGGAAAAACCGTTTTGACCGGAGATG
>NZ_FOKH01000055.1:0-5473 GCF_900111955.1 Pseudomonas sp. NFIX10 | reverse complement strand
GGGATCGAGTCGTCCCATTTTTTGTTTTCCCACCGGCCATTCGAAAAGTGATCTACACGACCAATGCAATCGAAAGCATCAACGCTCAACTGCGCAAGATCATTAAAACGAGAGGACACTTCCCAACCGATGACGCTGCAATCAAATTAATCTGGCTGGGCTTGCGCAATATCACGGCGAACTGGGGCAGTGCGGCCCACGACTGGAAAAGTGCCATGAATCAATTCGCGATCCTGTACGGGGACCGGTTCATCAGGCCGACGTGGTAAATGAAGGTCTGCCTAACGGCAGGCCGTTACCGGCCCGCACACAAAAAACCTGACACTCCCCGCGATTCGGCAGGCAAAACCGACTCATCGTTCATCGCGAGCAAGCGTTGCTCCCACGGTTTGTGCCGACAGGAAACCTTCAGCCCAGCACCACCAACCGATTCGGCAGCTCATTACGCTCATGAGTCACCGGCACATGGTCCTTTAGCAATTCGCCGCAGGCTTGGATACACGTCACGAAACCCTGCAAGGTCTGCCCCTGGCGAACCTGCTGGGTGAACGTCGCGACGATGGCGTCCCAGCATGTGTTGTCCAGGTGTTTGGAAATACCCTCATCGACGAGGATTTCCACATACCGCTCCGCCTCGCAGACAAAGATCAGCACACCCGTGCTGCCCACGGTGTGGTGCAGGTTTTGCTCGAGAAATTGCCGGCGTGCCAGGTTGGAGGCCCGCCAGTGACGCACGGAACGGGGGATCAGGTGAGTGGTGATCCTTGGGATGCGAAACACCAGGCACAACACGATGAAACTGACCCACTGCACCAGCAACAGGCTGTGCAGCGCCAACCAACCGGTGAGGTAATGGACCGCGCCGGGCACCACCAGCGCCAGCAGACTCGCCCATAGCAGTGGGATGTAAGCGTAGTCGTCGGCGCGGGCGGCCAGCACCGTGACCAGTTCGGCGTCGGTATGCTGCTCGACCCGGGCGATGGCCTCGGCGACCTTGCGTTGTTCGTGTTCAGTCAGTAATGCCATGGTTAAAAGTGCCTGCTCATTATTATTGTCACCAGCCGCCCGACGAACCGCCGCCCCCGAAACTGCCACCGCCACCGCTGAAGCCACCACCGCCGCCGCCACCGCTGAAGCCGCCCCCACCGGCGCTGCCCGAACCGCTGGAGCCACCGCGCCCGGTCGTCAGGATACCGAGCATCTGACAGACCGATATCGTCAAAATAAACAGGATCACCAGGAAGATGAACAGCCCGGCATGGCGCTCGACAAAATCGCCCTGCTCCTGCTGTCCATCCGTACTGTAGGCCGGCGCCGGCTCGTCCAGCGGGCTGCCGCCCAGCACCACCAGCATCGCCGCGACGCCGTCGCTGATGCCTTTGTCGAAATTGCCAGTCTTGAAGGCCGGCGTGATCACCTGGTTGATGATCACCGAACTCTGGGCATCGGTCAGGCGATCCTCCAGGCCATAGCCCACCTCGATGCGCAGTTTACGGTCATCCCGGGCGACGATCAGCAGCGCGCCGTTGTTTTTATCCTTCTGCCCGATGCCCCAGTGGCGCCCCAGTTGATAGCCGAAATCTTCGATGCTGCTGCCCTGCAGGTCCGCCAGGGTCACGACCACCACCTGTTCGCCGGTCGCCTGTTCATGGGCCTTGAGCTGCGTCTCCAGTTGCGCGCGCACCGAAGGGTCGAGCATCTGGGCGGTGTCCACCACACGCCCGGTCAACGCTGGAAATTTCAATTCGGCCTGTGCCGTGACTGCAAACACCCAGAGCAACAGCACCAGGCCAATTTTCAACACGCGCATTGGAACTCCTGTGTGGGAGCGAGCTTGCTCGCGATAGCGGTGGGTCAGCTTGCAGCAATGCTGAATGTGCCGCCGCCATCGCGAGCAAGCTCGCTCCCACAACGCTTCAAACTGCCGGATTGATCAAAACTTCACTTCAGGGGCTTTTTCGGCATTGGAGCTGGTGGCCTCGAACGTTTCGCGCAGCGGCAGGTCGCTGTACATCACGCTGTGCCACAGGCGGCCCGGGAACGTACGGATCTCGGTGTTGTACTTCTGCACCGCCAGGATGAAGTCGCGGCGTGCCACGGCGATGCGGTTCTCGGTGCCTTCGAGCTGCGATTGCAGCGCCAGGAAATTCTGGTTGGCCTTGAGGTCCGGATAACGCTCGGACACCACCATCAGCCGGCTCAACGCGCCGGTCAACTGATCCTGGGCCTGTTGGAACTGCTTGAGTTTTTCGGGGTTGTCCAAGGTGCTGGCGTCCACCTGGATCGATGTGGCCTTGGCCCGTGCCTCGATCACCGCGGTCAGGGTTTCCTGCTCGTGCTGGGCGTAGCCCTTGACGGTTTCCACCAGGTTGGGAATCAGGTCGGCACGGCGCTGGTACTGGTTCTGCACCTGGCCCCAGGCGGCCTTGGCCTGTTCGTCCAGGGTCGGGATATTGTTGATACCACAACCGGCCAGCAACGTAGTGAACAGCATCAGGGCCAGCATTCGCAGGCCGGTGCGGTGGTTCAGTCGTAGATTCATCGGGTGACGCTCTCCGTTGCATACATTGGATAAAACACTGCCACCTATCTCACCGGCGTCTGGGGCATAATCTGCCGCCGCGCTGGATTGAATCGGGTCGATGGGCTAAAAGATGCGCAGTGTGAAACTAAGTTCAGCCCAATGGGTTCGAAAGTGTGCTGTATTTAGCCGAACAACAATAGCCGCTCCTCACATTTTGGCTGACCGGCGTGTCCTGATCACCGCCCTTTAGGCTTGCGAGAAAACTATTCATGAAGAAGCTGTGTTTGCTGGGCCTGTTTGTCAGTCTGGCCAGTCAATCCGTATTAGCCGACAACCTGCCCGCCCCCATAGAGAACAAGGACGCGTTCATCAGCAACCTGATGAAGCAAATGACCCTCGAAGAGAAGATCGGCCAATTGCGCCTGATCAGCATCGGCCCGGAAATGCCCCGGGAGATGATTCGCAAGGAAATCGCCGCCGGCAACATCGGCGGCACGTTCAACTCCATCACCCGTGATGAGAACCGTCCGATGCAGGACGCGGCCATGCGCAGCCGGTTGAAGATCCCGATGTTCTTCGCCTATGACGTGATCCACGGCCACCGCACGATTTTCCCGATCCCCCTGGCCCTGGCCTCGAGCTGGGACATGGACGCCATCTACCACTCCGGGCGCATCGCCGCCCAGGAAGCCGCGGCCGACAGCCTGGACATTACCTTCGCGCCCATGGTCGACATTTCCCGCGACCCACGTTGGGGCCGGACCTCCGAAGGTTTCGGCGAGGACACCTACCTGGTGTCACGCATCGCCGGGGTGATGGTCAAGGCATTCCAGGGCAACGGCGCCAACGCGGCCGACAGCATCATGGCCAGCGTCAAGCACTTCGCCCTCTACGGCGCAGTGGAAGGCGGCCGGGACTACAACACCGTGGACATGAGTCCGCTGAAAATGTACCAGGACTACCTGCCGCCCTACCGCGCCGCCATCGACGCCGGAGCCGGCGGGGTGATGGTCGCGCTGAACTCCATCAACGGCGTGCCCGCCACCGCCAACACCTGGCTGATGAACGACCTGCTGCGCAAGGAATGGGGCTTCAACGGCCTGGCGGTCAGCGACCACGGCGCCATCTTCGAACTGATCAAGCACGGCGTCGCCAAGGACGGTCGCGAAGCGGCGAAGCTGGCGATCAAGGCCGGCATCGACATGAGCATGAACGACTCGCTCTACGGCAAGGAACTGCCCGGGCTGCTCAAGGCCGGCGAGATCGAACAGAGTGACATCGACAACGCCGTGCGCGAAGTGCTCGCGGCCAAATACGACATGGGCCTGTTCAAGGATCCGTACCTGCGCATTGGCAAGGCCGAGGACGACCCGGCCGACACCTACGCCGAAAGCCGCCTGCACCGCGCCGATGCCCGTGACGTGGCACGCCGCAGCCTGGTCCTGCTGGAAAACCGCAACCAGACCCTGCCCCTGAAGAAGACCGCGAAGATCGCCCTGGTCGGCCCGCTGGCCAAGGCTCCGATCGACATGATGGGCAGTTGGGCCGCGGCCGGGCGCCCTGCGCAATCGGTCACCCTGTTCGATGGCATGACCCGCGCCCTGGGGGCCGAGTCGAAGCTGATCTACGCCCGTGGGGCCAACATCACCGCCGACAAGAAGGTGCTCGACTACCTGAACTTCCTCAACTTCGATGCCCCGGAAGTGGTGGATGACCCGCGCCCGGCCCAGGTGCTGATCGACGAAGCGGTGCAAGCCGCCAAGGATGCCGATGTGGTGGTGGCCGCCGTGGGTGAGTCCCGTGGCATGTCCCATGAGTCGTCGAGCCGTACCGAACTGAACATCCCCGCCAGCCAACGCGAGCTGATCAAGGCCCTGAAGGCCACCGGCAAGCCGCTGGTGCTGGTGCTGATGAATGGCCGTCCGCTGTCGCTGCTGGAAGAAAAGCAGCAGGCCGATGCGATCCTGGAAACCTGGTTCAGCGGCACCGAAGGTGGCAACGCCATCGCGGATGTGCTGTTCGGCGACTACAACCCGTCGGGCAAGCTGCCGATCACCTTCCCACGCTCGGTGGGGCAGATTCCGACCTACTACAACCACCTGAGCATTGGCCGGCCGTTCACGCCGGGCAAGCCGGGCAACTACACCTCGCAGTATTTCGATGACACCACCGGCCCGCTCTATCCGTTCGGCTACGGCCTGAGCTACACCGAGTTCAGCCTGTCGGACATGGCCCTGTCATCGACCACGCTGAACAAGACTGGCAAGCTCGATGCCAGCGTGACCCTGGAAAACACCGGCAAGCGTGACGGCGAAACCGTGGTGCAGTTGTACATCCAGGACGTGACCGGTTCGATCATTCGTCCGGTGAAAGAGCTGAAGAACTTCCGCAAGGTGATGCTCAAGGCCGGCGAGAAGAAAGTCATCCACTTCACCATTACCGAAGACGACCTGAAGTTCTACAACGCTCAACTCAAGTACGGGGCTGAGCCGGGCAAGTTCAACGTGCAGATCGGCCTGGATTCCCAGGACGTGAAGCAGCAGAGTTTTGAGTTGCTCTGACTCTCTGGCCCTGCAAAACCCATGTGGGAGCGAGCTTGCTCGCGATAGCGGCTTAACATTCAACTGAGATGTTGACTGTCAGACCGCCATCGCGAGCAAGCTCGCTTGTATGGTAGGACTTGAAGGGGGGAGGAGGGACAAAGCTCGATTCTGACTGTTAGCCGCAGTACAGACCGTGGGAGATTTCACCCCTCCTCCTTTCACCCAAGCGCCGATAAAGAATGCATCTGGCCTAGACCGACGATAGGAACAAGCCTGCGCCTCTGGGTGAACCCTTCAAGTGTTCAAACCTTAGCCCGGAGGATTTTCAATGGCAATGCCGGTTTCTGTCGCAAAGCCGATCGTGGGTGTTGATGTCGCCAAAGATGAGTTGGTGATTTATCACGCA
>NZ_FOKH01000056.1:0-5002 GCF_900111955.1 Pseudomonas sp. NFIX10 | reverse complement strand
CGCGCCTGGGATCGAGTCGTCCCATTTTTTGTTTTCCCACCGGCCATTCGAAAAGTGATCTACACGACCAATGCAATCGAAAGCATCAACGCTCAACTGCGCAAGATCATTAAAACGAGAGGACACTTCCCAACCGATGACGCTGCAATCAAATTAATCTGGCTGGGCTTGCGCAATATCACGGCGAACTGGGGCAGTGCGGCCCACGACTGGAAAAGTGCCATGAATCAATTCGCGATCCTGTACGGGGACCGGTTCATCAGGCCGACGTGGTAAATGAAGGTCTGCCTAACGGCAGGCCGTTACCGGCCCGCACACAAAAAACCTGACACTCCCGCGTCAGTCCAGACAACACGATCCCCTGTGGCGAGGGAGCTTGCTCCCGCTGGCCTGCGAAGCAGGCCCCAGCAGCTCTTCAGGCAGACCGCGTTGCCTGGTTTTGCGACTGCTGCGCAGCCGAGCGGGAACAAGCTCCCTCGCCACAGGGATCGGGTTGTGTCATTTGAGGCTAGATCAACCCCTTCTCATCATCGTCGATCAACCGGCTCAACCCGCCCAGTGCTTCCCGGGCCTGGGTGCGGTCCATCAGCTTGGCCTGGGCCGCGGCTGGCAGGTCGGTGACGCGGATGACGCCTTTGCTGGTCAGCACCTGGATCAAGTCATCAAGTACCCGGATCATCTCCAGGTCGCTCTGCTTGAGCTGCTTGAGGCTGTTTTCCACCGCCTGGTTGGCGAACCAGTCCTGGATCTCGTGGCTGTCGGCCGGCAGGGTTTCGGTGGCTTCGGCATAAGCGGCGGCTTCTACGCGCACCAGCAGGCCTTGTGCATCGCGTTGCACATAAAACATCGGGCATCCCTCATGTATGAAGCGGCGTCATGCTGGGCAGCATAGGCCAACTGTGGGGGAGTATGAACACTTATCCCGTGGCGAGGGAGCTTGCTCCCGCTGGGCTGCGCAGCAGCCCCAAAAACAGGGCCGCTTCACGCCCCAGCGGGAGCAAGCTCCCTCGCCACGGGTTTTGTGTCAGGTTCAGCTGTTGTTGTGATCGACCTTGATGGTCGGGTCACTGCCGGCGATCAACGAGTTCAGGTTCACGTTCGACCAGTTGTTGCCTTCGAGCTTGATCGTCACGTCCGGCGCCGCCGCGGCACCGTTGGCCCCATTGAACTGGCCGGAGGTACTGACCTGCAGCGACGACACGCCATCGACCGTGCTGATCTTCAGGAAGTGGTCGATGGTGCTGCCGGTTTCGCCCTGCAACAGATCCCGCAAGTCGATCCGGTCGCCATCGGCGGCCTTGAAGTCCTTGATCACGTCGGTGCCGGTGTCGCCGGCCTTCCAGACAAAGGTATCGCCCCCCAGGCCGCCGATCAGGGTGTCATTGCCCTGGCCGCCGATCAGTGTGTCGTTACCCGTGCCACCTAGCAGGATGTCATTGCCCTTGCCACCGTTGAGCGTGTCGTTGCCGCCCTGGCCGAAAATGATGTCGTTGCCGGCGCCGCCCAACAGGGTGTCGTTGCCATCGTGGGCACCGGACACATCGAACGCGGTGTAGTGCTCGGTGATGTACTGGTGCACGTTGCTGGTGGTGACCTTGCTGACGTCCACGCCGTTCTGCTGGGCCACGAACGCCTGGATGGCCTGGTAACCCTCGCCGGCGATGCCGTTGAAGCTCACCAGGTCGCCGAACAGGATGTCGTTGCCGTCGCCACCATTGACCGTATCGGCGCCCGGCAGGGTCGCTTCGGTGTGGCCGATGATCGAGTTCGCCAGGTCTTTCGGGTCGATGTTGGTCTGTGGTTTTGCATCCGAGTCGTATGGCTTGAGATCGGCCAGGGTCACATCGCTGTTAAGGCCGATGGCTTCCACGCCAGACAGCGAGCTCAGGAGCGCGAAGGCGCTCAGGGAGTTGCTGGTGGTGCTCGAGTCGGTGCTGTTGCCGGTACCGTCGCGATACGACAGCTCATAGGTGCCGTCACCCTGGGCATGCAAGGTGCCCAGCGCTTCGTCGCTCCAGTAGCCGCCCCAGGTTTTTTTCCAGGTTTGCAGCGTGACATTGCCAGACTCGTCGACCTTCACGCGGTGTGTGCTGTCCAGGTCGGCGCTGAACGTCTGGCCCAGCTTGTAGTTGGTCGTGGTAATCAGGCTGTCGAGCTTCACGTCGCCGTAAAGGGTCGGGTTGGTCTGTTCACCAGACTGATAGAAGGTCGGCTGGCCGTCAGTGATGAAGTAAGTCAGGTTTTTCGCCCCGGTGTTGCTCAAGGCTTCAGTGCTCTTGAACCAGTTGGCCGTGGTCTTGAATACGTCCTCGTAGTTGGTGCCGCCGCCGGACGCCATTGAATCCAGCACGTTCTTGAGCAGCGCCAGTGCGTTCGGGTCCTTGAGGTTGACCGAAACGGTCTTGTTCACCTGCCTGTCGAAGTCCGCCAGGAAGATGTTCACCGTGCCCGAGTTGCTACCCATGCTTTGCTTGAGCGTGTTGAACACCGACGTCAGCGAGGTCTTGGCTGCGGAAAGCGACGAATCGCTCATGCTGCCGGAGCTGTCGACCATGAAGGCAATGTTGTAGTTGACGCCCGGCACCACGGTCAGGCCGCCGATGTCGGCGACGACGATGTCGTTGCCATCCGTGCCGGTGACGTTGTCGCTGCTGGAGGTGGCTGTCACGGCGTTGTACACCGCCGGATAAACCGTGACCGGGATCTGCGCGGTGCTGACCGCCGAGCCGCCGAGGGCTTCGGTAGAGGTCGACGTCACGGTCAGGTTGAACTGGCCGTTGTAGTAGGTCGGTGGCGTCAGGGTCAGGCTGCCCAGGTTCCAGCCGGTGACCGAGGCTTCGCCGTTGCTGCCCACGGTCGCGGTATGGCCCGCGCCGTCGCTCAGCACGCTGCCTTCCGGAATGCCGCCGATCTTCACGCTCAGGCTTTCCGAACCGTCGGTGTCGGTCAGGGCCGTGGTGATCTTGGACAGGTTTACGCTGGTGCCTTCGGCGCCTTCGTTGAGTTTGTAGCCGTCGTAATAGCCTTCGCCATTGGTACCGTGCAGGTCGGAGACGGTCACGCCGGCATTCGCCAGGTCGGCCACACCAGTGTACAGCGGCACGCCGGCACTGCTCAGGTCCACTGGCGTGCCGCCGTTGACCGACAGGTTCACGTCGTAGCTGCCCGGGCCAGTCTGGTTATGGTGGTAGATGTCCAGGGTGTAGTAGCCGCTGGTGGTCGGTGTGAACGAGCCGTTCAATTTACCGCCTGCGCCCCAGGTGATGGCCGCCACGTCCTTGCCGCCGACGGTGACCAGCAGGCTGTCATCGCCGGTACCGCTGAAGGTGTAGGTCTTGCCGGCTTCGAGGAAGATCAGGCCGGAGGTTTTCGACGCGGTGCCCGGGTTCACGTTGCTGTCGGACTGCACGTTGGTCACGTTGGTGCTGCTGTTCGGCGTGCCGGCGGCATCGATCACCGATTTGAGCGTGCCGGATGGCGCGCCGTTGCCATCGGTGCCCAGGCCCGACAGGCCGGTCCAGACTTCCTTGATCAGGCCGGTGGAGGTCACGCTGTTGCCAGCCACGTTGAGGCTCGGTGCGTCGGCGACCGGCGTGATGTCGATCTTCACCGTGCCGGTATTGCCCAGCGCCTGGCCGTCGGTTGGCTGGAAGCTGATCTGTGCGTAATCGGCCTTTTGATCGCCCACGCCGCTCGGGTTGCCGTTGGCGCCGGATTCGTTGGCGTCCGGGGTGAAGCGCAGCTTGCCGGCGTCGATGTCAGCCTTGGTGAAGGTCTGGTTGTTGGCCACGTCCTTCCAGGTGGCACCGTCCAGGTACTGCAACTTGCCGTCGCTCGGCAGCCCGGTGATTTTCACACCCTGGCTGGCGGCGGCGCTGTCCACGTCGCTGATACCGAACGTCGACCAGCCGAGCACCAATGAAGTGTCTTCGGTACCGGTCACCGCGCTACCGGTGGCTACTGGCGCGTCGTTGACCCCGACCACGTTCACGGTGGTGGTGGCCGTGTTGGAGTAGTTGGTGCCGTCGGTCACCGTCACGGTGATGATGCGCGGTACGGTACTCGGGTCATCGCTGCTGTTGGTGAAGCTGATGTTCTTGATCTGCTGCATGTAGTCGGCCAGCGTCGCATTGCCCGACAGCGTCAGCACGATCTTGCCGTCGGTGCTGTTGGCGTTGATGCTGATGCCATTGACGCTGTTGCCCAGGTTCAGCACATCGCCAGGCTGACGGTTGGTCAGCACGATGGTCGCGCCGGTCAGCAGGGTGCTGTCCGGGTCGGTGATCTTCAGGTCGGTGTCACCGATGGACACGCCCGGGCCCGTGGTGCCTTCGGTGAAGGTCACCTGGTAGTCGGCCCCGGTCTTGCCGCTGGAGTTGTTGGCGTCCAGGTCGAGTACCGGCGGCGCATCGTTGTCGATGATCGACGTGCTGACGCTGCCGTTGGTGCCGCTGACGCCCAGGTGCTCGAAGTTGCCACCGGTGGCCGAGTCGATCTTGACCACGAAGTTTTCGGTGCCTTCGGTGATCTTGTCGTCCAGCGTCGCGACGTTGAAGGTGGCGCTGGTGGCGTTGGCCGGGATCTTCACGGTGTAGACGCCGGTGAAGTCCGAACCGTCGGCCGCAGTGCCGCTGTAGACGATCTTGACGGTCACTTCCGTCTGCGCCGGGTTGGTCAGGCTGACGGTGTACGTCGCGGTCTGGCCTTCGGTGACGGACGTGCTGCCGGTGATGCTGACCGTGGTGTTGTCGACGGTGTCAGTGACTGCAGTCACCGCCGGCGCGGTGCTCGGGACGAGATTCTCGAAGTTGCCACCGGTGGCTGTCTTGATGGTTGCCGAGACATTACCGGCGTCCTGATAGACGTCGTCTTTCGGCGCATCGACGGTCACGGTACCGGTTTTGGCTCCGGCGGCGATGTTGATCACCGCGCCATTGCTCAAGGTGACGGTGACCGGTGAGCCGGCGGCGTTGGTCAGGGTGGCGGTGTAGGTGATCTGACC
>NZ_FOKH01000057.1:0-4680 GCF_900111955.1 Pseudomonas sp. NFIX10 | reverse complement strand
AGGAACACGTTGCCGCTGGTGGCCAGTCCTTCGTTGATCGCCAAGTCACCTTGGGTACCGATGCTGACGTCGCCGGTGTTGTTCACGCCGGTGAGGGTTGTCTGCGTGCCGTCGGCATGGGTCGCGGTCAGCGAACCCACCTTGAGGTCTGTGCTGTTGTTGAACTGGACCTTGCCCGCCGCGCTGGCGATATCGCCAATCACGTTGCCGGTATTGCCCAGCGCGTAATTGCCGCCCAGCAGCACCAGGCCGCTGGCATCCAGCTTGGCCCCGGCATCGCCGGACTGGGTGGTGTTGCCCGCCACTTCCAGGGTGATGATGTCGTCGGCACGGGTCTGACCCTGGCTGGTATCGTCCCGTGGGCCATTTTCTATGGTGATGCCTTTTACCAACGTCAGGTCGTGATCGGTTTTCAAGGTGACCGCCTCATCGGAGGTAATCCCCACGGTGCCGTCCACGGTCCCCACCGTCAGGTTGCCGTTGCCGGCAAATGCCAGGCTGCCGAGATCGGCGGCGATGACACCCACGTCATGCCCGCCCTTGCCCAGCTGGAAGTCACCTTCGCCGCGCAAGGCCAATTCGTCTGCGGTAATGGTCGCGCCAGTGCTCTGAGTCGCACCTTTGCCCGCGTCGACGCTCAACGTCAGCCCCTTGCCGGTGGTGCCGTCTTCGTCGGTGCCTTCGGGATCCTTGAGCGTCAGATCGCCCAGCAAGTCCAGGACGCCGTTGGCGACCAGGGCCAGATCGTCCTTGAACGTCGCGCCTTCATCGTCGACGGTGATGTTGCGCGTCTTGTCGTTGCCGATGACGACCTTGTCGAAGCCATCCTGGATGTTGGCCAGGTCAGCGCCGGACAGCACCAACGGATCGTCAGGCCCGGTCACCTCCGGGTCATCGCTGCCGCCCAGGTGGATGTCCAGGCCATCGGTCTTCTGCTGCAGGGTAAGGCTGCCGTTACCGGAAACGCTCGCGGCGAGATCGATTTCGTCGGCGGTCAGGCTCGTATCGCCCTGGGTGAGCAGGGCCTGGCCGACGGTGAGGGTGTCCGCGACAAGCTCCAGGTCGCCGGTCTGGGTCATGCCGGCGACCGGCACGCCTTGCGGGTTTGTCGGGGTCTGGCTATCGGGAATGGTTACAACGCCGACGGTCAGGTCATCGACATCGGCAAAGCTGACCGTGCCGGTGTCGCTGGCGATGGTGTTGACGTCGTTGGCCGCGTTGTCGAGATCATGGGTGGCGCCATCGCCCAGCAGCACCAGGCCATCGGCGACAATGGCGCCGCCGGCGGTCTGGTCGACCTTGCCACCGTTGCTCTGCAGCACCAGGACGGGGGCCGGCTTGGTGTCATCGTTACCGGTGCCCGGGGCGTCGGCCACGGTCAACTGGTCGTTGATGTGGATATTGCCGGTGCCGGCATTGAGGACGAGGTTGTCGTTGATGCGGGTCGCTTCGATGATGTTGATGTCACCGGTCATGTCCGCGCCGCCGATGTTGACGGAGGTGAACCCGTCGCCCAGTGCACTGATGTCGGTGCCGGTCAGTTCCAGAGAACCGGGGGCGTCGCCTGTGCTGCCGCCCACTGCGATGTTTTTGCTCGGCGTGTTGGTCTCAAGGGTGATGTTCCCATTGCCGGTGACACTGCCGACGCCGCCGTTGAAGTTGATGTCGTCCGCCTTGATGGCCAGGTTGTTGTCGGTGCTGTTGAGGCTGCCGTTGAACGTGATGGAACTGCCTTGCAGGCCCTTGCTGCCCGAGGTTTCGGTCTTGATATTGTCAACGTACAGCGAGCCACCGACCTGCTTGCCGGCGGTCTGGTCGAAACTGCCCGAGACGAACACGAATTTGTACGTGCCGGCCCTGTCAGCCGTTGCCGTGTGGCTTTGCCAGTTCACCGCCCCCGTGCCGTTACCCGTTTCATTCAGGATAATCTGGTATTCGCCGGTATTGACGTTCAACAGGTAGCCGAAGACATCGTAGGTATCGCCGCCCGCGACCGGTTTGTAATCGAAGCTGACTTTTTCCCCGGCGGCCAGGGAGACCGTACCCTCGCTCACGACCGAAGGGCCACGCATGATGCAGCCGGCGGGGGCGTTGAGGCAGTTGGAGGTATTCTCGGTTCCCAGCAGCAGCGCGGCGCCGCCGTCCTTGCCTTGGCCAGCGGCGGCGACCGGGGTGAGGGGTTTGTAATTCATGTCGCCCTGGTCGCCAGGGGAAACGCTCGGCGCATTGCCGTTCGTTGGCGAGGTCGTCGGCAACGTCGGGTCATTCGGCGAGACCACGCCATCCACCACGGTGACGCCCGTGAAGAACTGGTCGATGGAGGTCTTCCACCCGACCAGGCCATTTTCGAAGTCGGCGTTCAGGAATTGCGAAGTGCCCAGCTCAACCGCACCGGTGTACACCTGCTCGCCGCGGGTGAAGACTTTTGCGCCGTTGATAAACGTCTTGCCCGCGCCACTGGTGGTCGCATACAGGGCGCCCAGCGCGCTGTTGCCGCCGACCATGTCGCTGAAGATGATCGAGCCCGAACCGGCATCGACGCGCAGTTGGCGGTTGTTGGCCACCGCATCGGAGTCCACCACGCCGGCAAACACGACATTGCCGCCGTTGCTCTTCAAACTGACGTCGGTGTTGAGCGCGATTTTGCCGTTGAGAATCAACGCCAGGCTGTTGCCATTGCCTGCGCCGCTGGCATCGATGTCACCGTTGAGGAAGATATTGCCGAAGACATAACGGCCTGTTGCGCCGTCGTCGTGCCCCGATTGCAACGTCAGTGTCCGGTCACCGCTGATGCCCTGCGGGGTGTAGTCGCCGTCCCAGTGAATGGTGTTGTCGGCCTTGATTGCCACATCGGTGCCGCCGGCCAGGGCGGTGTCGATCGCGTTGAAACCGACCGTGGCAGCTTGTCCGTTGGCGCCGCCCGTCAGCCCTCCATTACCCGGCCCCACTGTGACACTGTCCGGGTCGAGCAACCACAAGCCACCCTTGCCGTTCTTGGCCGAAGCATCGGCGGCTTTGCTCACCGCCAGCTTGGCACCGCTGGTCTCGATCTTGCCGCCGTCGCCGCCCTTGGCACCGCCGGTGGCTTTCAGCGTGCCATCCACCCGCGTCACGCTGCCCGGCTTCTTGGTATCCGACCAGGCCACCACGGTACCGCCCTTGCCGTTGTCGGTCGCCGATGCATCGAGCACGGCACCGGCGGCAATGGTGGTCTGGCTGGCCTGTTTGATCGCCGGGTCCTTGCCTTGCCAGCTACCGCCCACATAAATCTCGCCGCCGCCCTTGGCGCCGGTGGCGTCGAGTTCAGCGCCGCCGTTGATCGCGATACGGTCGCCGGTCACGACAATCTTGCCGCCCTTGCCGGTATCGGAGGACACATCGATTCGCCCGGCGACTTGCACACCGCCCTGATCTCCCATCAGCGTCACCACGCCGTTTTCACCGATATCCAGGGAACGGGCTTCGATCAAACCGGTGTTGTTGATGACGGTGCTCGCCAGGGTTTCCGCCGCACGGGCAGTCAGCAGGATGCGGCCGGCATCGGCACGAATGGCGCCGCCGTTTTCGATCAACGCTTGAAGCGCACCTTCTTTCACTTCCAACTGCACCAGCCCACCCAGGTCGAGCGTCACGACACTGCCGGCGCCCAACAGCACATTGCCCTTGTTCGCGGTGATGTTGCCTTCGTTGACGATTTTCGCGGCGATCAGGGCAATGGTGCCGCCTTGCGCGGCATTGATGTTGCCCTGGTTGACCACCGAGGCGGCGCTGTTGCCACTGAAACGGTAGTTGCCCGCGAGGAAGTCTTCCGTGGTCATGTTGAGCGTGGACGCGACCAGGCCACCTACATCAACCTGTGCACTGGGTGTAAACAGGACGCCGTTGGGGTTGACCAAAAATACCTGGCCGTTGGCTTTCAGCGCGCCCTGAATCACTGACACATCCGAGCCCAACACGCGGTTCAATGCGACAGACGCCGCGCCCGGCTGGACGAACTGGACGGTGTTGCCTTTGCCGACGGAGAAGCTTTGCCAGTCAATCGCGAGCTTATCGCTGCCCTGATGAATGGCCATGTTGTTGCCATTCTGATGAATGCTGCCATTACCTGCCACGATATTGCCGCCCGACGGTAACGCTCCCGCCGTGGCAACAGAAGCGAAGACCCCGCCACCCACGCCAATGACCAGGCTGAGGGATCTGCGGCTTTTGTCTTTGCCTTGGCTTTTGACCAACTCTGATGCCACCTGCCACGCGCCCAACACAGCATTCCAGACTACTCGGTAAGCTCGGTTCATTTTTGTTCACTCATCCTTAATACGGCTGGCCGCGCCACGATGATCAGGCGGTTCGCAATCAAACAATCAAATGGAAAACCGCATCCGGACGGATGACGGCTCGAAATCCCAAAGTGCTCCGTTCCATCATGTCTGCGGTAAGCGGGGTGATACCTTTGCTGGAGCACCCAGGGCTTTTGATTGAGGGGATTGAGTCAATTTTTTTTGATCTGGAGGGTGTTCGACACTGGAATACCTGTGGGAGCGAGCTTGCTCGCGATAGCGGTAAACCAGTCGCCATTGATGTTGCATGACCCGGCCCTATCGCGAGCAAGCTCGCTCCCACATGGAAATTGTGGCGAACGCAGCATTTGCGCACGCCCCGATCAAAACTGTGGGAGCGAGC
>NZ_FOKH01000058.1:0-3198 GCF_900111955.1 Pseudomonas sp. NFIX10 | reverse complement strand
CAAGTTGGGCATGCAATTAGTCAAAGCAGCATGATTTTTAGAAGCAAAAACAATGGGTTATTTTTTGTTTGATAAGAGCTTGCTCCCGCTGGGCTGCGCAGCAGCCCCCAAAAAGCTGAACACGATCAACATGGCACAACGCGATGGCCGGGTTCAGAGCGAGGGGCCTCCTGCCCCCTGCTGCCACACCGGGTGGTGAACACATATCTGCAACAGCCCCCACCCCCTGTGGGAGCGAGCTCGCTCGCGATGAAATCGACACGGTTCCAGACCAAAACAAGCCTCCCGCATCGCCGGTAAACCCCGCTCCTACAGCCCCCACCTACACACCTCCACCAACCCACGAATCCTTGCGCCTTTGCCTACAACTACGCCAGAATCCGCCCGCTTGTGCGCCTTGTCCCGGGGTTCTATTGTTTTCCTGCCACTGCCCATCAGTGGTCGGGTTTAGTAGCCCGGCTCCCACCTTGGTTGTACAAGTCTCATCAGTCAGGCATTTGTCTGTTCTCGATGGTGGCTGTGCGCATGGCGCCCTCGGGCGCGCCGGGTTTGGTGTGGGTTACCGGTCTACTAACTTGCGCACAGCCGCCACCCTTTCGTTTAGTAGCGAGATGGTGCGGCCTACTATGAGGACCCACACCGATGTTCAAAATAACCCCGAATCCGCCAGAGGCAGATTCCACTTCTACGTCCGCAAAATCCAAAGCCAAGCAGCAAGACGAAACCACCAAACGTGTGCTCGATCACTACCTGCTACCGAAATCGGAAAAATCCCAAGACGATCCCAAACCGGGGCAACTATTCACCGTCGTGAAAGGCCTCGATAACGAATGTTTGCTCGCCAACCTCAGTGAGACGCTGGCTTCGGCTGATGCCATGGTGAGTGATATGGCGTTTGATCTGGATGGATCACGGCGTCATGTGGCGCAGGGGATTCAGCAGCTGATTGAGCTGAGTTCGTTGCTGGCGAATCGGGTGTTGGATAACGTGGAGCCGCGGCAATAGTATTTATTCACTAACGAGAAGCCCGACGTCTTGCGTCGGGTTTTCGCTTTTCTACATCCGTATGTATGACCCTATCCACTACACATAACGTAGTAACCTAAATAACTGTGCTCATATGACTGGCTAGACCTAGACCCCCACCTCTTCAGCAAACGTAAAGCGAGTTGGAGATTCGGATTTATTTTTGGGGCTCACCTAATGCCCCAGCAACATCAGCCGATCTTACTGTCAACGAAGGTCCAAACCTTCGTACTTCAGAGGGCAGCTATAGCCCATTTTTTTGCCGTTTTCTTCGCTCATTGATAAGCAACCCGCTGCCGCCATCAATAATCTTAGAAGCAGAAGAAAATGATCGAACCCGAACGGATCGTCTCCCTTTCACGGGAAGTGGAGTCCCTGGCGAATCGTGGTGTCAGTGATATACAGGCGATCACTCGCCAAACCCGATTGCTGGCAATCAATGCGCTCATCGAAGCCGCGCATGCAGGTAAGGCCGGGCTGGGGTTCTCGGTGGTGGCCGAAGAAGTCAAAAATATCTCCGAGCGAATCTCAAAAATTGCCAGTGGACTGACCGAAGACCTGCAGGTGTCGGTCAATGAACTGACAGCACTTGGCCGTGGTATGTGCTTTGACGTGCGCGGGCAGCGTTTAGCAGATCTTTCCTTAAACATGATCGAAATCATCGATCGGAACCTGTATGAACGCACATGCGACGTGCGCTGGTGGGCAACCGATGCATCCTTGGTCGACGCGCTAACCAATCACTCACCAGAAAACTGCGTCTATGCCAGCGAACGCCTTGGCATCATTCTCGACAGTTACACCGTGTACCTGGATATCTGGGTCGCTGATAGCAGTGGACGAATCATTGCCTCGGGCCGTCCTGGGACCTTCGGCAGAGTCATCGGAGCCAATGTCGCGGAGGAACCATGGTTTAAAAGAGCAATGCTTCACTCTTCAGGTGATCAATATTTCGCTGGCCAAGTAACGGTCGAGCCGCTTCTTGACGACTCACACACCTGCGCATTCAGTGCTGCTGTGCGCAGCAAGGCCGAAAAACAGACACCTGTGATTGGAGTTATCGGGATTTTTTTCGACTGGAAAAATCAAGCCGACTCCGTTCTCAAAGGCGTTCGCTTGAGCGAAGAAGAACGCCCGCGAAGTCGATTGATGATACTCGACGACAACCACAGAATAATTGCTAGCTCAGACACACAGGATCATCTGGGCGAAAGCATTGAATTACAGACTAAAGCAGCCCAATCGAGCGGTTACAGCGTCCTGGGTAAAAACCTCATTCAGGGCTACTCGATAACGCCTGGCTTTGAAACATATCCGGGTATGGGGTGGCTTGGCGTCATTGAACAGTACTTGCCCTCAGAGGTGTAACCCGTCGGCACCGTAAAGCGTTTGGGTGAAATCTACGAGATCAATATAAAACAGTTTCACGAACAATATCGACGAAGGCCCTTAACCCGGCAGGCATGTGCGATTTGCCGGATAGTAGAGCCTTAAGCCTGGGTAAGGAGGTGTCCAATCTTCGAGAACTCGTACGAGTGCACCGGATACAAGGTGTGCGTGTGCAGCGAACTCATTCGTCCATGCAAGGCCGGCCCCTTGGAGCGCCGCCTCTAGCATCACCTCATCGTAAGCAGTCCACCAACAAGGTCATTACCTTTCCAAAGCCAAGTCCGAAGGATCCCAACCTTCAGAGCGCTTCTGACCAAAAGCGTCGCTGTAATCGGGCCTGGTTCCCGTTTGTCGCTACTGTCATTTCTGACAGTAGCGAAGGATATCAGCAAGGCATTGAATGATTCCCCGCACACATGAAAAGGAATCATCCAATGGCTCGTTCATACCTAATCAAACTACCCGAACACAAACTTTCCAAGAGTGCCTCTATCAAGGAGATAACCTTGGATGACTCCATAGACCGAGGCGATCTGCTGAGGTTTGAAGTCCTTCCCGATTTTACGTACGTCGTCACTCAGAAAACCTATGAGGTAAAACTGGACGATACCTATCGAGTAGAACTTGAGACTGACCTCTACATACCCTGAGAAAGGACTGGCCCTTTTTCCGAAATCGGAAAATAGAATGTCTAGTCCTGAAATAGGTTTACACCTGTTTCACCCTAACGCCCGATGCACCGCATCGGGCGTTTTGTATTTCAAAGACAGGTGAGGTCGCTCG
>NZ_FOKH01000059.1:0-2984 GCF_900111955.1 Pseudomonas sp. NFIX10 | reverse complement strand
GTTTCCCCATGTGAGAGTAGGTCATCGTCAAGATTAAATTCCGAAACCCCTATCTGCTGACGCAGGTAGGGGTTTTGTTTTGCCCGCAGGAAAGTCATTTTGTGTTTCTATGCAACTGTCTTGCGCATGGCTATCATGCGGGCCTCATTATCAGGGCGCAGTCCGCATGCTCACGTTGCTAAAACTTCTGAAGGATGGCCGCTTTCATTCGGGGCAAGCGCTGGGTGCTGCACTGGGTATCAGTCGTAGTGCTGTATGGAAGCAGTTGCAACACTTGGAGGCGGATTTAGGATTGTCTGTTCATAAAGTTCGAGGTAGGGGCTATCAGTTGGCTAAGCCCCTGTTGCTTTTGGATGCGACAGAAATTCGCGCAAAAGGCCTTCATGAGTGGCCTGTCCATATATTCGACTCTATCGACTCCACTAACGCCGAGGCGCTGCGTTTCATCGAGCGCGGAGGCGTGGCGCCATTCATGGTTTTGGCTGAGCGACAGATAGCGGGTCGCGGTCGTCGTGGTCGTAAGTGGGTCAGCCCGTTTGCCGAAAACCTTTACCACAGCCTGGTGTTGCGCATTAGTGGTGGGATGCGAGAGATCGAAGGTCTGAGCTTGGTTGTCGGGCTTGCGGTCATGCATGTCTTGCGCGATATGGGGATCGCGGCGGCGGGGTTGAAATGGCCTAATGATGTCTTGGTGGGTGAGAAAAAGATCGCCGGCATTTTGCTTGAATTGGTTGGAGATCCGGCAGACGTTTGCCATGTTGTCCTGGGCGTAGGGATCAATGTGAATATGCAATCGACTGATGAGGTCGACCAGCAATGGACATCCATGTGCCTTGAAGCGGGCAGGGATTTTGATCGAAATGAGCTGGTGGCCCGATTGGGGGTGACGCTGCAGCAATATCTGGAGCTTCATCGCGTATCGGGGTTTGCTGCGATCCAGTCGGAATGGGAGCAGTACCATCTCTGGCAGGGGCGGGCTGTGTCTCTGATTGCCGGTGTTAATAAAATTGACGGCATTGTGCTGGGCATTGACCACCAGGGTGCGCTGCGTTTGAAGGTAGATGGTGTGGAAAAAAACTTTAGCGGTGGTGAGCTCAGTTTGAGGTTGCGTGATGATTCTTGAGCTCGACTGCGGCAACAGCTTTATCAAATGGCGCGTTCTGCGCCCTGACGGAATAACGCCGGTCGAAGGTGGTGTGGTCGGCTCTGACGACGATTTGCTCGCGAGCCTGAATGACGCGAAGAAGTTCCAGCTCAAGAAGTGCCGTCTTGTGAGTGTGAGGACCCAGGCGGAGACGGATTCATTAGTCGCTTCGCTGGTCGATGTGTTCGGGGTATCGGTAGTTCGTGCTATGCCCGCCCGGGAAATGGCGGGTGTGAGAAATGGCTACGAGGACTACGAGCGGCTAGGCCTCGATCGATGGTTGGCCCTGCTTGGTGGTTTTCATCTCGCTTCGGGGGCGTGCCTGGTGCTGGATTTTGGTACTGCCGTCACAGCTGATTTCGTGGCCGCGGATGGTGGGCATCTGGGAGGGTTCATTTGTCCTGGCATGCCTCTTATGCGTAATCAATTGCGTACCCACACGCGGAAAATTCGTTATGACGATATAGCGGCCGAGCGAGCCCATGAGAGCCTCGCTCCAGGTCGTGCGACTGTCGAGGCGGTCGAGCGCGGTTGCATGCTGATGCTCAGGGGATTTGTCCTGACTCAGCTTGAATTGGCGGAGCAATATTGGGGAAAGGATTTCGTGGTGTTTCTTACTGGGGGGGATGCCAATCTGGTTTCCGGGGTCGTTCCAGAGGCCAGGGTGGTACCTGACCTGGTTTTCGTCGGTTTGGCGATGGCCTGTCCTTTGTCTTGAGGTTTCTATGCGGTGGCTGTTTCTGTTGTTGCTGGTTTTGAATGTCTTCTACTACATCTGGCATCAGCAAGAGGCCCCGCTTCGCGCCAAGGATGTCACGCCGTTGAGTTTATATCGCGGGTCGCAACAGGATATTCATCTCTTGAGCGAAACGGCGGATGCCCTTGTCAGGCGCGATTCGGCCAAGTCTGCTGACGTGTCCAAAATCTGTGTCTATCTGGGTGGTTTTGCTCGACCGGAGCTGGCCAGGCAGTTGGAGCAGCGCCTGGCAGCTTTGGGTGTCGTAGGTCGCCCTGTGGTTTCGAGCGGGCAAAATCTCCCTGAGGGAGGAGGGTTCTGGGTTCAGGTTCCCCAGGAAGGCGCGGGAAAGGTGAGTGAAACGCTGCTCCAAAACCTTTCTAAAGAATTCAATGAGTTAAAACATAAAATAATGCCATGCGAAGGGGTTGCACCCGTAGGGTAGTTTGCATAGAATGGCGCCCGCTTCGCAGCGAAGACCTTTAAAGGTAAGCGGTACGAAGCGACGTCAACGCAGCTAACCTCAGGTTTTTAATGAGAAAATGCTTGACAGAAGGCTGGCATGATATAGAATGCCGGCTCGCTTAGGAGGGGTTCCCGAGCGGCCAAAGGGATCAGACTGTAAATCTGACGTCTACGACTTCGAAGGTTCGAATCCTTCCCCCTCCACCATTTTAGCGTGAGCTGCAAGCTCCGCGGGTATAGTTTAGTGGTAGAACCTCAGCCTTCCAAGCTGATGATGCGGGTTCGATTCCCGCTACCCGCTCCAAGTTTGCAGGTTGTGCAAAGTATTTTGCTCTTGTAGCTCAGTTGGTAGAGCACACCCTTGGTAAGGGTGAGGTCAGCGGTTCAAATCCGCTCAAGAGCTCCATATTACAAGGCAGATATGCAAATATCTGCCTTTGTTTTAATGGCTTGTGTGACTCGCTAAATTCTTCTCCTAGGGGTGATTTCGATGGCTAAGGAAAAGTTCGAACGTAATAAGCCGCACGTCAACGTCGGTACCATCGGTCACGTTGACCACGGTAAAACCACGCTGACCGCTGCTCTGACCCGTGTCTGCTCCGAAGTTTTCGGTTCGGCCAAGGTTGACTTCGACAAGAT
>NZ_FOKH01000063.1:0-1535 GCF_900111955.1 Pseudomonas sp. NFIX10 | reverse complement strand
ACGAAGTTCACCGAGCCGGAGCTGGCGCCGACCGGGATGGTGATGGTCTGGCCGTTGGACAGGGTGACGACCAGCGGAGCACCGGTGACCGGGGCATTGACCGAGGCGGTATAAACGACGGTGCCGCCTTCAGCGACGGTCGACGTGGCGCTCAGGCTGACAGTCGAAGTGTCGATGGTGTCAGTGACATCGGTAACTGCCGGTGCGGTACTTGGCACCAGGTTTTCGAAGTTGCCACCGGTGGCCTTGTCGATGCTGACTTCGACCTTGCCGGCGTCCTTGTAGACGTCATCTTTCGGCGCGTCGACAGTGACGGTACCGGTGGTCGCGCCGGCGGCGATGTTGATGACGGCGCCATTGCTCAGCGTAATGGTGACGGGCGAGCCGGCCGCATTGGTCAGCGTCGCGGTGTAAACAATCGAGCCACCTTCAGCCACGGTGTCGGTTGCGGAAAGCGTCAGGCCGGTGGTGTCCTGGGTATCGGTGACCGAGGTATCGGCGGTCTTGCCGTCGATAGCCAGATTTTCGTAGTTGCCACCCTTGGCGTCGTCAATTTTGACGCTCAGGTTGTCGCCGCCGGCGAGGGCATCGTTCGTCGTAACGAAGTTCACCGAGCCGGAGCTAGCACCAACCGGGATGGTGATGGTTTGGCCGTTCGACAGGGTGACGACCAGTGGAGCGCCGGTGACCGGAGCGTTGACCGAGGCGGTATAAACGACGGTGCCACCTTCTGCCACAGTCGAAGTCGCAGTGAGCGAAACGGTGCTGGTGTCGATGGTATCGGTGACGTCCGTGACGGCAGGGGTCGTGCTCGGAACGAGGTTCTCGAAGTTGCCACCGGTGGCTTTATCGATGCTGACTTCAACCTTGCCGGCGTCTTTGTAAACGTCGTCTTTTGGTGCGTCGACAGCCACGGAGCCACTGGTGGCACCGGCGGCGATGTTGATGACCGCGCCGTTGCTCAGCGTCACGGTGACTGGTGTGCCAGCAGGGTTGGTCAGTGTAGCGGTATAGAGGATCTGACCGCCCTCTGCCACTTCGGTGGATGCCGACAGACTCAGACCGGTAGTGTCCGTCGAATCGGTAATGGTGGTGACCGCCGGGGTAGTGCTCGGCACTAGGTTTTCAAAGTTTCCGCCGGTTGCGCCAGTAATGGTGGTGCTGACGGTACTGCCGTTGTTGTAGACGTCGTTGGCCGGGGTATCCACAGCCACTGTGCCAGTAGTCTGGCCGGCGGCAATGGTGATGACCGAGCCGTTGCTCAAGGTCACGGTCACAGGGGTTTGAGCGGCATTGGTCAGTGTCGCGGTGTAGGTGATCTGACCACCTTCGGTGACGGTGTTGCTGGCGGACAGGGTCAGGCCGGTGCTGTCCACCGAGTCGGTAATCGTAGTCACCGCAGGCGTGGTGCTTGGCACCAGGTTCTCGAAGTTGCCACCGGTCGCGCCAGTAATGGTGGTGCTGACGGTGCTGCCGTTGTTGTAGACGTCGTTGGCTGGCGTCTCGACGTTGACGGTGCCGGTGGTTTGGCCCGC
>NZ_FOKH01000064.1:0-1360 GCF_900111955.1 Pseudomonas sp. NFIX10 | reverse complement strand
GGGAGTGTCAGGTTTTTTG
Organism: Pseudomonas sp. NFIX10; assembly: GCF_900111955.1. Taxonomy (NCBI): domain Bacteria; kingdom Pseudomonadati; phylum Pseudomonadota; class Gammaproteobacteria; order Pseudomonadales; family Pseudomonadaceae; genus Pseudomonas; species Pseudomonas sp. NFIX10. The sequence continues at coordinate 1,341 of NZ_FOKH01000064.1, read as the reverse complement.
TGTGCGGGCCGGTAACGGCCTGCCGTTAGGCAGACCTTCATTTACCACGTCGGCCTGATGAACCGGTCCCCGTACAGGATCGCGAATTGATTCATGGCACTTTTCCAGTCGTGGGCCGCACTGCCCCAGTTCGCCGTGATATTGCGCAAGCCCAGCCAGATTAATTTGATTGCAGCGTCATCGGTTGGGAAGTGTCCTCTCGTTTTAATGATCTTGCGCAGTTGAGCGTTGATGCTTTCGATTGCATTGGTCGTGTAGATCACTTTTCGAATGGCCGGTGGGAAAACAAAAAATGGGACGACTCGATCCCAGGCGCGTCGCCAGGCAGCCACGACGGTTGGATACTGTTTGCCCCAGGCTCCATTTTCGAACGAGTCCAAAGCCACTTCGGCGGCCTCGGCGTTAATCGCCTGGTAGATCGGTTTGAGCGCCTTGGCCAGTTCCCGGCGTTTGTCCCACGCTGCATAGTCGAGGCTGTTGCGGATCAGATGCACGATGCAGGTTTGCAGCGTCGTCTCAGGAAACACCGCGCTGAGGGCTTCTGGCATGCCTTTGAGACCATCGGTCACGGCGATCAGCACGTCTTCGACGCCGCGGGTCTTGAGGTCATTGAAGACCTTCATCCAGAACTTGGCGCCTTCCGTTGTCTCGATCCAGATGCCCAGGATATCGCGGGTTCCGTCCGGTAATACGCCCAAGGCCAAGTAGATGGCCTTATTGCGGACCAGTCCTTCTTCCCTGATTTTGACCCGCAGCGCGTCGAAGAAGATGACCGGGTACATCGGCTCAAGCGGTCGTTGCTGCCAAGCGCCGATCTCTTCCATCACCGCGTCGGTGACTGAGCTGATGAAGTCGTGCGAAACATCTGTGCCGTACTGTTCCAGGAGAAACGCTCTGATCTCGCGAACCGTCATGCCCCGGGCGTACATGGCGATGATCTTGTCGTCGAAACCGGTGTAACGGCGCTCGTGTTTGGGGATCAAAATGGGCGAAAAACTGCCATCCCGGTCGCGTGGGATATCCAGCCGCAGCGGACCATCTCCGGTCAAAACGGTTTTTCCACTCTTGCCATTGCGCTGATTAGTTTCATCCTCCGGGCGCTGCGCGCCCGGGGGATAGCCCAAGTGGTGGCCGAGTTCAGCGGTCAAGGCTCGTTCAATCAGGGCCTTCTTGAACGCTGCCGAGGCGTCCTCGATGGCTTCCGCTGTCATCAGCCCCTCACCAAACTGCTCAAGCAGCTCTTTGGGGATTTTGGGCAGGTCACGCAGGGGTTTCTTTTTGGTTGGCATACATGCACCTCTTACTCATGTTATGCCCGAACACAAAATTTCTGACACTCCC
>NZ_FOKH01000065.1:0-1310 GCF_900111955.1 Pseudomonas sp. NFIX10 | reverse complement strand
TGTCCCGTCCTGAATAAGGTTTACACCTTCTGATCCGTTTTCAGGAGGGCGTAATGAAATCAGCAAAAAGGCGTAGTCAGCGCGACTACACGCTGACCTTTAAATTATCGGTTGTTGATCAGGTCGAAAAAGGCGAGCTGAGTTATAAAGAGGCTCAGGAGCGCTACGGGATTCAAGGCAAAACGACCGTTCTGACGTGGTTACGCAAGCACGGTCGACAGGATTGGAGCCCAGGCACATACATTGGCTCGCCGAGGATGGGGTCTATGCCCGACAAAAACCGACCATTAACGCCAGAGCAACGTATCAAAGAGCTTGAAGAGCAGTTAGCTCTGTCCAATCAGAAAGCGCAGTTTTTCGAGGCGGTCGTGGACGTCTTAAAGAATGACTACGGTCTCTCCGTCGTAAAAAAGCGTCCCGGCAAGTCCTCGCGCAAAAACGAATCAACAACCTGAGCGTCAGCAGGGCTTGCCAGTTCATGGGGATAAGCCGACAGGCTTACTACAAACGCAATCGCGCCTACGCTGCTCGTCTGGAGCTGGATCAGAAGGTTGCCGATTTTGTTCAGCAAAAACGTCAGCGGCAGCCGCGTTTGGGCGCTCGAAAGCTGCATTACTTGCTGCATTGCCAGCCTCAACTTGAACTGCAAGTGGGTCGAGATCGGCTGTTTTCGATTCTGCGGGAAAGACGTTTATTGGTAGCTCGCAAGCGGTCTTATCACAAGACGACCAATAGTCATCATCGCTTTCACCGCCACCCGAACCTGCTCAAGCCAGGTCCCGAGCAGGTTGTTCCAAGCGGCCCGGAACAAGTCTGGGTGGCTGACATCACCTATTTGCCCACTCAGGAAGGTGCGGCCTATCTGAGCTTGGTAACGGACGCTTTTTCGCGAAAGATCGTGGGTTATCACGTCCATGAAAGCCTGCACACCGAGTCGGTAGCACATGCACTGCGCCAGGCGGTAAAGCACCGTCGGACAGAGCAGCCGTTGGTGCATCACTCAGATAGAGGTATCCAATATTGCTCGGGGATGTACCAAGCGCTGCACGCGAAATACGGTATTCGATGTTCAATGACGGACGGCTATGACTGCTACCAAAACGCCTTGGCAGAGCGGGTCAACGGGATACTAAAGACAGAGCTTATGCTCCAGCGACCGCAGGGTTTGCTGCAAGCGAAGAAGATGGTGAGTGAGTCGATATCGATCTATAACGGCGAGCGACCTCACCTGTCTTTGAAATACAAAACGCCCGATGCGGTGCATCGGGCGTTAGGGTGAAACAGGTGTAAACCTATTTCAGGACTAGACA